>JAJDZN010000138.1 GCA_022824585.1 Bryobacterales bacterium | reverse complement strand
GGCCTCGCGGGCGCGCTTGACCAGTTCGACGTTCTTGCGGATTCCCGGCCTGCCGTCGGCGGGCCCGTAGGGAAGTGCCAGCTTCAGACGCGTGTAGCCGAACTCCACGTGCTGCTCGATGTCGTTGCCCGTGCAGTAGCACGGGATCCGCGGATGGATCCGGCCGCCCAGAAGCCGCCAAACCGGCGCGTTCAGCACCTTGCCGGCGATGTCCCACAGGGCGATATCGACGCCGGAGATCGCGTTGACCGTGACGCCCTTGCGGCCGTACGACATCGTCGAGCGCCACATGATGTCCCACAGCCGCTGAATGTCGAGCGGATTCTCGCCCATCAGGAGCCGGGTCAGGTGATCTTCGACGATCACGCCCCCGCCGGGTCCGCCCGGGCCGTAGCCCTTGACGCCCTTGTTGGTGTCGATCTCCACCCAGAAGCTCCCAACCCTCGGCCCGGAAGGGCGGAACAGGCTGCGCATCGGCTTGTACTTCGGGTAGATCGAGACCGGGTTCGCGACCTCCACGCCGCCGGTCGACCACGATCCCGGCGCCGGCTCGTAGCTGGGCACCGGACGCGTCGGGCGCATGGTCACCAAGCGCACGCCGGTGATCTCGAGGTCGTCCTCCACGACGGGCGCTGCGGCGAGCGCATGCGGCGCTGCCGCCGCTAGCGGTGCGAGCTTCAGAAAGCTACGACGATGCATTGAGTTATCCTCCCTTGAGTGGCCGTGGGCCGTGTCGGCCCCGTTTCAGTTCGCCACCTCGATATTCCAGCCGAATCCAGGCTCTTCCGGGGGCTGGATGTACACGCCCTCAGGCCCGCGGCTCATGAGGCGCTGCTCGGCGAACATCTCGTAGACCTCCGGCGGGCCGCCCGGAGCGGGAATCGTGGTCTCGGCCCAGGTCATCTGGGGCTGGGCCGCGAGGTAGTGGATGCAGTCGGTAGCGCCGCCTGCGTGCGGAATCACCGGTATCCCTTGCTCCAGCGCCATGGCGCCGATCTTCTGCATCTCGCTCATGCCGCCGCACCAGTTGATGTCCGGCTGCCAGATGTCGACCGCCCCGTAATGGGCCAGCCGGCCGAAACCGTAGCGCGTGTACTCGTGTTCGCCGGTCGCCAGGAAGGTGGAAGTGATCTGGGAGTTGAGGCGCCCGAACCCCTTGTACTCGTCCGGCATCAAGACCTCTTCCAGCCAGTACACCCGGTACGGTTCCAGTTCCTCGGCCAGCTGGATCGTGTAGGCTTCCGACAGCGCCATCCAGCAGTCGATCATGATCTCGCCGTCCGGGCCCACGAGCTCGCGCGTCCGCTTGACGTGCTCGACGTTCTTCTTCAGGCCCTCGCGGCCGTCGGGCGGGCCGTGCTGGAGTGCCAGCTTGACCTTCGTATAGCCGAATTCGAGGCTTTGCTCGACGTCGTTCCCGGTGGCGTAGCAGGGAATGCGCTCCCAAGTCCTGCCGCCGACAAGGTCGTAGACAGGGACTCCGAATGCCTTGCCGACCAGATCCCACAGGGCGAGGTCCGCGCCGCTGATCGCGTGCACCACCGCCCCGGCGCGTCCGTAGAACAGCGTCGCTCGCCACATCACGTCCCAGAGGCGCTCGACATCCAGCGGGTTCTTGCCGACCAACAGCTTCTTGAGGGCAGGAACGACGAAGGGGCCCCCGGCGGAGCCGGCCCGGCCGTAGCCCTTCAGTCCCTTGCTCGTGCTGATCTCGACAGTGACAGCGCCGAGGGACCGGTCCGGCATCCACTTGGATCCCGGGCCGCGCTTGCCGGTGTACTCGGGATGGACCTCGATCGGCCGGGCCGCCTCGCGAGTCGCCCAGTACGAGCCCGGGGTCGGCTCGTAGGTAGGCAGGGGGTTCTTCGGGCGGGTCCTCACCACGCGGACGTCCGTGATCTCAAGATCGGTTTCGACCGGCCACTGCTGCTGCGCGGGAGCCGCTGCCGCCGAGCCGGCGAGAACCGCCGCGAAGCCGAGAAGATCCCGCCGACTCATCGGTGGAGAAATCGTGGTGCCGGTATGTTCGCGTTGTCCCATGCCGCAGTGCTCTCTAGTCATTGGCGGGTGGCTCGAGTCTCTAGGGTCCGCTTCGGGATTCGTGATCGAATAGCGACGGTGACCGTCTGGCCGGCCCGAGGCCGTGCCATCGACCGGCCCTGCTTGGCGCGGTTGCCGATGCTGGTCGAGCGATTCCTCGCTCCATTGCGCGCCCTCGCCCCTCCGGAATCACAGGTTACGGGCCAACGCTGCCGCTGTCAATGCCTGAATCAGACTCCGCCCGCACGCCGGCCGTCACCCGTGCCAAATCCTTCCCCGAGAGCGGATGCTGGGAGCAGCCGCGCGCTTCGCCGAATGATCCGGCCTGGCCGGCGCTACCTCCAAGCAGCGGTGATCGGTTCGATGTTGACCTGCGGGAGCAGCGATTTCAGACGTGCCTTGATGTCGCTGTGGTCGGCCGACGATGCGAGGTTCCGCCACTCGTGCGGGTCTTCGTCGTGGTCATAGAGCTCCTCGTCGCCGTTCTCGTAGCAGATGTAGCGGTAGCGTCGGGTTCGCACGGAGTGGTTGCCGAAGCGATACGTCGTGATCGCGTTGTGAGACCATTCGGCACTTGGGTTTCGCAGCAGCGGTAGCAGGCTGTTCCCCTCTAGGTGCGCCGGGAGGCCCAGGCCCGCGAGCTCTGCCAGGGTCGGATAGATGTCCAGCGTCGAGACCGGTGCATCAGATCGGCTTCCCGGCTCCGTAATCCCCGGTGCGTGCACGATCAGCGGGACATGCGTCGAGTCCTCCCAGAGGGTGTATTTGCGCCACTGGCCCTTCTCGCCCAGGTGGTAGCCGTGGTCAGAAAACAGGACGATCACGGTCTCCTCCGCGCGATCGCTCGCATCCAGCGCGTCGAGGAGCCGGCCTACCATCGCGTCTGCGAAGGAGATGCTCGCTAGGTACGCCTGAACCCCCGCCTTCCAATTGCCGGTCTCAAGGACCCACCGATGGACCCTCTGGTTCCCGGCGTACCTTTCGAATCCCGGAACATCGTCCAGGTCATCCGGCACCGTTGCTGGCAGCTCTACGCGATCGAGCGGATGCTGGTCGAAGTAGGCCTGCGGCACGTACCACGGGATATGTGGCCTGTAAATGCCGACTCCGAGGAACAGGGGCTTGCCGTGCTCCGCTCGCAATTGACGGCCTGCCCACGCGACGACTTGGCCGTCCCCCATCGCGCTGTCCTCGGCGGCCACCGGCGACCAGTCGAAAAACCCGCTGATAAACCCGGGGTTCTTGTTGATCGGTCGGCCGATCGGCCGGATCTCGTCCGGAAGCTGCCGGTTGGGAGCCGGATAGTAGTCGTCGAATCCGCGCCGCGGCAGCAGGCCGTAGAACTGAATCGGGATGAGCGTCGCGGCATGAAACAGCTTGCCGCCGCCCAGCGTCCGGTAGCCATTGCTCTGCAGGAAGCGTGGCAGCACGGGCTTGCCTTGCAGCAGAGGAGCTTCCCGCCAGTCTTGGTTGTTGAGGTAAACGCCGAAGGACGACGGAAGCATCCCGCTCATCAATGAAGCGCGCGACGGGTTGCACAGCGGTGCCGTGACATGAGCGTTCGTGAAGGTCATCCCCCGCTCGGCGAGGCGGTCGATGTTGGGTGTCTTCGCTTGCGGGTGACCGCCCAGCGGGCCGACCCAGTCGTTGAGGTCGTCAATGGCGATGAACAGAATGTCCGGCTTGGCGGCGACCGTCTGAATTGGTGCGAGCAAGCACGCCGCCAGCGCGAGGCAGATCTTGGAAGTGGTCATGTTGACTGGACGCGGCGATTCGCGGAACAGCGGGCTGCGGATTGTCGCGGCGATCATGTCGACGATCCGGTAGTCTGCACCCCTGTGTGAGCGCGGTCAGAGAGCACGCAGCGTTTGCATCGCGAGCGCCGTCGTCTGCCGGCGCAGTCCAGTACGGGCGAGCGCTGCATAGTCTGAAACGGTCGCCACTTGGCGGCGGGCGGGTAGCTCGACTGACACCACCCCTCCCAGTCAGGTCCGATACAGGTCACCGAGAAGAGGTGTCCCCACCTGGTGGTTGATCATTTGGTGTGCTATGACGTGACTCGAAACGCCGAACTCGTCGCCGAGGTTCTCAATGATCTCTTCATCTGCGAGTTCACTCCCCAGCCTTGCTCGCAGCGCCTTGGCCGGCGCAAGGAATTCCGCAGCGAACGCCCGGGACCTAGCTTGGCGCTCGGTGTGCAGCGAGTTCAGGATTCCAGCCGCTGGCCCGGAACGGCTCAAGTAGTCCCCGACCGCCCGAGCGCGCAGGAACCGTGCTCCGTTCTCTGATCGAGGGGCGATGACGCACGCAGGACCATGAGCCGCAACGAGTCCTTCGAGGCACCTCGAAGGCTGCTCCACGACCTCGTGGTGACAGGCCGGCGTGCCATTGCACCCGAAATCAATGCGTTCACCGCCCAGCCCCAGTCGCTGGCGCGCCGATCTTGCCAGTTCGTAGCCCTGCTCCCACGGCTCGGCCGTTGACGGCAGTTGGAGTTCCCCTCTGAGCCCATCCCAGCGGGGATCATCCTGCAGTCGATCTAGGCTGTGGAGGGCCTTTTGCAGCCATGTTTGGACATTGGACAATGTGTCCGCGGTGGCGCTTGCCAAGGCCTCTTCGCGAATCTCCGGATCGACCTCTCCCCAGAATCTGGCAATCCTGCCCGCATCGGCTTCGGCGATGTCGAACGGATCCATCCCTAGCAGCGCTGCGGCACGGCTGAACTCCTGCTCATCCGCATCTAGATCATGAATGGCGTTCCACGCGCTCTCGAGGGCGTCCCTTGCGACGGCACCTTCGGTGGATTCGCGGAGTCGTTCGAGGACGGCATCGACGATGTTCCGCAGTTGGTTTTCAAGTTCGGCTCGCTCGACCCGGATTTCACCTTCACCGATGAATTCGATCTGAGAGTAACGCGGCTTCCATCGCTGCCATCGCAATTCGACCCTGCGCGACAGCGGAACGATCTCAAGTTGGGGCAGGAGAAACCCGTCGCCGGCGGTAGCGAGGTTGTGCCGGGCCGAGAAACCGGGCCGGTGCAGGCGACGGTCCTCGAATTCGTGCCAAAGATGCCACCAGTTCGCGACGAGCCACTCTGCTACGTGCAGCAAAGGAACCACAACGTGGTTGCGATGGAGGTGACTGCGATTGTCGAGGACCGACGTAACTGTGGAAGTCCCCGCCTCGATTGAGAGGGTTGCCATTGTTCGCCACTCCGTCCAGTCCGGACACCGTGGCGCGTCAATCCACTCGAAGTCCAGCTGAACGCTCATGCCAAGCCTCGTACTTCATGCTCGGGCTGTAGCGGGTAGCCGTGATACTCGGCCGATCCAGGTGATCCTTGCCGTGCCTCGTACACGGTCTCGCCATCGCGGAACCAAACGTATTTTGGGTAACCGCCGGTCCATGCGCCCACCTGGCCGCACCTGATCGCTTCGCGAAGCCAGCCCTGAACAAGCTCCTGGCGAGTCGCCAGATGGCCGGGACATATGCTGGCGTCCGGCCTGCGGCTGTGGGGCATCGCGGCAAAGCTCGGACGATCCTTGTGGTACGGACTGCCAACGTAGCAACAGGAATCGGCCACCGCGGCAAGGTCGACTCCTGGAGGAGGCTTCCGCACGCGGCGCACCTTCACGTTGTTCCGCTGGAACTTTGGCCGCTTCATTTTCGTCTCGATGGACTACGAATCCATGCTAACAGTCGCAAGCTCCCTCCTCGCATCTGGAGACGTACCGGATGTAGGGACTGGTCGGGGGCGGTGGAGCGCAGGCATTCCCCTCAACCATCGGGTGCAGCCGCGCGCGAGAAGGCCTGAGGCGTGTCTGGCGGAAACCGAGCCCCTTATGACGCCTGCGTCCAGTGGCTAGCCACCCGGCTCTCGGCGCAGCGTCCCAAGACTACAATGAGAATTGGCACTCCAAGTGCCCCCTTCCGATGTTCGAAACGCTGCTAGCTAGGGTCTTCGGGACCAAGCACGAGCGCGAAATCAAACGGCTCGTGCCAAGGGTCGACGAGATCAGCGCCTTGGCACCGGAGTTCGAGGCGCTCTCCGACGAGCAGCTGCAGGCCAAGACGGACGAGTTCAAGCAGCGCTATCGCGATGGCGAGTCCTTGGACGATCTGCTGCCCGAAGCGTTCGCCACCTGCCGGGAAGCCGCGTGGCGGGTCATGGGCATGCGCCACTTCGATGTCCAGCTGATCGGCGGCATGGTCTTGCACTCGGGCAAGATCGCCGAGATGAAGACCGGCGAGGGCAAGACCCTCACGGCCACTCTGGCCGTGTATCTCAATGCCATTTCAGGGCGCGGCGTCCATGTCGTCACCGTGAACGACTATCTCGCCCAGCGCGACTCGGAGTGGATGGGCAGGATCTACCGCTGGCTGGGCCTCAGCGTCGGCGTGATCGTCCACGGTCTCACCGACGAGCAGCGCCGCGAGAGCTACGGGGCGGACATCACCTACGGCACCAACAACGAATTCGGCTTCGACTACCTGCGCGACAACATGAAGTTCGACGCCGGAGAGCATGTCCAGCGCGGGCACGACTTCGCGATCGTCGACGAAGTCGACTCGATCTTGGTCGACGAGGCGCGCACCCCGCTGATCATTTCCGGCCCGTCCGAGATTTCGACCGACAAGTACTATGCCGCCAACCAGGTGATCCCGAAACTGGAGAAAGGCGAGACGATCGAGGGCGACGAGCCCGGCCAGCGCACGTACACGGGGGATTTCATCCTCGAGGAAAAGCACCGCTCGGCCTGGCTGACCGAGGCGGGCGAGGCCAAGGTCGAGAAGGCCCTCAACATCGACAACATCAACGAGCTGGTGCATTACGACACCAAGCACGCCATCGAGCAGGGGCTCAAGGCGCATGTCGTGTTCCAGCGCGACAAGGACTACGTCGTCAAGGACGGCAAGGTCGTCATCGTCGACGAGTTCACCGGGCGCCTGATGCCCGGCCGCCGCTGGTCGGACGGTCTGCACCAGGCCGTGGAAGCCAAGGAAGGGGTCACCATCGAGCGCGAGAACCAGACCCTGGCCACGGTCACGTTCCAGAACTATTTCCGCATGTACACCAAGCTGGCGGGCATGACCGGCACCGCGGACACCGAGGCGGCGGAGTTCAGCAAGATCTACAACCTGGAGGTCGTCGTCGTGCCCACCAACCAGCCCATGATCCGGGCCGAGCACGACGACATCGTCTACCGCACGGTGGAGGAGAAGTGGCGCAACTCCGTTGCCGACATCAAGGAATGCCAGCAGCGTGGCCAGCCCGTGCTGGTCGGCACCATCTCGATCGAGAAGTCAGAGCTGCTCTCCCGCATGCTCAAGCGGAAGGGCGTGCCGCACGAAGTGCTCAACGCCAAGCACCACGAGCGCGAGGCCAGGATCATCGCGCAGGCGGGCCGCAAGGGTGCCGTCACCGTCTCGACCAACATGGCCGGCCGCGGCACCGACATTCTGCTGGGCGGCAATCCGGAGTTCTTGGCTCGCGAGCACCTGCGCCGGAAGGGCATCTCCCCGGAGCATCCCGACAACCGCGAAATGTGGGAAAAGACGCTCGCCGAATACAAGGAGCAGACCGATGCCGAGCACGACGAGGTCGTTGATCTCGGCGGTTTGTACGTGCTCGGCACGGAGCGGCACGAATCGCGCCGCATCGACAACCAGCTGCGCGGCCGGGCCGGCCGCCAGGGAGATCCGGGCGCGTCGCGCTTCTACCTGTCCCTGCAGGACGACCTGATGCGGATCTTCGGCGGGCATCGCATGCAGGCGCTGATGCTCAAGCTCGGCATGGAAGAGGACGTGCCGATCGAGTCCGGCCTGATCACCAAGCGCATCGAAGCGGCGCAGAAGGCCGTGGAGACCCAGCACTTCGAGTCCCGCAAGCACGTGCTCGAGTACGACGACGTGATGAACAAGCAGCGCGAGGCGGTGTATTCGCGGCGGCGCGAGATGCTCGAGGGCAAGGACCAGCGCAACCGCATCCTCGAACTGGTGGGCGACACGGTGGGACGCTACGTGGAGGATCGCTGTCCCGAGAGGACGCATCCCGACATGTACGACTTCGCCGGCCTGCACAGTGACCTGCACACCCACTTCGGAATGGAGCTGAAGGAACTCGAGCTAGACGGGCTGGACCGCCAAGGGCTGGCGGACGAGTTCACCGAGGAGATCTGCAAGCGCTACGAAGCCAAGGCCGAAGAGGTCGGCGTCGACCGCATGCGCTACACCGAGCGCATGATCATGCTGCAGCTGCTGGACCAGCAGTGGAAAGACCACCTGCTGTCGATGGACCACCTCAAGGAGGGCATCGGCCTGCGGGGCTACGGGCAGAAGGACCCGCTCGTCGAGTACAAGCGGGAGTCCTTCCACATCTTCCAGCAGATGATGGACACCCTCGACGAGGAGACGCTGAAGGTCTTGTTCCATCTCACCATCAAGACGCCCGTCGAGGAATCCCAGCCTGCCCAGCGGCCGGCCGCGCAACTGACCGAATCCGGACCAGAAACCAACGGCAGCCAGCGCCGCGCCGCCCCCGAAAGCGTCACCAGGGAAATGGAAGAGCACGCGCGCGCCGCTCGCCGTCGCAACCGCGAGGAGCTGGCGCATGCGCGCATGGCGGGTGCCAGCGCCGAGTCGACCGCCGTCAAACAGGTCGTGCGGGGCACCAAGGTCGGCCGCAACGATCCCTGTCCCTGCGGGAGCGGCAAGAAGTACAAGAGGTGCCATGGCAGTGCAGTGGCGTAAGCCGATCCGACCCGCCTTGTTGCTGAGCTTGGCGCTGGCGCTCGCTGCGCCTGCGGCGGCCGAGATGCTGCACGAGGCCCTCGGTCCATTCGAGAGGCTCGCGCTCCGCCCGTTCGAACCCTCCGACCTGGCTGTGCTTCAGGAGTACGGCCTGGAAGAGGCGGAAGAGGCGGAATATCGCACCCCGGACGGACTGTCAGTCGTGTTCCAAGCGCTGCAGTTTTACGACGACACCGGGGCGGTTGCCGCCTATGCCTGGATCCGCCCGCACGACGGCGTCTCGGTGGAGCGCGGCGAGCGGGCCGTGGAGAAGGGCGACTTGACCGTGATACAGTTCGCCAATTACGTAGTCTCCATGCGCGGCGACCTGCCCGATGAGGAAGATGTCGAGCTCGCCCTGGCCTATCTCCCGCGCCCCAAGCCGACCGCCGACCCGCCAGTGCTGCAGTACGTTCCTGACGATGCGCTCTTGCCGGGCTCGGGACGGCTCATCCTAGGGCCGGTCTCGCTGGAGCGGCTTGCCCCGGACCTCACGCCGTCTGTGGTCGGGTTCCACTTTTCCCCCGAGGGCTACTACGGCAGGTTCGTCACGGCTGCCGGCGAGCTCCCGATGATCATTTGGAGCTATCCCTCCAATCCGATCGCTCGCGGGCAAGTGGAAGCGTTTCAGCAGGTCGACGGCTGGCTGGCCAAGCAGGACGGCCCGCTCATTGCCGTTGCGTTCGGCCAGCAGGCGCCCGACGCGGCGCAGCTCTTGCTAGCCCGCGTGCGCTACCGGGCCGAGGTGACCCAGCACGTCGAGGATCCCGAGCGCCACGACAGCTTGGCCAACATAATTCTGGACACGTTCATCCTTTGCGGCGTGCTCGCGGTGCTGATGATCTTTGGCGGGGTGTTGGTGGCAGGCACGCGCCGCCTCGCCGGGCGCGTCGCGCCCGAGTCAATCTTGGCGGCGCCAGAGGGGCCGGACATGCAGCGGCTCGGCATTGACAGACCCGGCGGCCAACAGCGGCTACCCGAGGAATGATCGCGGCTTCGGCCGCTACGGCGTCATGCCGACGCCGCCCTTGATGCGGGTCTTGGCGGCCTGCCGGCGCTCTTGGCGTCTGGCGACCGCCATCGCGCGCAGGCGGCGGATTGTCACTGCCGAGGCTTGACGGGTGGCCAGCCGGGCGTAGGAGCAGCCCGATCCCACCACCAACAGGGCCACCATCGGTGTGAGCGCCCCGGCCGCGCCCCCGTCCCATCTCAGCAGCACGACGCCCAGCAGCACGGCTAGGCTGGCATCGGTGATCTTGCCGAGCGTGTTGGGGAGCAGCCTGATGCCGTAGCGCTTGTACACGAACGACCAGCCGCCGAGAATTCCTACGTCGCGCGCAACCACGAGCAGCGCGACCCAGACGGCGATCTGGTCGGTCAGGGCGAGCGTGATGAAGGCCGCGCCGAGATACATCTTGTCCGCGATCGGGTCGATGACCTCGCCGAAATCGTTGCGTATCGCCAGTCGGCGGGTGCCCTTGCGTGCGAGGTAGCCATCCACCATGTCGCTGAGATGCAGGGCCACGACCAGCCAGAACGCTGCGTACCGCCAAGCCTCGCCATTGCTGGACTTCCAGATCAGCAGGACGATGACCGGTACCGAGGCGAGCCGAACCAAGCTCACGCCGTTGGCCAGCCTCACGAGCAGCGATGCGAATTGCCTCGACACGTTGCGAAATACATTTTACGATACGCCCGCGGAGGCTTCGTGGGTGCTTTGATTACTCGTCGGTTCTCGGACTGGCCGACATTTGGACTTTGACCAATGTCGTAGAATCCGATCGCCATGTCGCTCATTCCCGACGCGAGCACGCACACCACGGGCAGTCGACGAGGCTTCCTCCGCACCCTTGCGGCAATCGGGGCCGGCGCGGCGTGCCGCCCGTCTCGATCGCAGGCCCAGATCCAGACACATATCTACAAGTCGGTCGACGGCCTGGCAATTCGGGCGGACGTGCATCTCGCTGAGGACGACCGGGTGCGGCCGATTGCGGTCTGGATTCATGGCGGCGCCTTGATCATGGGCCGTCGCCAGGGCGTCCCGCAACCCCTGATGGCCCGCTTGATCGAGGCCGGCTTCGCCGTCGTGTCCATCGACTACCGCCTGGCACCGGAAACCAAGCTGCCCGCCATCATCGAAGATGTTGAGGACGCCTTCGCTTGGATCCGCGGCCGGGGACCCGATCTCTTCCGGGCCGATCCGGATCGGATCGCGGTTCTGGGCTCATCAGCCGGCGGATACCTGACTCTGACCGCCGGGCATCGGGTAGACCCGCGCCCGCAGGCTTTGGTGTCGTTCTGGGGCTATGGAGATCTGATCGGGCCGTGGTACTCGACCCCGAGCCCTCACGACCGCCACCGCCGGATCGTCATGACGCGCGAGCAGGCGCTGGCGCAGGTGAGCGGGCCCCCGATCTCCAACTCGGCCGACCGCGAGGGCAACGGAGGGGCCTTCTACCTGCACTGCAGGCAGCACGGAATCTGGCCCAAGGAGGTGTCGGGCTGGGACCCGGAGTCGGAAGCCGAGATGTTCATGCCGTACATGCCGTTGCGAAACGTCACGCCGAACTATCCCCCAACGCTACTGGTGCACGGCACGGCGGACACGGACGTGCCCTACGAGCAATCGACGCTCATGGCCGAGGAGTTCCGCCGGCACGGGGTGCGGCACGAACTGCTGACATTCGAAGGGGCCGAACACGGAATCGGCGGGTCAAGTTCCGCCGAATCCGACAGGGCATATTCCGCGGCAGTGGCGTTTCTGCAAGCAGAGGTAGGGGTCTGAAGAGCAAGCCGCCAAGGAATAGATCGGCTGCCTCCCGCGCCTATCTCCTGCGAGGAATGAACTCCACCGACACCGGGTCGAAGGCGTTCAGATCGGGCTTGTCCGTCTCCACTCCTTCGGGGGGAACCGCAAGCTTCGCCGTCCACACGATTCCGTTCAGGATGAACCGGCGCAGGTCGTCGTTGGTCCAGCTCTTGTAAAAGTGCGGCATGACAATGCCAAAGCCGCGCCCGCCATCAGTCCTCTCGACGCCCCAGGCAACGATCTCCCTCTTCGGAGCGTCGGGCGGGAGCATGGACGTCGCCAAGGCTGTCACGTTCGGCGCGGGCCGGTTGCCGGGACCGCCGAAGTAGTTGTTGGTGTAGGGCTCGTCGTGGATGGTGAAGCTCTTCCAGCCCCGCGAGATGGGGTGGCTCGGAGCAGCGGGCTCGATTCTGGCCTCGTCGTAGACCCGCGCGAATGACCGGTGGTGAGGGCACGACCGATTGGCGAAGTATCCGCCCATCCAGCGCAACAGAGGGTGGTCGCCATCGGATGTCACGTCCTCGCCCAGCAGTCCCGTCGCGAAGTGCAGACAGACGATTCCGCACCCGCGGTCCATCATCTTCGCGAGATCGGCGAGGTTGCGTTCGGGATTCTCGAAGCGGTTTGGCGGGAACGTGTCGCCGATAAAGACGACCGTCGAGGCCGACTCGCGCAGCGCCTTGTCCTGCGGCCATTCGTAGACGATGTCTGTCTGGACCGAGTCAACGTTCTTCATCCCGTCGAGGGCGTTCTGCAGGAGGCGACCGCCCGCGGCCACCTCGTGCGAGCCGGGCGGGTGGTTGCTCGGACCCACCACGACCAGGATTCGAGCAGCATCAGCCGCTTGAAGAACGGAGGTCGCCGCCACGAAGAGCAGCGCTAGTGCGGTGCGCGGGTGCATCGTGCAGATATTATCGGCAATCGGCTCGACAATTGACCGCAGGATCTGTCGCCGAGGGGCATTGCATCCGAAGCGGAACTACGGCTCGCGAGGCAAGCCTCGGGTGGATAATCGAGTACGCACTGCCGGAAGAACGGCCTGGTGTCCCGCGGCCGGCGCCCGGCCTGCCGACATTCAGAGAAACGCACCTGTTGAGATGATCCGGCTCGCATCAATCGCGTTGCTCCTTTCCGTGGCGACAGCTGCCCAGGAGCCCCACGCCGCGGTTTCCCGGCAGACGTTCGCGGAACTCTTGAAGACCTCTGCGAGCGCACCTCCGGTGTCGGTCACATCGCACGGCCGGATCGCCGAGAGCGGACTGGCGGTCGAGGACCTCGCGTGGGAGTCGAGCGACAGCGAGACCGTTCCGGCCTACCTAATCCGGCCTGCCGAGCCCGCTGGACGGTTGCCGGCGGTAGTCTGCCTGCACGGATCCAGCGGCAGCCGGGAATCGATGGCAACGCATGAGTTCGGGCCCGGAGAGTGGACGCGTCCCGGCCGCGACACCCCTCATACGAGGATGCTGGGCTGGGCTCGCGAACTGGCGCGACGGGGATTCATTGCCCTGGCGATCACGCAACGCGGCCTCGACCGGCGAGAGCCGCCGATCAACGTGCAGGCCAACGCCATGCTCGTGCAAGGCCGCACGGCCATGGGGGAGATCCTCTACGAAATCCGCCAAGGCGTGACCTACCTCAAGGGTCGGGAAGACGTGGGCAGGATTGGCGTCACCGGGATGTCGTTCGGAGGAATCACCTCGTTCTACACCTGGCTGCTGGACGATCGCGTCGCGGCCGCTGCTCCGATCTGCGGAGGGGTGGGCTCGCTGGAATCGTTCATCCGGCTCGGGCGGCTGTCCTACCACGGCACGTATTGGTGGGTGCCAGGCATGCTCCAGCGAGGCGATCACGGCGACTTCGCCTCGGCGATGGCCCCGAAGCCCTTGATGCTGTGGGCCCCGACGTCGGACGTCGGGATGCCGCGAGAGGGCGTCGACCGATTCCGCGAACGGGTGGAACCCGCCTATGCCCAGGCCGGGGCGGAAAGCGCCTTGCGGATCCGCCAGCCGCCCGGCGAACACAGCTTCACGATGGAAGCATTCGAAGCGATGGCTGCATTCTTCGACGAGTTCTTGCGCTAGGGCTTCAGGATACTCGCCAACAGCGGCGTCGCCATCACTCCGTTCCAGCGGTGGTGCCCGTCGAAGGAGTCCATCGAGAGGTGTTCTTCGGCTCCGAGCGCGCGGTAGACCCGCTGTATCCTGTCCCACGCCCCGGGGATCCACTCCTTGACCATCAGCCCGTCGCGCTGCCCGACTTCCCACAGGGCCGGCCTGGGGGCGATCAGCCCGGCGATCTCCGGAACGTCGCCGAACTCCAGAAGGCCCGGAATCACTTGGGCCCCGCAGCTGTAGCGCCCTCCGATGCGCTCCTGCATGACGTTCAGCGCGCCGGAGATCACGGCGACCCGAATGCGCGGCTCGACCGCCGCCGCAAGCATGGTCATCCTGCCGCCGTACGACAGGCCTACGCAGCCGATCCGGTCCGCGTCGACCGCACTGTCGCGAGTCAAGAACTCGAGGGCCCACAAGGCGTCGCGCAGGTTCTCGCTCATCAGGTTCCGGCCCAGCAACTGCATCCGCACGAATGCCACGGCGCAAGCGTCGTTGCCGCGGTAAGCCTCCGTCGAGTCGAGGCGGCGACCGAACGGCGTGAAGCAAGGGGCTACCACGACATAGCCTTGGCGGACGAGCTCGAGCCCGAAGTCATAGTTCGCGGTTTCGATGTTCTGTGCTCGCTCGGCAGTACTGTCAATGCCCACGACCGCATCGTGGCCGAAGGGCCCGTGACCGTGGAGCGCCAGAATGCCCGGGCGCGTTCGGTCACGAGCGGGCTTTGGCGTCAGCAGGTAAATCGGCAGTTCTGCAACGCCCGGGGCCCGCAAGATCACGGACTGGCGCTGGTGATCAGCGAATTCGACCGTCTCCTCGACCTGTGACTCCCACCGCAGAGGCGGTCGATAGGCTCCGAGAAGCTCCCCGAGCTTGTCTCCGAACGCCTGCTGCCAGGCGCGGCACTCGTCGGCCGTGGAGCCTTCGAACTTCATCTTCAGCGGAGCCTCGCCCGCGAGCCTGCGGATCCGCTCGTGGACATCTTCGGCCCGGGCGGACGAGACGCCGCTGCCGAGCAGGGCTTGCAGCAGTCGTCGTCGATGGATCGGTCTCATGCCAGCCTCCCGTCAGTCTCTTAACCTCGCCGCGAGCGCGCTGAGGGCCTCGCGGGTCTCGGCGATCTGGTTGTGAAGGCGTTCGGCATGCCTCCACGCTTCGCTGTCGAGTCGGGAGCCGGGCTCGCGGAGTTCCTGCTCCAGTTCTGCGAGATCACGCTCGCACCGTTCCAGGTTCGCCTCGAGCGTGGCGGGATTGTGGAAGCTTCCCCCGTCCACGGTCACGTACACGGGCGTGCTGTGGGCCAGATACCCGGGTCCTGCCGACACGCGAGCGGCGATCCAGATGCCGCGCTCGACTTCGAGATCGAATTCCAGCGACAGCTGCTTCTCGCCTTGGCCGGTGACCCGCTGGAGGACTTCTCCGTGCCCTACAATCTCGAGATTCGTGAGTCCGATCCGCGAGCCGTCGCCGAAGGCGTTCGCGACGACCCGCACGGTCTGGCCCTCGCTAACAGCCACCTGGCTGCCGGGGAGAGCGCCGTTCACCTCGAGTTCTACGATCGGCCCCGTGGTCGCGAAGGTGTGGCCGGCCTTGACGGCGGAAAGCCAGTTGTCAAAGGTCAGATCCTCCCCGACATAGGTGTAGAAGCGGGCGTCGCCGATCTGGCTGAATCGATTCGGGTCGCCGCGCTCTCCCCTGCCGCACCATGGAAAGTCCGAGCCGCCGAGTGCGGTCAGCCGGAACCCGAGATCGAGGAAGCGATAGTAGCGCTCCGTATGGATCGGGCCGTCGGGGACGCAGAACTGGGCCAGTTCCAGGAAATCGAGCTTGCCCGCGAGCACCGTGACGGTCATTCCGCGATAGCCGTGGAATGACATGCCCTGATGGGCGAAACCGCTGACGCCACCCAGTTCGTGCACGCGGTCGAAGACGCGGCCGTACGAGTAATAGTCATCCTGAAAACGCACGAAGTCATCAGCGCCGAGGGAGATGGTGTGGCCGAATTCCGGCGTGCGCGGCTCCTCCTGGCCCGACGAGAGGATCGTGCCCCCTTCGCGGTAGCGACCGGTCTCCCCCCAGCCGTACTGGGAGAAGACAAACTGCCAGAAGTCGCCCATTTGCAGCAGGTGGCCGACATGGATGTCCTCGGCCGCGATCCAGCGCAGGATGGATGGGTTGTCGCGTGGCGAGCGGCGGATGTGGATGTGGTCATCGGAGGAGTACCAGCCGCGGGCGGGCATGTCGATCCATCGCTCCAGCTCGTACGTGCGTTTGGCTTGGTCGCCCGGCCCGATCTCGATGTCGTGTGTCTGCATCGCGTACTCGTAGCCCTTCGAGAGTGCGAGGCGATAGGTGCCGACGGGCAATCGGGCTTCGAAGGACCCATCGACATAGAAGGAGCCGTCCGGTTGCAGGGCGTATCCGTCCGCGCGGTCCGAGCGGCCCCACATGATGGCGATGGCTTGCGGAGGGGGGCCGAATGAGGACTCGGCCTCGGTTGAGGCGCCTAGCATCCGGGGCGGGTTGCCATCGGCATCCGTCAGCCGCACTCGGACTGGGGTGGAGTCCCCGGTGCCGGCTTCGAGCACGGTCACTGACAGGACAGCGTCCCGGGTCGTCAGGCAGGCGACAATCAGGCAGGTGAGAAACAGGCTCAGTGCAATCGCTCGGTGCTTCATGATTGTCCGGCCCGACTAGATTGTACGGGCATTCGGAACGTCGGAGGTGTGGTAGAGGCCGGCGCAGAATGACTTCAGTGCTACCCCAGCAGCGCCTCATGAGCCAGCGGCGGTCTAGTTTCGCAAGGAGTTGGGCGCTGTAGGCCCCAGCGGTCGGGTAGTCAACGCGTAAGCCGGCGTCCTGCGGCTGTTACACTCCTGTTGCGATGACCCGACACGGCGTTCTTCTTCTCGCCTCGTTGTCCTTGCTGGTCGCCTCTGCTGCCTCGGTCGAGGAACGCCTTCAGACAATGCACCGGCACCACCCGGAGGCCGACGCCAACGGCGACGGCAGCCTGACGGAGCTCGAGGCGATGGATTACGTGGTCCGCGTATCTGGCCGGAGGGTCAACCGCGGTCCGGTCGCCGGGCCCCCAGAATTGCTCGACGCATTCGAGGAACGGTCGCACGGGGGAACCCGTTACCGACTGATGCCACCCCTGGCCCTTGAGCAGGGCACGCGCTACCCGCTGATCCTGAGCTTGCACGGCGGCGGCGGCGTGGGCGACGACAACGTGTCCCAATTGCGTTGGTGGAACGGCGTGATGGCCAAGGAGGAATGGAGACGTGCACATCCATCCTTCGTCGTTGTGCCCCAAGCGGTCTCGGGCGGCACTTGGGGAGAGCGATCCCAGGTCGGCAACCTCCAGAACATCTACATCAAGAACATGGTTCCAGTGGTCTTCGAGCTCATCGAGGCGCTGCAGCAAGAACTCCCAATCGACGCATCGCGCATATATGTTCTCGGCTCGTCCATGGGAGGCACGGGGACTTGGAACTTCCTCCAGGCCCGACCGGGGTTCTTCGCCGCCGGCATCCCCGTTTGCGCGGGTCGCCCCCCGGAAGATCTCAAGGGCTTGACACAGACCCCGGTCTGGTTATTCCACGGTGCCGACGACCCAACGGCGCCGGTGGAGAATTCCCGCAGGATGTTCCGCAAGCTCAGCGCTGCCGGAGG
This sequence comes from Bryobacterales bacterium, assembly GCA_022824585.1. GTDB lineage: Bacteria > Acidobacteriota > Terriglobia > Bryobacterales > UBA6623 > VXMF01. The sequence continues at coordinate 8,591 of JAJDZN010000138.1, read as the reverse complement.
CTCGATCAAGTACACCGAGCTTCGGGGTGTCAGGCACAACTCTTGGATCCAGGCGTTTACGTACGCTGGCGACGATCCGGCTCGCGGCTTCCTGACCAAAGCCAGCGGAGATGGAGTGGACCCGACCAGCGACGTGTGGCAGTGGCTCTTCCGCCAGCGTCGGCAGGGCCAGAATTGAGTCCCGCCGATTGCGCGATTCTCACAGCAAGCCGGCGAGTCCTTGGACCCAATCTTCAGCCGCCAGACCCTCCGACGATCCGGGCGGCCTTGGAATGCTCTATACCGCAACGCCGGATTGCTGCGAGGCCTGGCTATGCGCCGCCGCCTTGGCAAGCTTGTCGCAACGGTTGTTGTCCCTGTGCGTGGAGTGTCCCTTCACCCACACCCACCGCACTCGGTGCGGCGCCACGGCGGCCTCCAGCTCTTGCCACAGGTCTTGGTTCTTCACGGGCTGCTTCGTCGCCGTCATCCACCCGTTGCGCTTCCACTTCTTCATCCAGCGCGTCACGCCGTTCTTGACGTATTCCGAATCAATCTCCACAGTGACTGCGCAGGGCTCGCGCAGGGCCTGCAAGCCCTTCACAACCGCCATCATTTCCATGCGGTTGTTGGTCGTTCTGGCCTCTCCCCCGCTCAGTTCGCGAGAGTGCTTGTTGTAGCGAAGGATCACCGCCCAGCCGCCAGGGCCGGGATTGCCGATGCACGATCCGTCGGTGACCAGCCGGACGTTCTTCATCGATGCTGCCCCCAATCATAGCGCCGCGATCCGATGCGGGTTCGAGGCTCCATCCTCGGCTACGCTGTAGGGTTGCTGCGGACTCGTAGGGCGTTCTTGGCTGCCTGCGCGGCTCTGCCTTCCTCGGGCGCCGCCGGCGCGACTGCTGCCGACGAATACGGCAAGCGCCGACGGGCGCTGGCCGAGGCGATTGGTCGCGGTGTCATCGCGCTGCTCGGCTCGACCGAATCGGAAGGCCGTTCCGGGTTTACGGGCTTTCGCCAAGAGAGCAGCTTCTTCTACCTGACCGGACACGAAGAGCCGGGCGCGGCCCTGCTGATCGCTCCCGCCCGCGGGGGCCTGCCATATCGCGAGATCTTGTTCTTGGCCGACCCCGCCGGCCGCTCCCGCGAGTGGTCCGGACCAGGCTTGGAGCCGGAGGACGCCGGTCATTTGGGCTTTGCCGAGGTCCTGACCGAGTCGAAGTTCCGTCAAATCCTGCGCGCCTTGCTGCGGGATCGGGACAGACTGGCTGGACTGGCCGAAGCGCGGCCCGCGGACGACGCCCAGGCGCGCTCGCGGCACGAGCGTTTGGTGGAAGCGGCGGGGCGCGAGCCGACACGCGACATCCGGGTTCCGCTGGCCGCGCTGCGCAGTATTAAGTCGCCTGCCGAGGTTGCCCTGATTCAGGCGTCTGTCGAGGCCACCGAGGTGGGTTTCCGAGAGGCTTGGGCCAGAGTCGCCGATGGGGCGACCGAGCGTGAGGTCGCGGCCGGATTGATTGGCGGAGCCTTCCGCGCCGGCTGCGACCGCCTGGCTTTCGCGCAGATTGTGGCCGCGGGGTCGCATGCGACGATCTTGCACTACCAGCGCAACTCCGGCCGCCTCGAGAACGGGCAGATGTTGCTCATTGACGCCGGGGGCGAGCGGGCTCGCTATGCTGCCGACATCACGCGGACCATCCCGGTAAGCGGACGGTTCGGCGAGAAGCAGCGGCTGCTGTACGAAGCAGTTCTCGAGGCTCACGAGCAGGCTCTGGCGGCTGTGCGGCCCGGTGCCGTGCTGGGCGGGCCCGCCCGGAACAGCGTCGAATCGGTTGCCGAGCGCGTGTTGCGCAAGCGAGCGCCCCGCGGCGTGGATCCCTATCTGCCGCACGCCATCGGGCACCATGTGGGACTGGACGTGCATGATCCAACGCCGCCCGGTCGCAGCTTGGAACCGGGCATGGTGCTCGCCATCGAACCCGGTTTGTACCTGCCCGAGGAGGGCATCGGCATCCGCATCGAGGACATGGTCGAGGTAACGGGCGATGGCTGTCGCGTGATGAGCGTGGGTTTGCCGCGCTCGGCAGACGCCCTCGAGGCCGCGCTCGCTGGCCAGGCAGCGGCTTGAGCCCGGCTGCGCAGGGGGTTGCGCGGGCTCTCAGTTGCGCACCGGATGGTCGCGCAACGCGTCCTCGTCGGGCTCGGTGCCCCAGCCGGGCCGGTCCGGCACGACCAGATGGCCGTCCTCGATGGGCGGGGCGTGGGTGAAGATGTCGGCATCCCAGCTCAGCCGGTCGATGTCGATCTCCATGATCCGCAGGTTCGGCACGGCGGCCACGAAGTGGGCGTTCATCATCGTCGCCAAGTGCCCGTAGAAGTTGTGCGGCGCCACGTTGACCTCGTAGGCCTCGGCACACGCGGCCACCTTCAGGCTCTGCCAGACACCGTTCCAAACCGCGTCGATAATAGCGACGTCGACGGCTTCGTGCTGGAAAAAGGGCAGGAAGTTGCGCAGGCCCATCAGCGTTTCGCACGAACTGATGGGGCAGGGGCTTTGCTCGCGGATGTGTTGCAGCGCGCGCGGGTTGCGCGTGTCGATCTCCGCCCAGAACAGGTCGAAGTCGCGCAGCTCGCGCAGGACCTTGAGATAGCCCTCGGTGGCGCAGTTGAAGTTCAGGTCGAGCAGGATGTCCATGTCCGGCCCGGCACCATCCCGCAAGGCATCCAAGTGGGCGCGCAGTTGCCGCAACGTGGAGCGCTCCATGTTGCGGCCCGGTTCGTACGGCGTGCCGAAGCCCGGTCGCCACCCCCGCACGGTCCCGTCCCCGAACTCGAAGATATTGGTCTTCAAGGCGGTGAAGCCCCTCTGCTTGGCTTCCGCGCCGATCCCGCGGACGCCGTCGAGGTCGCGGATCGCCGGCGGGTAGAACTCCGGGTGATTGATGCGCCAGGTGGCGCAGTGCGACCAGTACAGGCGGATGCGGTCGCGCACCTTGCCCCCGAAGAGCGCGTAGCAGGGCACTCCCAAGGTCTTGGCCTTGGCGTCAAGCAGGGCGTTCTCGATCGCGGCGAAGGCTTGCCCCGTCGCCCCGTCGACGGCCGGTCGCAGCTGGCAGAACAGCTCGGAGTAGATCCGCTCGTGATTGCCGAGATCCTTGCCGAGTAGGGACGGCGCCAAGCGCTCGATCGTCGCCGTGATCCCCGGGGAGCCGAAGTCCTCGTCGTACTCGCTCCAGCCCACCACGCCGTCGCCGGTTGTGACTTTGGCGAAGTGGTAGTTGCGCCACCCCGCATCGCAATGGCGGGTTTCTAGGCGGTCGATCTTCATGAGCCGACCATCGTAGCAACCGCTGCCGGCCCAATCTGGCTAGCTCGCGCCGTCCGGCGGACCTTGGCTAAACGCTTCGTCCAACACGGCGACGGCTTCGTCAACATGTTCCCGCTCGATCACAAACGGCGGGAGGAACCGCAGGATATTGCCCGCGGTGCAGTTCATGAGCAGGCCGAGTTCCTGCGCCCGCGGCACGAAGCCTCCGCCGGGGATGTTTAGCTCGAGGCCGACCATCAGGCCGAGGCCCCTCTGTCCGCCGACGAAGTCGTAGCCGTCAGCCAGGTCTGCGAGGCGCGCCCGGAAGTACCCCGACACTTCCCGGACGTGCGGCAGCAGTTCTGGCAGCATCCCGAGGAACTCCCGCGCGACGCGACAGGCCAGCGCGCCGCCGCCGAAGGTGGAGCCGTGCATGCCCGGCGCGAGGACCGCCGCGGCGGCCTCGTTGCAGACAACGGCACCGATCGGCAGCCCGGCTGCCAGCGGCTTGGCTAGGGTGATCACGTCCGGCAGGAAGTCACCTCCCCAGTTCTGGAACGCGAACGCCTCCCCGGTGCGGCCCATGCCGCACTGGACCTCGTCGCAGATCAGCAGCGCGTCGTGTTGCGTGGCCAGTTGGCGAGCCCGCGCCGCGAACTCGGCCGAGATCTCGATGATGCCGCCCTCGCCCAGAATCGGCTCGAACACGATGCCGGCGGTGTTATCACCCACGGCAGCCTTGAGCGCGTCCACGTCGTTGGGTGCGATGAACCGCACGCCCGGAATGACCGGCTCGAATGGCTCGCGGTACTTGGGCTGGCCGGTGACGGAGATCGCGCCCAGCGTGCGGCCGCCGAACGACTCGTGCAGCGCGACGATCTCGGTCTTGGCGCTGCCGCGGGCGCGGCCCCACCCCTTGGCGATCTTCAGGGCCGCCTCGACGGCTTCCGCGCCGCTGTTGCAGAAGAAAGTGCGCCGCAGCCCGCTCAGTTCCGCGAGCATCTGAGCTACTTCGCCTTGCAGCGGGTGATAGTACAGGTTGGAGCAGTGCACCAAGGTGCCGATCTGGTCGGCGATCGCCGCCACGACCCTGGGATGGGAGTGGCCCAGGGCCATGACCCCGATGCCGGAGACGAAGTCGAGGTACTTGCGGCCGTCCTCGCCGTGGAGATAGACGCCGTCGGCACGGCTGGCGACCAGCGGGTAGCGCCCGTAGTTGCGCACCACGTACTGGTGGTCGCGCGCGACGATCTGTTCTGTGTCCGTTTCTGTAGAGGCAACAGGCATTTCCATCTCAGACTAGCACCCACCCGAGAGTGCGAGCCGTCCATAGCGCGTCGGCGCAGCAAACCCCAGATGCATGCCCCGCCAGTGCTTTTGACGATGTTGCACCGCTGATCTAGAGGCCACACGGGGATAGATCGCGGCGTGGTCCGACCTACGGATCACATCCGCGCGGCTTGGACTAGCGGACGGTCGACGGCCAGTGCGATCTCAAGATTTCCCACATCAAGATTCTGCTGTCACGAAACGCTACACTTGCTCTTCGTCCTCGACGGTGACCTGTCTGAATAGCGGACCGAGAACTGTCGCCTCGGGAGTTTCAATGTCCAGCAAGATGCCGTCCCGCCGGTGGATTTTGCCATTTAATGAGAGGAGATCGCTCTTGTCATAAGTGTGCATGACACCGCAGTTCCAGTACGAAGCAGTTGCCAAGTGGATCGCATCCGGTGTCTTGCGGAGTTCCCGATATTGCGCGCGAAGCTCGGCGGCCTTGTCCGCGATGATGAAGTCAACGTTGGCTAGGATCACATGCTCTTGCTGGAACATTCTGGTGATTTCAGAGTTCTCGTGGCTGGATAGGCTCGTCGCGTCTTGGTCATCGAACTTTTTCTTGATGACTTCGACCCTACTGATGGTGGACGTCAGGATCTTGCACTTGTCGCTCTCAGCGTGCTTCCATATCGACAACAGCGCCGGATACTTCTCACGCTCTTCGTTCAGCATGCCAATCCAAGCGCAGGCGTCCCAGTAATAGATCTTCTGGCTTGTCAATCTAGTCGCCCCAAAGCTCGTCGAGATACTCTACGGGCGACTTACCACCTGTGAAGTCCGGATCGGCGATCCGATCAAGATCGACCTCCTCGACGTCGACCTCATGCATGTCAGCAACAAGGAGCTGTGAAACATCCCCGCTAGCCTTCCTCTTGACCTCTCCTGTCACGATGAAGCGCCGCCCCGTCCAGACCTCGTTCCAAGAATGCTTGTCGCCGAGTTTTTTCCGTAGGTTGGGCGGTATCACGCACGTGACTTCCTGCTCCGATAAGCGATGCCGGATCCTAACGGCCGGATTACCGTAATGGGTGATCGCTCCGACGACGTTCCCTTCGATTGATCCGAGCTCGGTCCCCTGATACGCGATTCCGCCCTCGCTCTCGATGGCCCTCATTTCTTCCAGCACCTCCTTCGCCACTGGCGCATCGACACAGACAGGATCTTCGTGGCCGGGCCAATAAAAATCAGTTCTGAATACTCCGTTTACGTTCCGCTCGAGAAGTCTCTTGACCACCTCTTGCCCAGATTCGGTCACCCCGCTCGGCATGCGTTTGGTCTCAACGAGTTCCCTGAGAATTCCGTCGGTTTTTTCGGTCGCCTTGCGCACGGCGGACGTGAAGTCCAGACGACATTGGTTCCGGCAGATCGGCTCCACCGACGCTACCAAAGGGCTGTTCATGGTCATTTCGACTAGATTCCAGTCAAGATCCCTGCGAACATCCTCATCGAACGAATCGGAAACGAGGGCGAGTGAATCCAGAAGCTGATTCAGAGCGTCCTGCGCCGGCAAGTAGCCTCCTTGCTCGTCATTTCCTTGGACAACGATCTTGATCGCCTCGGTCATGCTCAGCTTCCTAAAGGCTCTTCCAACGAAGTGGAGAGGCAATCCCATACTACACGTCGTCTTGCATGGGGTTTGCGCGAAGCCGTTGCCGACGCTCCGGGTGAATCCAACACCAAGGCCCACTCGGAGAGCACGAAGCCAAGACTGGGTTCACTGTGGACAGGCTTCAGGTTCCTTCAGCGGCGATTGGCTACGCTGGGAGAGCATGACCGACCCCGATCCGCTCATCTTGGTCACCAACGATGACGGGATCGACGCGCCAGGGATCCGCGCGCTAGAAGGCGCGCTGGCGCCGCTGGGACGGATCCGCACAGTCGCCCCGCTGATGGAGCAGAGCGCCGCCAGTCGGCGCATCACGCTGCGCCGCCCGCTGCGCTACGAGCGCAAGGACGAGGGCCGCTTCGGCGTGGACGGCACCCCGGCTGACAGTGTGATGATGGCGCTCACGCTGCTGCTCGAGGAGACGCCGGCCTTGGTCGTCGCCGGCATCAACGCCGGCCCCAACCTCGGCGAGAACATCTACTATTCCGGTACGGTCGCCGCGGCCGCCGAGGGCTCGAAGTACGGCATCCCCGCCATGGCCGTCTCGGTAAACCAGCGGTCATCCATAGACTTCGGTCCGTCGGCCCGCATCGCCGCGGCCCTGTCCAAGAGAGTGCTCGCGGAGGGGCTGCCGAAGGGCATCACTCTGAACGTGAACGTGCCCGCCGGCGAGGCTTCCGGAGTGGCCGTGACCCACCAGTGCCGCAAGATCTCGCGCAATCTGATGATCGAGGCCCGCGATCCGCACGACCGGAAGTACTACTGGATGCACGAAGAGGTGCCCGTCGAAGCCGCCTCGGATGGCAGCGACTACGCCGCGGTGCATCAGGGCCTGCTGTCGATCACCCCGCTACACTTCGACCACACGGCATACGGGTACGTCGAAGCGTTGCGGCGCGATTTTCGCGAGTTCGATCCGCGAGGTCTTTGAGGCGGCCGCTGCTGTTGTCGAATCAGGCCAGCAATGGCTTGACGGCGTTGCCGTGGACGTCGGTGAGCCGGAATCTCCGTCCTTGGAACTTGAACGTCAGCTTGGTGTGGTCAACCCCTAGCAGGTGCAGCATCGTGGCGTGCAGGTCGTGCACGGAGACGGGGTTCTCGGTGATGTTGTAGCTGAACTCGTCGGTAGCGCCGTAGGTCTGGCCGGGCCGGACGCCGCCGCCGGCCATCCAGATCGAGAAGCAGCGCGGATGGTGGTCGCGGCCGTACTCTGACTCCGTCAGCGTGCCCTGGCAGTAGACGGTCCGCCCGAACTCGCCGCCCCAGACCACGAGCGTGTCGTCGAGCAGTCCGCGCTGCTTGAGATCCATCACCAGCGCCGCCGAGGCCTGGTCGGTGGTCTTGGTCTGGCGCTGGATGCCTTGCTTGAGCGAGCCGTGCTGGTCCCAGCCCCGGTGGTAGAGCTGGATGAAGCGCACGCCGCGCTCCGCCAGCCGGCGCGCCAGCAGGCAGTTGTAGGCATACGTGCCGGGGCGTTGGGCGTCTTCTCCGTAGAGGTCGAACACGCGCTCGGGCTCGCCGGACAGGTCGGTCAGCTCCGGAACCGAGCGCTGCATCTTGAACGCCATTTCGTACTGCGCGATGCGCGTGACGATTTCGGGATCTCCGTACTCCTCGAACTGCTTGCGGTTGAGCTTGGCCAGCGCGTCGAGGAACGTGCGCCGCTGGTCGCGCGAGATGCCCGCCGGGTCGGACAGGTACAAGACCGGGTCGCCCACCGAGCGGAACTTGACGCCTTGGTAGCGCGTCGGCAGGAAGCCCGAGCCCCACAGCCGGTCGTAGAGCGGCTGGCCGCCCGTGCCCTGCGTGATCATCACGACGAAGGCGGGCAGGTCGCTGGACTCGCTGCCGAGCCCGTAGCTCAGCCAGGCGCCCATGCTGGGACGGCCCGCGATCTGCGCCCCGGTCTGCAGGAACGTGACGGCGGGATCGTGGTTGATGGCATCGGTATGCATCGAGCGCACGATGCTGATGTCGTCGGCGATCTTGGCCGTGTGCGGCAGCAAGTCGCTGATCCAGGCGCCCGACTCGCCGTGTTGCTGGAATCCGAACGCGGACTCGACCAGCGGGAAGCTGCTCTGGCCGGAGGTCATCGTGGTCAGCCGCTGGCCCTTCCGGATCGACTCCGGCAGGTCCTGCCCGCGCAGCTTGGCCAAGCCCGGCTTGGGGTCGAACGTTTCGAGCTGCGAGGGCCCGCCGGACTGGAACAGCCAGATCACGCGCTTGGCTTTGGGCGCGTAGTGCGGCAGGCCGTCTAAGCCGCCGAGGGCGGGCTTGGCCGCATCAGATGCGTTCAGGTCGCGGCCCAGCAGGTGGGCCAGGGCGATGGCTCCGACTCCGCTGGCCGCTTTGCCGAAAAAGTGT
>JAJDZN010000298.1 GCA_022824585.1 Bryobacterales bacterium | reverse complement strand
CTCTCGATTCACTCCCCCAACCGCACCGCCGCAGATCGCCCTTAACTCCTTCCTGCAGTAGCGAATCTACTTGAAAAATCCTTGCACTACCGCAGGAAATAATCCGAAAAACCCCGCACGAATCTATCTGAAATTCAACAGAAGCGAAGCGAACGAATTGGCGGCAAAGCGGTGCCGCTGCGCCGCGCCGAGACGGCGGACGAGGTCGGTCTGCTCCTCAAGCCCGGAGTGATCGTCGAAATGGATCCCGAGACGGCCGCCGCATGCGGCGCCTGTCCGGACGACTGCACCGACTGGGAAGAGGCCCTAGAGGCGGCAGAGGATCCGTTCGACTTCGGCGACGAGGGGAGCGGCGATGAAGCCGCTTGATTCAAAGAGCCGGGACGACTACTTCCGCCGTGTCGCCGATGTGCTGATCGCCCAGATCGAGGCCGGGACCGTGCCTTGGGTGCAGTCTTGGCAGCCGGGCGAGCGGGCGCAGCCCTACAACGTCAGGACAGGCAAGACGTACCGCGGCGGCAACGCGACGTGGCTGGCGAGCGTTGCACAGATGCGCGGATACCAGGACGAGCGGTGGGGCACCTACCGGCAAATCCAAGAGGCCGGCGGTCACGTGCGCCGAGGGCAGAAGGGAGCCTCGATCATCTACTGGCAGTGGGAAGCGAGGCAGCTGGCCCGGGACAACGCCGGCAAGCCGGTTCTCGACGACAAAGCCCAGCCGGTCTACGAAGTCACCAAGCTCGAAAGACCGCGGTCCTATACATATACGGTGTTCAACGCAGAGCAGGCGACTGGGTTGCCGCCAAGGCCGCTGAGAAAGGCCGGGCACCAATGGGAGCGAAACGAACGGGTTGAGAAGCTAATCAAGAACTGCGGGGCGGCGCTGGAGCACAACCACCAAGACCGCGTGTTCTACGACTTGGGGAGGGACTTGATCGTGATGCCGCACCGCGAACAGTTCCCCAACCCTGCCGGGTACTACCAGTCGGCCCTGCACGAGCTCGGGCACTGGACGGGCCATCCCGACCGGATGAACCGGGAGTCGCTCGTGGACGGCATCCGACAGGGTCCAAAGTCGCTGGAGTATTCGCGGGAGGAGTTGCGGGCCGAGATCAGTTCAATGATCACCGGGGACCGGTTGGATGTGGGGCACGACGGATCGAGGACAGCCGCGTACGTCGAGCACTGGGTGAAGACGTTGAAAGATCACCCCCAAGAGATCTATCTGGCGAGCCGCGACGCGCAGGGCATCAGTGACTACCTGATGGAGCGCGGCAGGATGCTGGAGCAGGAACGGGAGAGCGTACAGGAGAGACAGATCAGCGAGTCTGGTCGTCAACAGATGAACGCGGGTCTTGGTCCGGGCAGCCGGCCTGAGTATCCAACAGTCGAAGTACCGCGCTTCCGTCCGCTGAGCCCGTCTTGGCCGGAGAGGGCGGCGGAAAGGGATCGTGGGATCGGGCCTCCTCGGTAGCGTTACGTTTGCTGGCCGAGCCGGGCGAGCAGGGCGTCCCCGCTGTCGCAAACCATCAGCCACTCGCCGATTTGCTCCAAACGGTCTGCGTCAGCGATCCCGTCTAGCGGTACGGCGAGGCTGTCTGCCAGCGCCTCGCCAAAACGGATTCGCGCCATCCGCAAGAGCAGTTTGCGCTCCCCTTCCAATGCCTCGCGCCGACCCTCGGCCCTCATGCGGTCAGCCCAAGTCTCGCTCTCGGTCTCTAGCATGTCTACCACCTCCAGATTATCGCTTTCGCTGCGCCCAAACGTCCGGTTCCCGGATATGTGCATGCGAAATCCCTCTCTTGAACGATCAGACAAGCGCTCGGTATGGCCCGAATGTGCTCGTCTCAAGATCGCGGTTGGTCGCGCTTGCCTGCCCTCTGGGGGAGCGCGACCGCAGTGCTGGGAATGCCCGGCCCGGGCATCGATACGCTCTAACTCCTTCGCGAACCGCGGTTCGTCTAGCATCCAACTGGCCGCTTGGCCGTTTGCTTCTTCGACCTCTTGCACAGGCTCGCGCAACTGATAAAGAGTTCTTGCCAAGTCACGCCATGCCCGCGCACGACGGGTCGGTAGGGCTTCCAACTGGAGCACCCGTTCCAAGAGCGGACGGGCTTCGTTATGTGATCGGAGGTTCCCCTCGCGGTGCCCGTCGGGGTAAGCCCTCGTCGCCGAACGAGCTGCGGTATCCCCGCCAAGGCGCAAAGGGTCCGCCAGGGATGATGAGCTTCGCTTCGCAAGCGAGCAACAATCGTCCCTCTTGCCAAGAAATAATTTGCGGCATCCACCCATGCGGGTCTCGCTCAGCCCGAACTCTGATCGAACTGGTCCAAGCCACCCTGCCGACGAGCGACCCCCTCTCGCACGGTCAAATCAGAGCATATCCACACCCATCTCTGCCAAGAACCGAGAAGGCGCCTTGGCCCATCCTTGATAGGAGCGTGCCCTGGATAGAACTAAGCGCTCCCGTGCCCGGGTAATTGCCACAAAGCAAGCGCGACGCTCTTCTTCGAGTTCGGCGCTGCCGTCCCCCTTCTTGATACTGTGCCAGGAAGGAAGGATTTCCTCCGCCATGCCCATCAGATACACTGTCTCGAATTCACGGCCCTTGGCGCCGTGTATTGTCGCCAGATAGACAGTTCCCGGAGCCACGGCAGACTCCTTTGATCGCATATCGAGTTCCTGCAGGAACTGATCCAAAGGTACCGGCCCTCTCGTTTCCCGGATTTCACGTTCAATCTTGCGCCAAGCCTTGAGGTCATCATTGAGAGCGGCATCCTGATCCTGACTCTCGAATTGATTCAATACCTGGTTGACAGTTGCGCGGTGATCCTTACTCCCCGAGACAAGCTGCTCCGTGAGCCCCAGCAGTGATTGTGAGATCCCTGGCGCTGCGGTTTCACCTGCGGAGTGCATCCAAGCCGCGAGATAGGTGACACCTTGGGTGTCTGCTCTCGCTATCAGATCGTCGGGATCTACAGCACCTCCCGCGAAGCGAGCGAACGTATCCGCTAATAGGGAAATGTTCCGCACATCCATTGGACGCTGGACTTGCCTCAGGCAGGCGACAAGCCATCGCATCTGTGGTGACAAGAAGTCATCGCGTCGCTTCGCAATCGCTGCGGGGATGCCGTTCTGTCTTAGTGCTCCGCTCGTCGACTCCAGCAGTGCCGTGTTCCGAGCGAGCACGGCAGTTCGGCCCCGGGCATCGTGATCTAAGTTCTTGATCTCGCCCGCGATTCCGGCGGCCTCTTGGATCTCCGATTCGAACTCCCGGTACACGATCCGCTCCCTATATAGCCCTTGGGAGGCGTCGCGCCCCGAGGAAGTCTGTAGTTTTTCCCGGATACGGTTGCTGTTGTACAGGACGAGTCGGTTCGCGGCCTCGACGATGCTCGGAGGACACCGAAAGTTCGTCGGGAATTGAATGGTCTTGCTGTCGAAGTCGGCGACGAAGTCGCGGATTCGACGAGCGTTCGCACCATTCCATTCGAAAATAGTTTGATCGTCGTCGGCAACGGCGAAAACATTGCGGAAGCCGTCAGCCGCCATAGTGCGGAGGAGTTTGTACTGAGCGCCATTCGTGTCCTGGAATTCATCGATCAGCCAGTATGGATAGGACCCCTGGATGTGCCTCTTCAGCGCCGGATAGCCGAACAAGCGGTTGGCTTCCAAGATCAATGAATGGAAGTCGAGTGCGTTGATGCGCCGAAGTTCCTGCTCGTACAGTTGGTAGGCCTGTGCCACAACTTCGGCATTCATGGCAAGATCGCCGTTCGTCGCTTCGATTCGTTCCCTCGCGTCCTTTGGTTCAACCAACTGCGCCTTGAGCAAGTCGATCGTCGGCAGCAGCCATTGAACTGAGGTGGCGCTTTCGTGCTGACCATTCCGGACCAGGGCGTCTTTGAGGATGCCCCGCCTGTCCTCGATCTGCGAATAGATCGAAAAGTCAGGCTTGATTGCCAAATGCACCCCGTGCTGCCGCAGTATCTGCGCACAGAATCCATGGAATGTGCAAATGTTGGCGCGACCGTGAAGGTTGGGTGTCAGCGTATCGACACGACTGGACATCTCATTGGCCGCTCTATTGGTGAAAGTCAGCGCGAGTACGCGAAAGTGCTGGTCCATCGACGACTCCAGCAATCGCGCGATGCGACACGTGAGCACGCGAGTCTTGCCGGAACCGGGACCGGCGAGCACTAGCAACGCTCCCTCGGACCATTCTGCTGCTGTGCGCTGAATGTCGGTCAGTTCGTCGAAGGCTGTGCCGAGGACTTGGGTGGTCATGCGATTTCCTTGAGTTGGTGGATTGCCTCTCGGAAGGTCGACGGGCATCGACTCAATAAGCTCTGACGGCCTGCAATCCTCTCAGAGAGGATTGCCGCATATGAGGTTTTTCTATTGGAAAGACGGTCTATGACGTCCTGATCGGCTAAATCTCCAGCATCCGCAACTCCAAGTTTGGCAAGGGCGTCTCGGACTTCGGGGCCAAGCCCGTCGGCGAGGATTTGATTCTCGAGGGTGCCCTGAGGGTGCGTGCGGCAGCGCTCATTGATCTCGGCCTCGTCGAATCCGCGGCCCTTGATCGACCTAATGTATCCAAGCCCATCGCTGTCGCCATCGAACGCGGCTAGCCAAGGAATCCCAAGCGCCCGGGCGAGCACTGCGAACGTGTCCGGACGGCCATTGTTCTGGACGTCTATCACAGACACGCCGTGCTCGTCCAAGTCGAAGTCCATCGCTCTCGCGATCGCATGGAACATCAGGTAGTCCGCTTGGCCCTCAACCAGCATCCAAGAGCGGGAGAAGAAAATCTCTCCTCTCATGCGTCTTGCGAAGGTCTCGAGGGATTGAAGCTCAGCGTCATCGATGAAGTTGGCCGAGCGGTCGCGTAAAGCCCGCAACGTCGTTCCTATCGATTGGCGGTCTGCGTGGTCTCCAGATAGTCGAAGCAAGCTTCTAAACGTGTCCTCGGTGAGTGCGCCGTTGACAGTGAGGGAGTTGGACGCCGATGCGTACTCGAGCGTGCCATCCGAAGCCTCGACGAGCGCCTCGATTCCTTCCATGAATGGAACTTGTGCGGTGTAGCTCCGTGGGAGTGACCGAACTTCGGTGCCCTGCGATGTCAGATGAACGATTCGAAGATCTCGAAATGGCGCATGCTGGACGAAATAGGGAGAATGCGTTGTAACGATCTTCTGCCCCGGAAGGTCGCGAATGTGGCCCCATAGTGATCGGGCCGCCTGAGGGTGCAGGTGGGTTTCGGGTTCTTCCAAGGCAAGTACCGGCTCTGTGTCATTCTCATAAAACTCAGCCAGGAGGTGGTCAACGAAAGCTCGGAACAGGAAGATTACTGACAGGCTTTGGATTCCCTGGCCTTGTCGGCGAAGAGGTAACCACGGCGTTTCGGATTCGTTACGGAGAATGATCTCGGCTCGCGAAAGCAAGTCCCAGGTCTTGAGAGGGACCATTCGGAGATCAACCTCAGCGTCGTGCCCCCGTGACGCAATCTTCGTGGTTCGCGACAGCGTCTCGGCAATTTTTGACAGGCGGGGGTCGGCGTCTAGAATCCTGCGATTGAGCAAGTCGAGGATTCGAAGCGCCCGGGTCTCCAAACCAGCCGGAATGTCGAGCGCCGAGAGGAGCCGGCCCCAGAATTGGGAGCGTGGCGAAAACTCGTCCTTCGCATCCCGCAAGGCACCCAAGTAGAAAACAGCTAGGTAGCGCCAGAAGCGTTCGAGATTCACGCGTCGCGAGCCACCGCCGCCAAGGACCTCGCCTTGGACATTCAGGAATTCCCAGACTGGTTCAAATGCAGAAGTCTCCTCGCTCCAAGCGCACCGCACTCGCAGCATGATTGAGCGGATGCCAGTGGTCGGGGCCAGCTGAACGATGTCGCTGAGATCCTGTGCCACTGGTTCGGGCCATTCGTTCTCTTGGTTCTCTTCGGCTCGAATCTCGATGCGCACGCCCTCGGACTCCTTCGGGTCGTCACTGTCTCCTGACAAATGAATGTCGTACTCAGTGAATCCAGTACCTCGCTGCCCCCAGCGTCGGGTCAGCGCGAAGCGCACGGCATCTAGGATCGCAGTCTTGCCCGCATTATTTGGACCCACAAACACAGTGGTGTCCCCGAGTTCTACGGAGAGATGCTTGATGGACCGGAAATTCCAAATTTCGATCCGGGTAACACGCATCTTGCTTGGATCCCTTTCTTTCCTCTATCTGATGCAGCTAGTTGCGTATACACCGTTACCAAGAAGCACGGGAGCCAAGATTTGACGCAGCGAAAGCTCGTCCTATTCGTTCCCTTCGGGTCGGCGGCCTGGCCCGGACCACCTGCCTGACCTAATTCTATACCGCTTGTTTCGGACCCTGTGATTTGGGCAGTTTCAAGGCGACTGCTCCAGTGAGTGGACAGGCTGACCATCAGGGCGTCGTGATGCAAGTCGGGCCTGAAACATTGGGGCGTTGCGGGCCGGTCACGGCAGCTTGCTCGCGGCTCTATGCTCGCCGTTCGCGGCAACGCCGGGTGAGAACCTGCTCTGCTCCAACGCCCGTTTCAGCCAGTGCGCGGGTGTCGGGCTTCAACCAGCGACGAACCACTGATCGCCGCCTAGTCGGCCACATTGGTCCTCCCCCGCGCAGGCAGGGATGCGCACACGACATACACGCGATTTCGTGCCAAGAGGCCAGTCTCTCGGCGATTTTGGTCATGTGCGGGGATGGGCCCCCTCCGGACTCTTGCGCAATTCAGAGGGAACCGGCGCTAAGCGACGCGATCGGCGAATCCAGACAATCGCACCGCTCGCGAAAGCCCCTGCAGCCGCCCCGCTTTAGCGTTCTGGATCGAAATCACGCTAGAAACGAGTCCAGTGACCCGCCTCGAAGCGTCACTCGCCGCGCGCGCAATCGAGGCAGTCCATGATCACCTCCATATTTGTTTCGGGAATGTGATCGCGGGGGAAGACCGCGTTATGGATCGCCTCGACGGGCTGCAGGGTGGAGATGCCCAGGCGGCGGATAAGAATCTGGATGTCATCGCGGGCGCCCGGCCGGCCCGCCCGGACTTTCATGGCAAGGAGCTGTTCGGCGCTGGCCCCGGTGACGGAGAGATGGGGCGAGTCGTAGACGACGACCGGTCGCGTATCCGGGCGAGGGACCGGCCAAGGCGCCGTACGCATGGCGTCGTTGAGCCAGTCCCGCGGCAGCCCCTGCTCTCGCGCGACCTCCCCTGCGGCCTGCAGGACCTCGTCGCGCCGGTCGACCTCTAGCACATCGACATCGCCAGTGGCGCGAAGGCAGCGGTGCGACAGGATCATCGCCGCGCCGCCTACGACGTAGATATGAGCCTTGATGTCGTGCTCGGCGAGCTGGCGGGAGAGGCCGTCGAAGGCTCGGCGGAGCGCTGGGGCTTCGAGGGTCCGCGAATCAGGCGGGGGGGAACCACTCATGCCTTTCTCCGCCCCGCGCGTCGAGGTCGCGGGGGTCGGGGATCGTGGCGTGTCGGGTGAAAGCCGCGGGAGCGTACAGAACAGAATCGCGCGCGGCCAGGCGCGTCCTGGCGGCAACCCACGGCCTATCGAGGAATCGCTCGGGCTCGTCAACCCAAGCTGGTGTGGGATGGCCGTGCAGGCGCGCGATGTGCTCCACCACCGCAGCCAGGAAGGCGTCCCACGGCTGCTTCCCCGTCAGCTCCGGGCGCTCTGCCAACGCCGCGGCCTGCTCGGTGTGGCTCAACCCATGAAACTCCCGCGGCAGCTGGTGGATGAGGACGCGGTAAAGGAAAACATCGTCGTCATCGTCGGCGATGAACCGGCTGTAGCCCGGCAAGGTTAACCAGCGCTGCATGCTGTGAGTATGCGTCACCGTCCCAGCCGCGGAGTAGCATTCCGGTACGTCGAAGACAGTAGGCTTCGTCGTCTTGATGGGCAACCTCGGCAACGACGCACCGTCCGCGGAGGTGAACGGCGCCGCACTCGCCGAGTTCCGGATGGCAACGGAGTGCTCGTCGCGCTAGGCGGACGAGAGCTTCAGTTTGTCCTGTGCTCGTCTCAACATGAACGATTCGTCCTGACTGGCCCGTCTCTCCATATCTCGGCGCAGCTTCGGCGAGCACCTCGAAAGAAAGGCGTCCCAATCCTCCTTGCCCTTGAATTCCACCTCCGACTTTTCGGCAACGCATACCAGCACTGCCTTTTTCGAAGCTTGCACCAGACGCAGTATGTTCAGAACCGTTCCAGGGCTGTGACCATCCCAAATCATCAGCCCGAATTCGGCTTGCTGCGCCATCTCACGATCCTTGGCAGCGTAGAACTGAAAGTTCTTTTTGCGCCCCCCAGCGTTGACGGTGCGGGTTTCCCACTGACCGAGGTTGTTGCGGCTGGTATCACCCGAGCAGTACACCGTCACCTTGTCGTATTTCGCCTCTGCAAGGTGCTTCTGCACCGCCTTGTCGGCCCCGTTCGCGTCCCCGCCCAAGATCGCGAATCCCTTGTCCACGACGTTGTCGATCCGGGACTTCGCTTCCGCCGGTAGGCGCCTAATCCGCCGGGAGCCGCCAACGAACACGGTAGTCACTGATTGCTCCGCGGTCTCGTTATTGTCAGCACGCGCACGGCCTTGGCCCTTCCTTCCGTCACGAGCAACTCCGTAACGGCGTTCATCCTAGCGCCGGAACGGCACAAGATTCCGGACCGCGAACCCCAGAGTCTGGTCACCGTGCTCGCTTCAGATCGAAACGGACTCCTCACGCGGATCTCGAGTTCTGAATTCTCTCTCCCGTTGAGCGCGAACCTGGACGAGAAACGTCTACCACGCAGATCTCGATCTTCCGGCCCTGATCTTCGTTGAGGGACTCCCGCAGGAGTTCTGCCAGTTTCTGTGGCGTCGCTGGCTGGACTCCGTCGTGCCGTTTTTTCTGACATTCCGCACCGAACCAGAAGACCAGATATATCCCGTACCCCCCTGTGGCTGGGTCGAGCGTGTCCTTGGGGATCAACTGTTCATTGATCGCGCTCCATAGGTGGGGGTGGCTGTTCTTCTTTACCTCGACCGGGATCTTGAAATTCCCAGCGGTGATCACAAGATCTGCCCGGGTTTGGTTCACTTGTTGCCCCTCCGGACCGCTGTGGGCTAGTCCGCTCAATGAGGGCCGAAGCGCCGCGAGGAGCGCGTCACGGCACGACTCTTCGGCCTTCGGTTTCAAGGGCCGTCCCCACGAATCCTCGTTCCAGTACTGGCGCCATTCGTTAGAGTTGGCCGTCCTGATGCGGCGGGCAGTCTCCTCGATCTTGTCGACTACCAGTGCCGACAAGTCACAGGCGTTGGCGGGGCGTCCGCGACCAAGCGTTGCACAAGTCTGTTGGAGTGTTGGACTCCTGTACTCGGCGTCTCTTCGAAGCACGGCTTGAGCCGCGCGAGCTACCGAGAGCGGGGCATGCCAACTTGCCAGTTCTGGATTCTCCACCAGCTTCTCAAGCGCCGCGTTCGCGCTGCTGCTAGGCCTTGACGCGAGTTCGTTGATCACGCGAGCGAGGAATCGCGAGACTAGAAATTCGTCAGAGATTCCCCCGTAGCCCTGCGGCTCTAAGGGGTGGAAGAATCTGCCCAACAGGCTAAAGATCAGGGCAAGGCTTGGTGGCTCAAACGATTCGAGATACAGGCGCCACGCATACGCTTCATCAATCAAGTAGTGGTACGGGTGGACGAAGAATCGGGCCAAGTGCCGGACCAAGCGCTCTTTCCCCGCGACAGAATCAGAAAGAGCCTCTCCGTGCTTTTCCGGGTTGAGGAGCAGACCCAATCCCAGCCAGCGCACTTTCTGCCCAGCGTCGACGCCACGTTTCGAGAGCTTCTTTTCGCATAGGTCCAGAAGCTCGGATTGCCAGCCGGAGCCGAGCCCGGTCCAGATCAACTCGTCGATCACTTCGGTTTGGCGGGAGTTGCACCTCGTCGGAAGACCCCTCAGCAGCCTCAGCACAGCACTCCTTGCCGTGTCTCCTCCTTCGCCTTCGACAATCTTCCAGAATCGTGGGCTCACCATCTGGTTGCCGCGAAGTGCACTGAGGGCGCACTGGACTGCAACGTCTGATACGAGATTCGGCTGCTGGTCAAGCAGTACCTGATACCAAGCGAGAGTCGCATCTCCGACTCGCAGAAAATGTGGTTCCCAGCAGTGGAGGCAGGCCACGCACGCTCGTTGCCTCTTTTCGTCCGGGTCCAACAGTCGGCCTTCATCGGATTTCTGGCGCTCCCTTAAGGCTGCCAGCAACGCCAAGCTGATGTAGGGCTCCGTGCCCTCCTTGGCTAGCCGCAGGAGTTCACGTGTGCTTGGCAAGTCATCGCGGTCGACGCTATGGCGCAGTCCGTATAGCGCGGCTTCGATGGCGGAGTGGTCACGCAGCGCGTATCTGAGCGCTTCCTCGCCATACAGTTCTGTACCGAATACCGCGCCGTCGCCGAAATATACAAGCGCTAGCTCATGCAGCAGCCCTGGATGGGCACGGTTCTCCAAAAGGCTGTCTTGATGGGAGCGGACCATCGCCAGCAGCTGCTCGCTTCGTCCGTCCTGCTCGCCTACGTCGGTGGTCTGTTCTTGTTGCCAGGATTCTTGATGCTGTGGTGTGGGAGTCCGGGCCTGCAGTTGGTCCAGTAGCTCCCTTAGGAGTGTGTGCTCGCCCGAACGCTCCGTTAGGACCTCAAGTGAAAGCCCCTCGTTTACGCCCGGAGTTGTGAGAGCCTTGTGAGCTCGCTGCAACAAGTGCTCTGCCACCTCCGGCCGAGCGTCGGCGAGCCTGACAGCGTGTGTCAGGCACCACAGTCCAAAGTCCGCCGGTAGCTTCGACCCCAGCAGTCTCCTCCTGTTCTTGGGGTCGGAGTACCCGACGTTTTCGCCCTCCGGGCAGGCCTCGAGTCCCGTGAGAACGACGTGTTTCTGCAGCTCTGGATGATCCTCGAGCCACGCTCGTATCCTCAACAGCGACGGGGGAGGATTCGACGCGCGATCTCGTGCCGCACCGGTGCAAGCGCCGAGCCATGCGGCGACTCGACTAGCGGCCACGTTCTCTCCATGCAGCGAGAGTGCGCGCTCAAGGAGTTCGAGTGGAACGTCCCAGAGCCCCAGAAAGCCCATTGTTGGTTCCAGTTCAGAAACTGAGGTCGCCAACGTGTCTAGCAACTCGGGGATATCGATGTCGACGGACTGGGCTACCAATTCGTACTTCCAGAAGTGGAGGTACCGGCCTGTCGAACTTCCATCGCCAGACCGTGGAAAGTAATCCCAGATCTGGCTCGGGTCGACGGCTCGTGGATACAGTTCCGCGAGCAGCGTCCCGCAGAGATCACCATCTGCTCTCGAGACTGGATCTGCGGAGAACTCATCCAACAGCGCTTTCAATGCATCGTCAACTCCTAACGATCCCTTTCGGCAGCGAAGAAGTGTGCCCAAGGCAGTGTTGCGAACCTTGCTTGGCCAAGACGTGTCTCTGATGATTTCGAGGATCACCTGCTGGAAGCGAGGAAGACGCGGGCTCCAGCGGAGCAACAACAAGACGAATCTCACCCTGCGCTCTTGCTGCTCGTCGTCGCGATCCTTACTCTTCAGGACTGTCGAGATCGTAGACTCAGTCGATGCGCAAGCCAGAGGAGCAAATCTCTTGGCGTAGTTGCGGGCTCGAGCCAAGCTCGTGGGACTAGCCAGCAAGGCTTCCAGCA
>JAJDZN010000285.1 GCA_022824585.1 Bryobacterales bacterium | reverse complement strand
GTCCCGAGCACCCCTTGACCGCTCGGGTGGCCGTCAACCACTACTGGCAGCGGTATTTCGGCCGGGGCTTGGTGCAAACCGCGGAGGACTTTGGACGCCAAGGAGACATCCCGACCCACCCGGACCTCCTGGACTGGTTGGCGGTTGAGTTCGTGAGCAGCGGATGGGACATCAAGGCCCTGCAGAAGAAGATCGTGATGTCGGCGACTTACCGCCAGAGCTCGCGGCTCAGCCCGGCCCTGAAGTCCAAGGATCCCGAGAATCGCCTGCTGGCCCGCGGGCCGCGCTACCGCCTGCCGGCCGAATCGGTCCGCGACAACGCCCTGCTCGCGGCCGGACTGCTGGACCGCCGCATCGGTGGCCCGAGCGTCTTCCCCTACCAGCCGGACGGACTCTGGCGGGAAATGGCTTATGGGGACATGTTCACGGCCCAGGTCTACCGCCAGGGATCGGGAGCGGACCTGTACCGGCGCAGCATGTACACCTTCTGGAAGAGGACGATCCCGCCTCCCTCGCTGGCGGTCTTCGACGCCCCAGACAGGGAAAAGTGCATCGCCACGCGCTCTCGCACCAACACGCCGCTGCAGGCCCTGGTCCTGCTGAACGACCCCACCTACGTGGAAGCCTCCCGCGCCCTTGCGGAGACGATGCTGCGCGATGGCGGCGGCGCGCCTCAAGAGCGGCTCCGCTCCGGCTACGCGCGGACCCTGGGGCGTGCGCCGAGCGAGCTCGAGACCCGGCTGCTGGGCCAGCTGGCCCAAGAGCAGGAGGCCAAGTTCCGCAACGCGCCCCAACAGGCGCGCGACCTGCTGCAAGTCGGCGAACTGCGGGCTGACCCGAGCCTCGACCCTGCCGACCTCGCAGCGTGGACAGTGGTGGCCAGCAGCATCCTCAATCTCGACGAGGCAATCAGCAAGGAGTGATCCGGAGATGAACCCCCAGCTCGAGCGAGGCCTGCTCGCGACGCGACGCCAGTTCTTCGGCCGCACCGCGGCCGGTATCGGCCCGGTGGCCCTGTCGTTCCTGCTGCGGGGCGAGGGCTACGGCGCGACAGCCGGGGGACTGCCGGACCTGCCCCACTTCGCGCCGCGGGCCAAGCGGGTCATCTACATGTTCCAGTCCGGGGCGCCGTCGCAGATCGACCTGTTCGACCACAAGCCCCTGCTGCGGAAGTACCACGGCCAGGACCTGCCCGACTCGGTCCGCAAGGGACAGCGCATCACGGGCATGACCTCGGGCCAAGACCGCCTGCCGGTCGCCGCGTCGCTCTTCAAGTTCCAGCCGCACGGCCAGTCGGGCACCGAGTTGAGCGAGCTGCTGCCGCACACCGCCAAGGTCGTCGACGACATCACCCTGGTGAAGACGGTGCAGACCGACGCCATCAACCACGATCCGGCGATTACCTTCATCCAGAGCGGCTTCCAGCAACCGGGACGCCCGTCGATGGGCTCGTGGGTGAGTTACGGGCTCGGCAGCGCGAACCGCGACCTGCCCGGCTTCGTGGTGCTGATCTCGCAGGGCAGCAATCTCAACCAGTCCCAGCCCCTCTTCTCGCGGCTGTGGGGCTCCGGATTCCTGCCGTCGAGGTACCAGGGAGTCAAGTTCCGCTCGAGCGACGACCCGGTGCTCTACCTGTCCAACCCGAAGGGCATTGACGCCTCCACCCGGCGCAGCATGCTGGATGCCGTCTCTGAGATCAATCGGCTGCGCTCGCAAGAGTTCGGGGACCCGGAGATCGAGACTAGGATCGCCCAGTACGAGATGGCCTACCGCATGCAAACCTCGGTGCCGGAGTTGATGGACCTCTCCGGCGAGCCCGAGCATGTGTTCGAACGCTACGGCCCCGACTCGCGCAAGCCGGGCACCTACGCGGCCAACTGCCTGCTGGCGCGCCGCTTGGCCGAGCGCGACGTGCGCTTCGTGCAGCTGTTCCACCGAGGCTGGGACCAGCACACGGACCTGCCCCGCGACATCCGGCTTCAGGCGCGGGATACCGACCAAGCCTCTGCGGCCCTGATCATGGATCTGAAGGAACGCGGGCTGCTGCAGGACACGCTTGTCATCTGGGGAGGCGAGTTCGGGCGCACGGTGTACTGCCAGGGCAAGCTCAGCGAGACCAACTACGGGCGCGACCACCACCCGCGCTGCTTCACCATGTGGATGGCGGGCGGCGGCATCAAGCCCGGCACGACGCACGGACAGACCGACGACTACTGCTACAACGTCGTCGAAGACCCGGTGCATGTCTACGACCTGCAAGCGACGGCGCTGCACTGCCTCGGCGTGGATCACAAGCGGCTGACGTTCAAGTACCAAGGGCGGCACTTCCGCCTGACCGACGTGCACGGCGAGGTCGTAGAACCGCTGCTGGCGTAGCTGCTGGCAGGCACCGTTCGCGCGTCACGCCTCGATTGGGAGACTACTGCGATGCAATCCAGACTTACCCGGCGGGCCTTCATGGCAGCCGCCGGTGCCGGCGCGATCTACGGATGCGGCAGCGGCTCGGACGAGCAGTCGGCGACCGCCGGCCAGTTCGAGCCCAATTGGGAGTCCATCCGGACTCACCCAGTGCCGCAGTGGTTCCACGACGCCAAGCTCGGCATCTTCGTGCACTGGGGGCTGTATTCGGTCCCCGCCTGGGCCACGCCGATCGGCGAACTCGGCGAGATTGACTGGGAGCGGTGGTTCGCGAACAACCCCTATTCGGAGTGGTACCTCAACACGCTGCGGATCGCGGGCTCGCCCACCCACGAGCACCACCGCAAGACCTACGGCGAAGACTTTGACTACATGGACTTCGCGCCGCAATTCAACGAGGCTCTCGAGGCGTGGGATCCCGGTACGATGGCCGGCCTCTTCGCCGACGCCGGGGCGCAATACGTCGTCCTGACGACCAAGCATCACGACGGCTTCACGCTCTGGCCCAGCGAGATCGAGAACCCGAACCTGCCCGAGGGGCGGCGGTCAACCGAGCGTGATGTCGTGGGCGAGCTGACCGCCGCGGTCAAGGCCGCGCAGATGCGCATGGGCTTTTATTACTCCGGCGGCCTGGACTGGAGCTTCAACCCCGAACCGGTCGACACGCTCGAAAAGGTCTGGGGCACGATCATCCACACGCAGCAGTTCGCCGACTACGCCGACGCCCACTGGCGCGAGCTGATCGCCAAGTACGATCCGACCATCCTGTGGAATGACATCGGGTACCCGGAACAGGCTGACCTTGCCCGGATCGTGGCGGACTTCTACAACACCCACCCCGACGGTCTGATCAACAACCGCTTCGAGATCGGCAAGGAGGGAGCGCCCCGGCGGCACCACGATTTCACCACCCCCGAGTACGCCAAGATGGACGAGATCACCGACTACAAGTGGGAGACCTGCCGCGGGCTTGGCTACTCGTTCGGCTACAACCGGGTCGAAACCGCCGAGCACACTATCGGGGAGGCCGAGCTGATCCACCTGCTGGCCGACATCGTGAGCAAGAACGGCAATCTCTTGCTCAATGCCGGCCCGATGCCGGACGGCACCATCCCCGAGCTGCAGGCGAGCCGCTTGCGAACGCTCGGCAGCTGGCTGCGCAAGAACGGCGAGGCCATCTACGGGACTCGTCCTTGGAACAGGGCGACCGGCGAGACGGGCGACGGAATCCCCGTGCGCTTCACGTCCAAGGGCGGCGCAGTTTACGCGATCATCCTCGGCCAACCAACCTCGAACACCGTCACGCTCGAATTGGGGGCAGGCGGCACGAGCGCGAGTGTCGCGGTAGTCGGAGAATCCCAGACGCCGACGGCGGCCATCGCCGACGGCACGCTAACGGTGACGCTGGCAGAGCCGCTGCCGGAGGACCACGCGCACGCACTGCGCATCGAACTTGGGTAGGGCAAGCGCCCTAGCGCGACAGCAGACCGCCGACGTCAAGCTAGCTCGACCGGAGCCTTTCGATCGATCGATTCCAGGACGGCCAGCGCAACCGCCAGCGAACGCGTTCCGTCTCGGCCGTCGACCAGCGGCCGTTCCTCGCGCCTGACCACCCGGCAGAAATGCTCCAGCTGCAGGACGAGCGGATCTGCCTTGTCTACCTTCCGCCGGGACTGCTCTAACGGGTGCTGCCAGCCCGCCCGAGCCGGATCCGCATACTGCCACAGTTCCATCTTGGGCAACGCCAGCGAGGCCTGCGTCCCAAGGAAGTAGTAGCTGTTCTCAGTCGTGTGGAAGTAGTAGGGGTTCTCCCCGCTGGTCAGCTCATACGACCAAGGCGAGGGCGTGGCATCCGAGGCCAGTATCGAACCCAGCGCTCCCGAGGCGAAGGACAACGTGATGCTCAAGGAGTCCTCGACTTCAAGCCCGCGCGCCGACGAGCCCGCTTGCGCGTAGACTTGGCGGATCTCGCCGCATGTGAAGCGCAGGACGTCCAGTTCGTGAATGAGATTGATCATGACCGGCCCGCCGCTTGGACGGCGACACCGCCAATCCACTTGGTACCAGTCGGCCGGCTTTAGCAGGGCCCACAGTATCGAGACCGCTATCAGGTGCCCGAGCGTGTCTCCTTGGACTATGCTGCGTGCCTCTTGAATCAACGGGTTGTGGCGCCGGTGGTGGCCCACAAGCACTTGGCACCCTGCGTCCTCGGCTGACTGAACGACCTGCCGTGCCTCAGCAACGCTGTTTGCGATCGGCTTCTCGATCAGCATATCCATGCCATTTCGAGTGCAGACCTCGGCAACGGCGGAGTGGGTCCCGTTGGGAGTGGCCACAATCACCCCTTCTGGGTTCCGGTCCACCAGAAGAGCCTCAAGATCCTGGTAGAACGGGACGTCGAAGCGCTCGGCCACCGACTTGCGCCCGGAATCCACGTCGCAGACGCCGACGAGTGAAGAAGCTGGCTCTGAACTAACCAGTCGTGCGTGCTTGCTGCCAACCAGTCCGGCACCGACGACGGCCAATCTAACCGGATCCATCTCGACGAAGAACCTACCGGGCGAAAGTTCGTTCAGGCAAGGAACGCAACAGCGGCGTCGAACTGGCTGCCGAAGAATAAACGGCCAAGAGCCCGGCGGAAGAGACTCATGATGGCGGAATAGGCGTTAGAAATCAAGGGTCGCGGAGCGGACGCAGAAATTCACGGCATAGAATGCGTGCCCGGCGGGCAGCCACGGGAATTCCGGCCCGTGGGGCTCGCGTCCCTGAACGTCTAGGCGCAACGAGCGACCCATGTCGGTCGCGGTCAGCCTTCCGCGCTGAAGATTTCGGCCAGCTTGGCCCTGCGGTACGCGAATACCCGCTCCAAGTCGGGCCGCACCACGAAGCGTTCGATCAGAGCACCTCCCGGCACCGAATATTCAACTCTGTCCTCCGCAATTGTGTTGGGGCCATCGGCGGTGAAGAGATGTTCATGCTTCCAAAGGCGATAGGGGCCGCGCCGCTGCTCGTCCACGAATCGAGATGGCGGCTCCCAGCAGGTGATCTCGCTCTGCCAGCGAAGCGGCACGCCGCGCAACCTGAGCCGGTAGTCGATCTTCGCCCCGCGCAGCATCTGGATCGGGGACGGCGTCAGGACCTCGAACTTCAACCAAGGAGGGGTTAGCAGTTCCAAGTTGCGAGCTTCTGCGAAGAACGGAAACACGTCCTCCAGCTTCACGGGCAGGATTACGCTGCTCTGCAGCCGATACGTCCGCATGGGCTCCAAGAATCTACGAGCGGAGGCCGGGCCTTGGCCGATACCCCCTGTCGTCATCCTACAACCACCCTGCGGGAGCCTTCAGTGTTTCAGCAACCGCGCCGTGACCTTGCGCTTCCGCGAGTGGAGGCGGTCGCCTGACTGGCAGCAGTGCCTGCCCATGAGCTCTTTGTTTGTCGCTAACTGCGAAAAAGCCCGTGCCTGCAATGGGCGTTCGCCCCTGAACCGCCGGCTTGCTTCGACGAATCGCTCACGCCACTTCTTGCCGACCGACCGAGACCGGCAAAGCTCCGCGTTCCGCCGATGTGGTCAGCCTTGCCTGAGCCTAGCCAGATCCCTTCTAATGTCCTTGGCGACTTCTGCGATTTCCTCCGCCACCTTGGACTCCATGCCAAGTTCTTCTCGCAGAGCTGTCACTAAGGGAAGTAGGATCCGATCAGAGGGAGATTCTTGAATCAATTCCAGAACTGGTCTTGGCCCAAGTCGAGCCGCGAATGTGATGAGGCCCCGGACCCATAGATCAGGCACCGCTGGCAACTCCGGCAACAGCCTGAGCGCTGCTGCGAGTGCGGTGCCACAGTCTGTCTTGGCTCCAAGTCCAAAGTAGGCTTCCGCACTGAGCATTTGTGCGGTGACGATGAAATCGAAATCCTCAGAATCAGATCGTTCTAGGGCCTCGCCGACTGAGGCTATCGCCTTGGACATCTGTCCAAGAGACAACTCTGATGCGGCCCGACCAACCAGGGCACGCCCCATCATCTCAAGCACCGCCGGGGATCGGCTATCGCCATACTGCTCGACGACCCTGTCATACGCCGCGCGGGCTTCCTCCGGGCGGTTCGCACGTGCCAGCGAATTCCCCTTGTTCACAAGCGCAGCTACCACCATTTCAGCGATGTCGGGAGAGTCCACCGACGCAAATCGGCCGACCAGGGCGTCATACGCTTGCTGAGCCCTTTCTCGTTCGCCCGTCATGTCCAGAATCGAAGCCTCGTTCAACGCCGCCATCGCCGCCAGCTCCAGAATCTCGGATGACTCATGGGATTCGAGACGGTCTCTAGCATCGGTGACGATCGCCAGCGCTTCCTTGAACTGCTTGTTGTCTAGAAGCAGGGCGGCCTTGGCCAGCAAGGCCGCGGCAACGACTGCCACGACACCGGGTGCATGGCTTGACCCAAACCGGTCAACTACGGAATCATATGCGGCCAACGCCTCTTCACCACTTCCCTGCTGTTCCAACAGGCTGGCCTTGGCTGAGTGTGCCCTAGCCACACTTTCTTGGACAACAGCCGAATCGCCCGACTCGAAGCGTCTGATCACTTCGTCGAAGGCCGCATGCGCTCTCTGTGCCTGCCCGGACACGGTCAATGCCACGCCTCTGTTGAACATGACCTCAGAGCGATGTTGATCAGTGGCTGGAGAATCGCTGGATTCGAACCGGTCCAAGAAGGCCGCGCTTGCCGCGAGCACCTCTTCGGTACGGTCGAGTCGACCAAGCAGGGCTACCTTCGTAGCATATGCTGCGGCGACCGCCCTGCTGATGCGGTGCGAATCGCTTGTCCCATAG
Source organism: Bryobacterales bacterium (assembly GCA_022824585.1). GTDB lineage: Bacteria > Acidobacteriota > Terriglobia > Bryobacterales > UBA6623 > VXMF01. Next base: position 22,802 of record JAJDZN010000285.1, on the reverse strand, counting down.
CGGTCTAGGATCTCATTGCAGACAGCAATTGAAGCCTCGAAGCGGTTGAGCCGACCCAGCGCGATGGATCTCACGACAAGTGTGTTCACCAAGTGCTCGTCTGCCTCGGGCGAGTCAATCTCCTTGAGTTGGAGTTCGACCGTGTCACAGACTTCGATCGCCTGCTCGTCTAGTTCATTCCGCTGTAGCTGCCCTGCCCGTTCGATGAGATCCCGAACTTCGGACCCAAGGGCGTCTCCCGAGTGCTTCCCGTCAATGGCCTCCGAATTGACGCTGCTTGTTGTGGCGAGACGCTCGAGCGCGGCCTCGATCATTTCTCGCGTCGGTGTATCGGCCTTCGTCACTTCCTCGGAGATGCGCTCCCGGATGCCGCCCAGTTCCGTCGGCGAATAATACGACGCCATGAACCGGACCAATGCTCCAACTACGCTGTCTGTGCCCCTGCTCGCTCGCAGCAGGTAGTAAATGTTGTACATGCGCTCGGCCAAGTAATACTCCCGGCGATGCCGACTTCCCCCTGATCGCACCACCGCGCCCCTCTGAACAAGTCGGCCCAGCAGCGTGCTGCATTGGCTGGTCGGGATCCGTGCACGATCAGAGACCTGCTTGGCCGTTGCCGGCTTCCACAGAATCGCGAGCGCCACATAGACGCGCCGCTCCTGTGGCGAGAGCGCCTCCAGATGGCTCCTGAAGTACTCGGTGTGATCGTCGACCAGATTGAGCAGGTCCTTCATGAGCTCTCGGAACGACAGACGCGCGCCGAACTGGGCAACGATCACGAGCAAGCGGGGGTTGCCGCCCGTGAGGATCTGGAGCGATCTAACGACCCGCACGTCGATGTCCCTTCCGGACACGCTCTTCCAAAGAGTGGCGCAAGCTTCGGGCGTCAGGCGCCTCAACGCATGCACTTGGAAGAGGTCATACAGAGCCCGACTCGCATTGTCGATTTCCTCGAAGCGCGCCGTGGCGCTGCCGAGCAACAGAATACGGGGCTCGTCCTGCAGCGCCTTGCGCAACTGCCATCCGACTTCGGGGTCGCCGATGTCTGTGAACAGCGTGTTCAAGTTCTCGACGATCAGCACCAGCCGCTTGTCCTGGCGGTCGGCGAAATCAAGGATCGCCGCGAGGCAGCGATCAGCGAGGGTCCGGTCGTCTTGGACGGTTCGGAATTCCTCGAGCGCGAGGCGCAGGTCCGCTTGCCCTCCCTCTCGGGGCGCCTGGTGTGCGAGGTGCTCCAAGCACTGCAGCCAGAAATCGCCGCACGTCGCGATCTCGTAGCTCTCCTCCGCAAAGATGACGGGGAACCACTTGGAACGGAGCCCCGCGTCCCTGTCCAGCTCGGCGGCGACCCGCAGCAAGAGCGTCGTCTTTCCGGAGCCCCGCGGTCCGATTACAATCTGGTGGGAGTTCGAATTCCCCGTGCTCTCCCTCAGCGCGTCGAGGATGAGGTCGAATTCTGCCTTCCGTACGCAGAACGAATCCACAAGCTCCTCGGCCGTGAGGAACCCTGGGTTGTACTTTCTGACCTGCTTTTGCATGGCTCCGGCTCACCTATCCGCGTGGCTGGTCATGGGTGAACGGAACGAAAGGAAGGCCTTCGCGCGCGCGTCGCCAATCTTCGAGGAGTCCCGACTCAAACCTGTATCCGTTCGGCCCTCTTCCCAAATATCCATCGTGCTCCAGAACATCCAGCACGTGCGGGACCTGATCCACGCTGCAATCGCCCATCAAGCGCAAGGTCCGTTCGTAACCTTGGATGGCTCCTTGGTCGAGAGAGCTCTTGGCAGCGGTGCGGGCAAGCAGTTCGAGAGCCACTCTGTAGCCGTCGATTCCCAGAACGAGCTTGAGTCGCTCTTCGTAGTGGTCCATATCGATGCGCCCCCAGGGTCCGAGCATATCCTGCTGGTAGGCTGCCGCCGCGTCTTCCACGGTGGCGTCAGACTTGCCCTCTAGCGCCAAGTGCCGCTGGAGCGCATCGAAGAATTGCTGGACGTGATGCGGAATGCACGACCTCAGGCGGCCGCACATAGCGGTACGCACGTCCGGAGGTAGGTCGATGTCGTAAGTCTCCGCCAGTTCGGCGAGGCAGTCAGACGCCGTCGATTGACTCCATGGCTTCAGCCCGTAGACGGAGAAGATGTTCATCGTGGCGCTCAGGCCAGCCCGCTTAAGGATTGGCGCGATACCCACGCTGCCCGAAATGATCAGGCAGATTCGGTCTCGGTGAGCATGGCCGTTCCTCCGCAGCCAGGATAGAAACTCGTCTGCCGCAGCGATCCGCTTAGATGTCATCCGATAGTCTCGGCCGTTGAGAATGCGGTTCACAAGGAGTGGAAGCTCGTCAATCGCAAGCACCACCCGCCTGTCGTGGTCAGCTAACGCTTCGAGAAGTACATCGCCCTTGTGCTTCCAATTGCTGGAATTGATAGCAGCCCTTAGCCCGATCCGCAGCTCGGATACTCGGACATCCTCGACATTCTGAAGAGACTTGGCGGCCGTCTCCATAAAGCGGTGCCATACCGACCGCATCGATTTCGACTGCAAGCCGATCGCCACAATCGCATCGGCCGGATCGCGGGCATCTTCGAGATCGACGAAGATGCCTCCAGCCTCGTCGGTCTTGTTCAAGCGACGCAGCAGTTCCCGAACTAAGCTTGTCTTTCCCATCCTGCGCTGTGCAGTGAGCAATGTATGCGTGCCATCTCGGACACGGCCCTCTAGCTCAGTGATTTCAGCTTTGCGATCAAAGAATCGATCGCCATCGACCCAATTGCCAACAGTTTTTTCAACACCCTTGAATTCTCCCAACGATTTAGTTGCCAACAAACTTGGTGGCAACAATAATGTTGGCACACTCTCAGGCCTATGTCAAGCGCTGCTGCAGCCGGCTCCCGGGTGATTTCGATGGCAGGCGGCCGACTACTCTCCACGAGATGGGAGCCCCGGTTCGATTCAAGGACATCCTGCTGAAGCAGCTTGGAGGAAGAGCGGCGGTCGGACGGCCGCATCACCACAATGCACAGTCGAGGCGGCGCGACGGCGGGCGAAGTGTTGGAGAGAGTGTCCCGGGCGGGTTGGCAGGCTGCGCTGGATCCGTCGCTGGCTAGCGACGCGATGCTGCTGAGCGAAGTCGGTCGAGCGTTTCCGAGCTGTGCGCGACGAATAGGGTCCAGCACGAGCCGGTGAATGTGTCGGCGGGCCTACGGCGCGCGCTTCGCGATCGCGTTCGCCGACCCGATGCCAAGGCCGGCGGCAGCGCCCGCCACAGCCCGGTCAGAGTGCGATGCTGTGAGAAGAAGCGATTCCTCCATGTCCCGAACCAAGCGAATCCTCACCGCGGGCGGTGTCCGCCCGTGCCTTCTCGCCGTCATCCTCACTGCCGGCCAAATCGCGCCCGCACCCGCCCACGGCCAGCCGGTGGAAATCTCGCAAGCTGGCGAACACGCGGACTGGCCGGCAGCCGCGTTCGCGCCCAGCGGCGACCTGTGGGTCGCGTGGACTGCCTATGACGGCAAAGACGCGGACCAAGTCAGAGTTCGGCGGCGCACCGGTGGCGAGTGGCAGGACATCGTGACCGTGAGCCCTAGGGCGGGCGACTTCCTCAAGGCTTCGATCGCGATCCAGCCTGACGGGCGGGTCTGGATCGCTTGGTCAGCGCAGGCCGACGGCAACTTCGACATATACGCGCGAAGCTGGCACGACGGCCGGTGGGACCCGATGGAACGCCTAACTTCTGATCCTCAGCCGGACATCCATCACAGCCTGCAAGCGGCTTCGGACGGCAGGCTCCACTTGGTTTGGCAGTCCTTCCGCACCGGAGACGCCAATGTGTACCTCAAGACCCGCGACGGCAGCCGCTGGTCCGCGCCGACAGCCATCACGACGCACGAAGCCAACGATTGGGAGCCCGCAACTGCGCTTGACGAGCAAGACCGCCTCTACGTCGTTTACGACAGCTATCGCCACGGGGACTACGACGTCATGTTGCGCGTGCTCGAGGGATCCGAACTATCGCCGGAGTACCCCATCGCGAATTCCCCGGACTTCGAGGCGCGCGCCAGCGTAGCGATCGACGGCGACGGCCGGGCTTGGATCGCCTGGGACGACCAAGGCCCGAACTGGGCCTTGGATATGCCGAGCTGGAGTCGCGCCAGCAACAGGGGCGATTGGGGCGAACCAGCCCCATGGAGCGTCGAGGGCTCGGTCGGTCGCTTGGTGAGCCTGCGCTACACGCAGAAAATCGGGGTGGCAGTATTCGCGGGCGGGCAGCGCTGGACGCCGACCGGCTCTATCGAAGACGCGATGAGCGACGAGTTCGCGCTCTCGTACGAGATTCCGCAGATGACGATCGACCCGTCGGGCACGCCCCGCCTGTTCCTGCGCCGCTGGGTGCCGCGCGACGATGACTCCACCATGAAGGAGCGGCCGGGCGCCTGGAACGTCCACGCGATGACGTACAGCGGGGACAAGTGGTCTCCCCCGCTGATGCTGGAAGCCAGTTCCGGCAGCAACGACCAGCGCGTGGCCGTAGCGACCAGCGCAGAGGGCAGGACGTGGGTCGCATATCCCGCCGACGACCGCTGGTCGCCCGGCGGACCGGTCACTTCACACGCGGGCAGAACGTTGGGGAAGATCCGGGTGGCGCCAATCGACCGGCAAGAGCCCTCGATTCCAGCACTGGATCGGATGGCCGATTCGCCTGGGGAGCGGCCGTACGCAACCACCGCTTGGACCGATCGACGCCACACCATCGCAGCAGGGGAGAGGCGCTATTCACTGTATTGGGGAGATCTGCACCGTCATACGGAGATCAGCTCGGACGGGGGCTTCGACGGCACGCTGTGGGACATGTACCGCTACGCCCTAGACGCGGCCGAACTCGACTTCATCGCTTCCACGGACCACTTCTACGGCGCTGCGGGCGAGCTCGGAGTAGACGATGCGCGCGGCTACGACTGGTGGCGGACCCAGAAGCTGGCGGATGCGTTCCATGTCCGCGACAGGTTCGCTCCGCTATTCGGATATGAGCGCTCGATTCGATGGCCGTACGGCCACCGCAACGTCATCAACCTTCAACGCGGCACCACGGCGATCGGACGGACTGTCCCGCGTGACCGCGAGAACTCTGACTCTCCGAGGGAGCCGGACGAGCTGCGCATTTGGGAGAAGTTGCGCGGCCAGGACGCGATCACGATACCGCACACCATCGCGGCCGGGGGCGGCACTGATTTCTCCTTCAACGACGCGGCTCTCGAACCGTTGCTCGAGATCTACCAAGGCTGCCGCATGAGCTACGAAGCGGCGGGCGCTCCGCGGGTCAACTCCAACGAGCGCTACGCGGACGGCTTCGCACGCAGCGCTCTGGACAAGGGCTACAAGCTGGGCTTCATCGCCTCGTCCGACCATCGCTCCACGCACATCTCCTACGCGGCCGTCTACGCCGAAGAGCGCACCCGAGAGGGAATCTTCCGGGCGCTGCAGCAACGCCACGCCTATGCGGCAACGGACAACATCGTGCTAGATGTCAGGGTCGGAGAGGCCATCATGGGCGACATCACCGTGACCCGAGACAAACCCGTCGTGAGGGTGGCGGTGCGCGGAACGGGACCGATCCACAACATTCAAATCATCAAGGACAACGCCTACGTATACTCGGCCAACCCCGGCCAGAGGGTAACGGCGTTCAGCTTCCGGGACGCGGACGCGGTTCCGGGTGAGAGCTACTACTACGTGAGAGTGCAGCAGGAGGACGGCCAAATGGCGTGGGCCTCGCCGATCTGGGTGGAGTACCAACCGCAGTAACGATCAACGCCAGCGGCGGGCTTCGGCAAGCACTGACTCCCGATTCCGCAACTGGACAACTGCCGCTTGCGGCTCGCCTCGCGCGGCAAGCGCACAGTCGAAGAGTTACACGAGTGGGAGCAGGCAGGAACTCAATCTGTCATTAACCATGAAAAACACTACCCCTGGTGAGGATTGTCATGGAAATAATTCCGGGCAACCAGCTGCTGACCGCACTTCGAGACCTCGCCGGCATCGGGGATTGGGGAAGCTTCGCGCCTTAGCTGCTACGTCAACAAGACCTCCCTCACGTTGATTCCGCGACTTGCGGACATCGCCGCGCCGAAGAGCTTCAGCGCCCGCAGAATGCGCGGAACCGTCAGCACCATCTCGCCTGCGTCGCCGCTCCTTGCATGCGACCAATCCTGTCCGCATCACGGGCCCGCACCGCGCACTGCCTGTTTGACGGGCTAGACTGGGACGGCCCGCTCTCAGCGAGCCAAGGTTCCTCCCATGAGACTCAAGATACTGATCTGCACACTTGCGCTGGGCTGTGGGGCGGTAAGCGCCGCAGGCCAAGATGTCGCCGTGCTGGTGGCCTATCATTCGCAGACGGGCAACACCGAGACAATGGCCAACGCACTGGCGGAGGGCGCCCGGAGCAATGGCGCCGAGGCCGTCGTCAAGAAGATCGGGGACGTCACGCAATCGGACTTGGAGCAGGCCGACGGTGTTGCTCTTGGGTCGCCGGTGCACATGGGAGATGTCGCGGTCGCGATCCGCGAAGCCTTGGTGGACTGGGCCTACGGATTCGGGTTCTGGCGGAGCAAGGGACTCGCCAACAAGGCCTGCGCGGTCTTCGCCACGGGCGGTGCGCCATCGAACGGCAAGGAATTCACGATGCTCAGCATGGCCCTCGGGATGCTGCAGTACGGCATGGTGCTAGTAACGCCCCACGGCGGGCTGGGGGCTTCGGCCACCACGGGCATTCCCGAGCACGAGAAAGGGGTCGGAGAGCACGAGATCGAGGAAGCTCGCGAACTTGGCGCACGCCTGGCTGAAGTCGCGCGCCGGCTCAAGGAATGAACCCTTCGGTGCGATCAGCGGTGGAAGCCTCCCACGGCGGCTCAGCGATGCGTTCCTCCTCATTCAGCTCCGTCGGGCCCGCCAGCGCACCTCCTTGTGCAGAGTGTGCCCGCCGGCGAAGCGATGCTGGCAACCGGACTTCTGTACAGGCAGCGGCAACCTCATCAGCTCACGCTATCTCGCCACTATGCCTTTCTCTCTGGCGAGGCCTCCGGGCTAGCACCAGCTAGCCCCTGCGATTATTCCGTGTGGCCCGACGCTCAACCCGCTGCGGACGTTCCTGCACCTCGATCTGGGGGGTAGGGCATCCAAGCTCGACATCAGACTCTCCCATGGCCTACCTGCTCGCGCTTTGTTCAGCTGTGCTGTACGGCACCGCCGACTTCCTTGGCGGCCTCGCCTCGCGACGGACGCACGCCCTCGCTGTCGTCGTGAGGTCGCAGTGCATCGCCTTGGTGCTGCTGGTCCTCATGCTGCCGGTGTTGCCTGAGGCCGCCGCGACAAGGAGCGATTTAGTCTGGGGCGGCGTGGCCGGGCTGGCCGTCAGTGTCGCACTTCCGCTGCTATATCAGGCACTGGCGGTGGGAAGAATGGCGGTCGTGGCTCCTACGACGGCCGTGTGCGCCGTGATGATTCCCGTCGTCACCGACCTGTGGCGAGGTGAACAGCTCACGCTTGTGACGATACTCGGTTTCGGGCTCGCGATTGTGGCCATCGTGCTCGTCGGCCAGCAGGAGGCGGAGGCCGCATCCGTGCCGGCGCCGACCCGAGCGATTCCGCCGGGTGTCGGGCTAGCGCTCGCTTCGGGCGTTGCGATCGGTCTGTTCTATCTCGCCCTGGCCGAAACAGACGCCCGGGCAGGGATGTGGCCTCTCCTGGCGGTTCGAGTGGTCGCGGTGCCGGTGCTGGGGGCTGCGGCTCTAGTCAGCGGCCGGCCACTGCGCATGGCGGCGCCGGTCGGCAGGATGGCCATGGCTACGGGCGCCTTTGACGTAGCCGCCAGTGCGTTGTACCTACTGGCCACCCGTTACGGGCCGCTCAGCATCGCCGTAACCCTGTCATCGTTGTACCCCGCGAGCACGGTGATCCTCGCGCGGGGTGTGCTGGGCGAGCGCCTCAATGGCTTGCAGGTTACCGGTGTCGCCTGCGCGCTCCTCGCAATCACGCTCATTGTCGGCGGCTCTTCCCTGCCGCAGTAGATCGACTAGCGCAACCCGCAGGGTTGGCGAGACGGGCAGCTACGGGACCGGGCTTCTCGTGGTCGTTTCTGAACGCCAACACCGCCATCGGTACGTCGATAAGCCAAGGAATCGCCTCCAAGCACCGCCCGGTAGACGACCAAGCCGTTTCTCATGGCCGGCCAGGGCCGAATTTCGTCCGCGCACGACAGAATTGACGCGTTCAGCTGGCGGCCCGCGGGCCGACGATCTCGTACGACAGCTTCCGCCTAGCACGCAACTCCCCGGGCAGCAATGCACCGTAGAGCGCATCCAAGATGGGCGTACGCATATCGAGTTCTCGTCCGTAGCGACACACCGCGCCAAGCTGTTCGTTGAGTTCAGACGCTTCGCCGCGCTCTAGGTCGCGATGCATTGAAGCGGTCGTTTCTGGCCGTAGGCGCTCGTAGCGACCGACCTGAGCCGCGACGTAGCCGTCCGGGATCTGCGCGCCGTGCGCTCTCGCGACCGCCGCGATCTCCTCGCCCGCGGCCAGCAGCAGCCCGCGCGTTTCCGGCACGCCCAGCACCACGCCCAGCGGAGCGCGCGCCACGGCACCCACCGAGCCCATCGAGCACACCATCAACAACTTCATCCACATCGCCGTCCAGATGTCGTCGGACGCATCGATCGACATCCCCGGCACGTCCGCAAGCGCATCGACGACCCGGGCGACCCGCTCCGAGTTCCCCCCGTCCAACTCGCCGCACGTAATGGACGGGTGAAGTCCGAAATGCTGGATTTCCCCAGGCGCGAGGCGCTCCGCAAAGATTCGGCTCAGGCCGCCCAAGACCGATCGCTCCCCCAGCACGCCGCGCAGGATCGCAGGCGCGTCAACTCCGTTCTGCAGCGGTATGGCCACGCTGGATGGACCTAGCAGCGGGCGCGCGGACTCGGCGGCTGTGCGCACATGTTCCACCTTGCAGGCGAATAGCAGCGCGTCGGGGGAGGGTGCGTCGCTTCCGGCCACGATCACATCCGGGCGCGGCAGGTGGACATCGCCTTGAGGGCTCCGCACGCGCAGTCCCTTCTCGCGGACGATGCCGGCACTCTCCTCCCGCAGCAGGAACGACACGTCCACGCCAGCCGATGCCAAGCGAGCCCCGAAATAGCCCCCAACGGCTCCAGCGCCAACCATTACGATCTTCACGGCTTAATGATCCCAGAATCCCGCCGCAGGGCACGGTGCCTCATCCCGTCGCCGGGCAGTAGATGTCAATTCTGGAACTCCGTTCGACGGGCGCCAACGGCCCGTCGATTGTGTTCCCCATGCTTGCCCGACGCCGACTAGGGGTGATGGTGTCAATGACATACAATTGCACACATCTGGAGGGAGATCCGCCGCGGACTGCGCGGCGGGGGCACAAACCACTAGCTGGCTGGACCGTCGGGCAACCAGGCCTCCGCCGAGCTATCCGGACCCAGCGCGTCTTGGTGGATCCAAGCGGACTTGCGGTAAGCCTCCCTGCGGTGCAGCACTCGGAGAATCCGCACTATGCCAGCTTCCCGGTGGAACCGACGCGCCATTCACCTACCCTCAGCCGAAAATAGGGCTGCTCGCCTCCTTGCAGCCGTCTTACATTTCCGGATCCGTCCTAAGCGAATCGCGCCACGGCGCGGCGAATCCGATCAGAATCTCGTTTCGCTAGCTTCGCAAGGTCGGACTTCGCCTTGGAGGTCCACTCGACCCCCTGCGTGGCATCGAGATCATTCAAGGCCAAGTTCCCGCATCACCTGTTCATGAGGAATGCCCTTTCCGCCGTTCTGCTTGAGCCATTCCTCTGCGTCGGCCACCGCTAGCCTCTCTTCTTCCGTTTCCGGCTCGTCATCCCATGGGGCGTTGCGAAGAACAGCCCCTAGGCGATCTGGATACGTGGCCAGAAACTCTTTCAAGCCGACAAGTTCGTCCGCGGTCATGCGGTCGATCTCCTCATGAAGCGCCGCCCGAATCTCAGCCATCTGCTCTTGTGTCATCTGTCCTTCCTCCGACGCGCTCGCTGATCTTGGTGCATGGCGCTCGACGCACTCTGCATGTCGTTTGGTGGTCGTCATCGGTTGATCCGTCTAATCGCATCCTACCAACGACCATCACGTTGCGGACTCTGACCTCGGTCCATCGCGAGCCAAGTGAGCGAGCCGCGCGCACCCACGCGCCGAGTGGCCAGTGTTCCGCCTCGATACCATCCATCGGAATGGGAGATGGGTCCCCAGTCGCGAGTACCGCCGCCGATTGTGGCGGGTATACTCAGGGATAGACACCTCCGTGCTGGGAGGTGGTGTAACGGTAACACGGCAGACTCTGGATCTGTTTATCGGGGTTCGAATCCCTGCCTCCCAGCCAACTCTTCGAAGCCAAGGACATACCGTGTCCCGCCAAAGGCGCCAAGGCGCTCGGAGACTAGTCGGTTTCTGCTGGGTGCGGCTCGGACAGCGAGGGGCCTCAGCGCGGCTCGGTGACAGTCAGCGTCGTGTCGATCTCGGGCTTCTCCAGGGTCTGGACGGTGCCGCTCGGCCACGTGATCTCGACCGCGCTCACCGCGGCACTCGTGCCGAGCCCGAAATGCACCCGGCTGTCGGACGAGCTCGCGTAACCGACCGCCGTGGTCGCTTGGTTGTATTGGATTCGTCCGGACTCCTCGATCAGCCGCACCCGGGCTCCGATGCCGTCGCGGTTGCTGGCCGTTCCCACCAGGTCTAGGGCCAGCCAGTGCCCTCCCCCGGACTCGTTGAATAGGACGGGAGCACTCGTGCCGATCGCCGAGATGGCTACGTCCACGCGCCCGTCATTGTCCAAGTCTCCGAACGCGGCCCCCCTATGGGCCGCCGATCCCTGCATAGCCGGACCCGCCTGCGGCGCGACATCCCTATACGTGCCGTCACCCAAGTTCTGAAACAGCGCATTGGGCAGCCGATACGAGACGCTGCGGTACAGTTCGACGTTCTCGCTGACGTGGGCATTGGCACTGAAGATGTCCTTGTCGCCATCGTTGTCGAAGTCAAACGCGCCGACGCTCCAGCCGGACATCGTGAAAGATTCCAGCCCGATCTTGCTCGGATATGTCGCGTCGACAAACCCGCCGCCGCGGTTGAGAAACAGCGGAAACGTCTCGTTGGTCAGGGCCGTGACCGTGACGTCCGGCAAGCCGTCGCCGCTCAGGTCACGGAAGTCCAAGCCCATGCTGGAGACCGGGATGCCGTCCCCGGTAAACGCTACTCCCGCTTGGACCCCGACCTCCTCGAAGTGCTCCCCGCCTCCGTTGCGGAACAGGAAGTTTCGCACCGAGTCATTGGTCACGAAGACATCTTGGAAGCCATCGCCGTCGTAGTCAGCTGCGGCGGCACTCATTCCCTTGCCGATGTGCGCCGAGATCCCGGTCGCCGCGCTCACGTCCTCGAAGGTGCCGTCCCCATTGTTCCGATATAGGACATTCGGCAAGCCCTCGTAGTGGGCCGGAGAACAGGAAAGCCTGCGTCCCGGGTCGCCGCAAACGCGATTGTTGTCCCAGGTCCAGTCCAAGTAGTTGACCACGAACAAGTCGAGGTGGCCGTCGTTGTCGTAGTCGAGCCAGGCGGCCGCCACGGACCATGGCTTCGCCGGCGGACGGCCTGTTCCGACTCCGGCGCTTTCCGTCACGTCCTCGAAGCGGCAGGAGCCGAGATTGCGATACAGGATGTTTCGGTTCACGCCCGTCACGTACAAGTCGGCCTGGCCGTCGTTGTCGTAATCTGCAGCCGCAGCACCCATGCTGTACCCGTTGCCGGCGACACCCGCGCCCTGCGTGACATCCTCGAACGCGCGGCCGCCCAGGTTGCGATAGAGACGGTTGTGGAAGGAGGGGTCGGACTTCTCCAAGTCCGGAAAGCGCGCGCCATTCGTGAAGTAGATGTCCAGCAGGCCATCGGAGTCGCAATCGAGCAGGGCGACTCCCCCCAATGTGGAGTCCGGCATTGGCTTGTCACCGGTGGTGCCGTTGTTGAGCACGAAGTCGATGCCGGAAGCAGCCGCTTCGAAGCGGATCGGCGTCGCTTGGTCAGCAGCGGTGCCAGACGGCTCGGGCGGACGGTCGCGCAGCCAGATCCAAGCGCCAATTCCGAGCAGCAAGACGGCTCCGCTCAGAATCGCGAGCCGCCCTCCGGCGGAAGTCCGTGGCTGCGCCGCCGGCACTCGCGGAGCCGCCCGCCGGACCTTGCGGGCCTTTGGACTGCGCTTGTTCTTGCTCACGGGTCACGCTCGCGCCGAAGCACGCAGTGCACTCACGAAAGGGCGTCCTGCCAGCCGAGGACGCGCTGAAGAGCAGGCTTGGACCACCTGCGAGCGTTACGCTCTAATCGCGATCAGTTTATCAGACCGCGACTCGGCCCTATGGAGCGGACCTCAGTCGCCGTCAGGCGCTGCGGCCGGCTCTTCCCGCACGTGCAGGACTTGATTGGCAGCGACGCCTCGAATCGTCGTAGTGACGCCCGAAGGCCACTCAACCGCGACCAGTTCAACCTCAGAAACAGATCCGAGTCCGAAATGGACCGGTCCGGCACTAGACGAAGCGTACCCGACACTCGTAGTGACATGGTTGAACTGGGGGCCGTCAGCCGTCTCGACGCGCACCACCGCACCGATTCCGTCGCGATTAGAGCTCGTGCCCTCGAGATCCAGTGCAAGCCATCCGGCAGACGTGTCGCTGTCGTTGATCCAGATCTCGGCAGGATCGCCGAGGGCGGTCACGGCGAGGTCCAGCCTTCCGTCGCCGTTGAGGTCTCCGACCGCCGCGCCGCGATGTCGCCTCGGGGGGACGGCGTCGAATCCGGCTTCTTCCGTGAGCGCTACGAATCCACGCTCGCCCGCGTTGCGAAAGACGCTGTTGTGCTGGCGGATCTGGACGCCCTCGTGGATCGGGTGGACCTGCACGTCGCCGCGAGAAAAGAAGATGTCCTTGCGAGCGTCATTGTCGAAGTCGGCGATGATCGCGCTATATCCGGCCATGTCGCGAGTCTGCCCGGCGATACCGCTCGCCCCGGTGATGTCGACAAAGTACCCTTCGGGTGTGTTCTGCATCAGCGGGAACGTCTCGCCCGGCAACGCCGCGTAGACCACCTCGGCTAGGCCGTCACCGTCGATGTCGCGAGCATCCAGGCCCATGCCAGATACGTCCCGGCCGTGCTCAGGCAGAGCGATGGTGGCCTCGAACGCAGTCTCTTCGAATCGCCCTCGGCCCGTATTGCTGAACAGGAAGTTGGGGAGCTTGTCGTTGGTCACGAAGACATCGAGGAATCCGTTGCCATCGAAGTCGGCCACGGCCGCGCCCATGCCCTTGCCCACGTGGGCGCGAATCCCGGCAGACGCCGACACGTCCGCGAATGTGCCATCCCCGCGGTTGCGGTAGAGGCGGTTCGGCGTCCCCGTGTAGTACTTGGGGTGGCAGTAGTCACGCGGGCCCGCCGTGTCGCAGACTGGGTCGGCCCCATCGCTCCAGCTCAGGTAGTTGACCACGAACAGGTCCAGCAAACCGTCCGCGTCGTAGTCGAACCATGCGCCTGCAACGGCCCACAGCTCGCCGAAGTCGGGATCTGCCGAACTGAGACCGGCCGTCTCTGTGATGTCCACGAATCCATCAGCGCCATCGTTGCGATACAGCGCGTTGCCGTGCAGGCCGACGACGAACAGGTCTTGGTCGCCATCGTTGTCGTAGTCGGCCACGGCGGCGCCGAAGTCAAATCGCTTCCCGGCCAAACCGACCGCACTCGTGACATCGGTGAACCCCGCGCTGCCGTTGTTCTCGAACAGCCGATTGCTGAAGCGGTCGCTGGTCTTGCGGTTCCCTGGCAGCTCGGCACCATTGGCGAAATACAGGTCCAAGTCGCCGTCGCCGTCATAGTCGAACAACGCGACACCGCCGGCCATCGTCTCCGGTGCGTAGCGGTTCTCCGACTGGGCGTTCTCCAGACTGAAGGAACTCGCTTGGTGGTCGAAGTGGATTTGGGCCTCGGCCGGCAGCGCCGCTAAAGCCACCAACAGCGGCCACGATCTCATCATGCCTAGTCGGGGGCGTTGTCCAGCGCGATGTAGAGCGCCTTGGTGGCGTCGATGTCCCCCGGCGCCATCCTAAGGACCTTGCGCAGCCGGGCCTTGGCCTCGACCCAGCGGTCTAGCCGACAAAGCGCAAGCGCCGCGTTGCGATGGAACCCAACCTCGTCTGGCGCAATCGCGGCGGCTGCTTCGTATCGCCTCAACGCCAATTCGACATTTCCGTCGGCCTCGGCCTGCAGGCCTTCGTTGTTAAGCTGGCCGGCTTCGTTGATGCGGGCCTCTTCCAGCGCCCGGTCCGATCCGGACGCGGCAATGCTTCCTAGCAGACTGCGCGCCTCTTCGGCACGGCCAGAAGCCCGCAGCGCGCGGCCCAGCGCGTACTGTGCCGCACGATTCGCCGGATCGAGGTCGACCGCGCGGCGCAACGTGCCCGCCGCTGCCGCCGGATCGCCCCCTCGGAGGAGTTGCTGGCCGGATGCAAACTGCGCCTCGGCACTCTCCGGCATCAGCTCGGCAGCCCGTGCGAGCACGGATGCCGCTGTCCGGTCGGCGGGATCCTCGGCAAGGACGCGACCCCACTCCAAGTAGGCCGGTCCAAAGTCTGGCTGCAATTCTGTCGCTGCCTTGAAGTCGGCCGCGGCTGGTTCGTAGCGGTCCAGTTGCAAGTGCGCCCTCCCTCGGAAGAAGTGCAATCGCGCCTTCGCGGACGCCTCTGCCACGTGCTCAAGCGCCATGCCGAAATGCAGAATCGCCTCGGTCAGGCCGCCCTCGAGCGCGAGGGAGAGCGCCAGTCCTTCGTGGGCTGGCCCCAGCCGACCATCCAGATCCAGGGCGGCTCGAAACGCTTCTTGGGCGCGGCGGTTCTCTCCGAACTGGGCCAGGGCCTGCGCCAGCGCCAAGTGATTCGCCGGATTGGCCGGCTGCAATCGCGCGGCCGCGGCGAGAGCTTCAAGCGCCCCAGAGCGCCTGCCCAACAGCGACAGCGACACCCCCAGCAGCCGCTGGGCGTCGGCATTGTCAGGGTCAGCGGCCACTACGGGCGCTAGCGTCTCCGCCGCACTTTGGGGAGAGCCGCTGACCAAGGCGTCGGTGGCTTTGAGCAGAGCGTCTGGGACGTCCGCGCCAAGCAGGGATCCCAGCGTGACCAATGCCGTCAACCCGCTCAGCCGAAGCTGCGGCGGGATCCATGGGATGCGGCAGTCGATGGCCAATCTGCCCATAGTTTACAATCACATCCACGCCGTCACGTTTCCGGTCGACCGCTCGCCGGGAGCACTGGCGCGGTACGACGCGGACAGGACAGGCGGCGACCTCGCTACGCCTCGCCATGACGGTCTCAGGTTCCAACGCCGTGGCCGGTTCGCGAGACACGCCTGCCGGCAGCCCGAGTCGAGACTGGCCCGCGCCCGGCACCAAGTCGGCTCGGTCGGGGCCGAACTCCCCGTTCCGTCCCTTCGACAGAGTGTCGGCTCCAATGCGGATCGCCCTGATCGCGCTGGCTGCGTTCGTCTTTCCCGCCCCGTCTCAGATCGTTGATACCGCCCTTTTCCGCGAAGATAACGCGCGCTTCACCGTGCTGGACCAAGCCGAGAGCGAGCCCGAGCGCCGGGCCCTCAATGCACTGCTCAATGAGTCTGAAGTGCGCACTAAGCACTCCCTCGCGGAGAAGTTCCTCAGCGCCTTCCCTGCTTCTCCCTTGCTCGCGGCCGTGTACGACGTTGCGGCCAAGACTGCCATCGACCTTGGCGAACTTGACCGAGGCATCGCGCATGCCGAGGCGTCCCTTCAGATCCTGCCCGAGAACCCGCTGCTGCTGGTCGCGTTGGCCGATGCGCGCGCGGCGAAACAGCAATTCGACCAAGCCGTGGCAAGGGCACGCGAGGCGCTCCGGCACCTAGACCGCTTCGACAAGCCCTCGCAGTTCACCCCCTCTGCATGGGCGGCGCTGGAGCCCAAGCTCAGGGGATCATGCCACCTGATCCTGGGCCGGGCCGCCCTGACACGGTCATTTCAAGAGACAGACCCGGCTAAGGCTCGCCAGATCGCGAACGCCATCGAGCGACTGACCCGTGCGCGTTCCCTCGACCGCGCCAATCCCCAAGCCGCGTACTTGCTGGGGATCGCCCACGGGCTGGCGCGCCAGCGAGCCAAGGCGGAAAGCAATCTGGCCGACGCATACCGGCTCGGAGGGCCGTTGCGGGCGCGGGCGCGGCAGGAGCTGGAGAAATCGTATCGCACGCAATCGGCAGACAGCCGCGGTTCGTTCGAGGATTTCGTGGACGGAATCCCTCCAGCGCCGATCCAAGCCGCGCCGGCCAAGCCAGGCCAGCCCTCCCAACAGGCTGCGAGCTATGCCGGGTCCGACTCCTGCCGCGACTGCCACGCTGCCATCTTCGATTCCTGGAAGCAGACCGGCATGGCGCGCATGTTCCGCGAGTTCGATCCGGCCAACGTTGTCGGCGACTTCGAGTCGCAGTCCGAGTTCAAGACCGAAGACGGTGCCACGGTCGGACGGGTGGGCACCCTCCGGGACCGCCCGTACATGGAGTTCCGCGACGAGCAGGGCCAGTGGCAGCGCCACCTCGTGGACTACACCATCGGCTCGAAGTGGCAGCAGGCGTATGCCACAACGCTGCCAGACGGCCGCATCCAGGTCTTTCCGGTCCAGTACAACATGCTGCAACGGCGCTGGCTCAACTTCTGGAGCGTGATCGATCCCCCAGGCACCGAGCGCTCTCGCCTGGGCGAGTTTCACCGCATGAGCCGGGCCACCAACTACCAGCT
The DNA here is from genome assembly GCA_022824585.1 of Bryobacterales bacterium. GTDB lineage: Bacteria > Acidobacteriota > Terriglobia > Bryobacterales > UBA6623 > VXMF01. The sequence goes on along the minus strand of JAJDZN010000285.1, from coordinate 5,912 downwards.
CAACTGCGCCAGCTGCCACACCAGCCAGCTCTCGACGTCCAAGGCCCGCCGTCCAACGGACTTCGTCCAGCGCGAGTCAGGCGTCAACTGCGAGATGTGCCACGGACCGTCGGCGGATCACGTTGCCGCGGTGCGGGCCGGCCGGCCTCTGCATCAGGCGTCAAACAGCACGCCCTTGCGTCTTGCCGGCCTTGACGCAGAAGAGCATGTCGCCCTTTGCGGACGCTGCCACATGCAGTCCAACCTGTTCGACCTGGGGCCCCGGGGGGAGGTCAACTTCACGGGACGCTCCGGCACCTTCTTCCCGCCTTATAAGGGGCGGCCCATCAACGAGTTCTCGCACAAGGCGTTCCATCGCGACGGCCGCTTCCGGGAGACTACCTTCATCGGCGAATCCTTCGTGCGCTCGGCCTGCTTCCGCATCGGCGGCGCTCACTGCGGCAGCTGTCACGATCCGCATCCGGCCGAGCCGGAGGCGAATCCGAAATCGCTCAAGTTCTTGAACGAGCCTGACCGCATGTGCCTGCAGTGCCACCGCGAGTACGCGGCGAAGGGTGCGGAGCATACCATGCACGCGCCCGAATCGGCCGGCAGCCGCTGCGCGTCGTGCCACATGCCGAAGATCATGCACGCGCTCATGTTCGAAGCGTCGACACACCGTATCGACGACATCCCGGACGCCGAAGCGACCATCCGCTTCGGACAGGACAAGAGCCCCAACGCTTGCCTGCTCTGCCACGACGATCGCAACGCGCAGTGGGCGCAGCGCCACTTGGCAAGCTGGCCCGGCAGCGGCAATTAGGCTGCGCTCGCGGCCCCTACATGAGCATGCGGCCCGCCGTGAAGGCGGGCCGCGGTGGTCCGCGCCAGGCGCGGCAATTTTCCAGCGGCGCCCGGCTCGGGCCGGGCGCCGCCGCATTCAGAATATGAACTTTAAGCCGAACTGGAACACCCTCGGCCTGGTCCCGCCCGCCAAGCTGGCGATTCGGCCGAAGTTAGGATTGCCCAAGACGGTGTTCGGCGCACCCAAGTTCTGAATGTTGAACGCGTTGAAGGTCTCGATGCGGAGTTCGACGCTGTAGTCTTCACCGATCCGAACCCGCTTGAACAGCGAGATATCGATGTTCTGTACCGCCGGCGTATAGAGCACGTTCTTGCCGACATCGCCGTAAGCGAGTATCGGGGTATCGAACGCGCCGGTGTTGAACCAGCGCGCCTCGGTCTGCGCGCCGGAGTAGGGGTCGCCGACGAGGTTCGGGCGGGCGTAGTTCCACCACGCCACTTCGTTGCCGATGTTGGCCACGTCGCCGGTGACCGACAGGTTGGCCGGCTGGCCCGAGCGGAACTGCGCGATGGTGTTGAGCTGCCAGCCGCCCAGCACCTGCGACATCGGCCCGCTGCTGAGCAGGCTCTTGCCAGGTCCGAAGGGCAGTTCCCAAACTGCCGCGATCGACACGAAGTGCGGGATGTTGTAGCCTGACGGCCCCTTGTTGTCCAGCGGTTCGTAGTAGTTCTGCACTGCCGAACTCCCGCCAATGCCGTTCTCGGCGCCGAACCAGCCGCTCTGCGTGTCGAGCGACTTCGACCAGGTATAGCTGATCAGCGCTTGGAACCCGTTGGTGAATCGCCGGTTGAGCTTCATCTGCAGCGAGTCGTACCAGCCTTGGCCATTGAAGTTCCCGTAGAACATGGTCGTCTGGTACGGATACGGGCGCCGCTGGCGAACCTCCTCCGGCGAGCCCGGCCCGGACGTGGTCGCGGTGTTCGCCGCGCCGTTGTGCTCGAGCCGCTTGGTGCGGCTGCCGACATAGGCGATCGAGAATGTCAAGTTGTTCTTCAGCTGTTCCTGGATCTCCACGTTCCACTGGTGCGAATAGGCGGGCTTGGTGCGCGGGTTCGCGTACCAACCCGCGCTGCCGAACGGCGACGGATCGGGCAGCGGCGCGCCGCCGAGCTGGTTCGCCCGGCCCACGCTCGTGAGCGGCTCGCCGATCGCGTTGTACGCGGGCTGCGCGAACTGCTTGTCCGGCCACGTCCCGATCGACTGCTGGAACCCCTGCATGACGCCCGTCAAGCTGTCGTAGTTCACGCCGTAGCCGGCGCGCAGCACCGTCGTGTCGCGCAGGCGCCAGGCGACGCCGACACGCGGCTGGTAGCCGTCGTGCGCAGGCTCGTACATGTTCGGATCATTGGCCAGCCTGATGTGCTGGCCATTCGGCAGGTCGGCGAGGTTGCCGCTGCCGGGTATGCATGGCGCGATGCCGACCTGGGAGCAGGGGCCCGGCAGCACGCCACCGCCGATCAGCCAATCCCCGGTGTCCCAATCGAAACCGTTCTGCATTCCACGGTTCATCCTGCCCACCCAGTAGGTGTCATAGCGCAAGCCGATATTGACCGTCAGCCTGCTGCTGGCCTTCCACTCGTCTTGCACGTACAGGCCCAGCGTCGGCCACGTGACGTTGTAGTTCTGGTTGCGAATCGTGTACTGCGCGGGAAAGCCGAGCAGAGCCGAGGCAACCGAGTTGCCCGTTGTTCCGGGATTGAGCGGATCGGCCGTCTGGGCGTTGTTGAACGGAACGCTATGCTGCGTTGTGAGCGCGTCGCGCTCTTGGCCGATATACATTCCGCCGAACTTGATGTTGTGGTTGCCCGTGATCCAGCTAACGCCTTCGCTGACCATCCACTGCCAGTCCGTCTCCGGGCGCGGTGTGTTGACCCCCGGGCCGCCGTAAGGTGCCTGCAGGCCGATGCCGGGCGCGCCGAACTCGTCAAGCCCGAGCCATCCGTCGGCAAGCAGCGGATCCAAGCCGGCTGCGAGATCGGCCTCCGTGTTGAGCGCCTCGCGCACCCACCCGAACTTGGTGTCGAGCACAACGTTGGTGCCCAGCAGATGCACCCAGCCGCCTGCGATGTTGCGCGGGCGGTTGCTGAAGATGCGGCCGTTCTTGACCGTCGCTGGCAGCGTCTGGGGATTGTTCAGCTGGCTGTAGCGGAACCACAGGCTGTCGGCATTGCCGAAGCGGTGGTCGACCTTGACCTGCATCGTGTTGTTGTCACTCTGCTGCGGCCGCGAGTTGATCACGTTGAACGCCGGGCTGGCAACGTTTGGGTCGGGCCGGTCGAAATAGTTCTCGAAGTAGTTCCGCATTGTCGGGTCGATGCGACCGCTGGGGACCGTGTTTTGCGGGAAGGGATCGCGCACGAACGAGCCAGCATCCGCTGGGTTCACACGAGTCGTGCCCGGGTCGTAGATGACTTGGTCGAGGATGGCGTTCTGGAAATTGCCGGCAAGCTCGTCGTTAGTCGGATGGAAGTATGACTGCTGCTGTGCGCGGCGATACTTCCAACCCTCCCAAGCGAAGTGGAAGAAGGTCTTGTTGCGGAGCACGGGGCCGCCGATAGCGGCGCCGTACTGGTTCTGGCGGAACGGCGTGGGACCCTCCCTGGCGGCATCGAGGAAGGGATTGCGCGAGTCGAAGGCATCGTTGCGCAGGAACTCCCAAACCGCGCCGTGGAACTCGTTAGTGCCCGACTTGGAGACCAGGTTGATCACGCCCCCGAGCACACCGCCGTATTCGGCCTTGTCATTGTGGGACTGCACCTTGAACTCCTGCACGGCGTCGACGATCGGAAGGACGGCCCAGCTCTGGCCGAAGAACCAGTGGTTGATCACGCCGTCCAGCATGTTCACGTTGCTGCGGTTCCAAGCGCCGTTGATCGATGGCAGCGCGAACGACGACCCTGGCAGGGCCACGGGCGCGTTAAAGCTGGTGCCGCCCGCGTTGCCCTGGGCCGTGCTCACGGGCGTGGCGCCGGGCGTCAGGGTCAGCAGCTGCGAGTAGTTTCTGCCGTTCAGCGGCAGGTCCTTCACGGCCTCCTCGGTGATCGCGGTACCGAGCTCCGACGTCGACTGCTGCAGCAGTGCGGCCTCGGCAATGACCTCGATCGTCTCCGTCACCGCACCGACTTCAAGCGCGAAGTCGTGCGTGCGCGTTTGGTTGACGTTGAGAGTGAACTCGGGCTCGACGGCCCGGCTAAACCCCTCGGCAGTGACGCTCAGGGAATACGATCCGGGCACCACGTTGATGAAGACGTAGTAGCCGTTGGCATTGGTCTCCACATCGGTCTGCCCCTGGGTTCCCACATTGGTCAGCGTCACGGTCGCGCCCGGAATCACTGACTCGCTGGCGTCGGCAACAGTGCCGTTGATCGAACCGTAGGCCGTCTGGCCGTGCGCCGTGCCGCCAGCAAGGCACAGCGCGGTCAGAAGCGCCACGCAGTGGCGCAAGCGAATTGTCATGTTCGTCCTCCCAAGTCCCGGGCGCAGAGCCCGAAGTGAACTATCCTCTGATCGGCTCCTACCGCCACCGATACCATGCATTCGTCCCCGCCGCGCAGAGCAGACGGAATGTAATGCCAACACATTTTACATTACGGCACAAGTCTCTGCTTGGGTTTCACAGAATTGTCGCACACCCCCAATGCCTGCACGCCGATCGGCGCCCCTGACGGGCGCCGGGCACGCGGCTCCAGCGACAGGCCGCCTAGGCTCGGAGCTACACTGGTTGCTGTGACCGGGGAGCTGCCATGCGAATCCGGCCTCTGACGCCACTGGTCGCGCTGGCACTTCTGCTGGGTGGCATGGGTGTTTCTGAAGCGTCTTGCAGCGGGGCCGAACAAGGCCTGGCAGCGGCACAGCAGGACCTAGGCCAAGGCCGCGTAGCCGCCGCCCTGGCCCGGCTCGCAACACTGGCCGAGAGCCATCCAAAGTGCGAGGCGACGCCCTTGCTCCAGGCTCAAGTTCACGCCGCGCTGGGCAAGGCTCGCGAAGCGGAGGATTTCTTCCAGGCGGCCATCGCGCTGGCCCCGGGGCAGCCCGCGGCGATCTTCCAGCTGGGCGTGTTCTATGACGGGCGGCAGCAGCATGGCAAGGCGGCCGAGCAGTTCCGCAAGGTGCTGGCGCTCGCTCCCGCCGACCCGCAAGCCTACGACTACCTCGGCCTGAGCCTCGAAGCGCTGGGTGAGTTCGCGCAAGCCGAGTCGGCCTACCGCATGGGCCTGGCGCGCAACTCGGGCCCGCGGTTCGATCCGATGCTGCACTACAACTACGGGCGCTTCCTTGCCAAGCACGGCAGGCTCGCCGACGCCAAGGCGCACCTCGACGAGGCGGTCAAGCTCAGCCCTGCGGTGCGCGCGGTCCACTACGAGCGCGCCAAGCTCTCCGAGAAGCTGGGCGATACGGCGGGGGCGCGCTCGCACGCGGAAAGGGCGCTGGCGCTGCCGGACCGGGCAGGCGTGATTCTTGATATGCAGGTGCACTACTTGCTGGCCAGGATCTACCGCACGGTGGGCGAGACGGAACTCGCCGACAAGTACGCCGCCTTGAGCGCCAAGGGCGAGATCCCGCTGGCAGCGCGCCAGCGCTCCGGGCGCTAGCAGTTCGAATGCCGGAACCCGCTGGCGAGAGATCGCACCGGACACGCCGAATCATTGCATCGCCACAACCAGCGCACCTACTCGCCGACTTCCATTGGTTGAGATGACGCTTCCAGGGGACGATCCAGACTTCGGGAAGGCCCGCAAACTCACGTTCGGGCCTGCCAGGGACCGGAGCTGCAGAACATTAACCGGCCTGCATTGCCAGCGGATATCAACTACGTTCTCGGCATGAGCTTGCACATGCAGCCAAGCCGATCATGTGGTTGTGATAGGCTTCGTTCGGGAGCTGGCCTCGCACGTCGACTGTTCGCCGCTAGCGGCTAGGCAGAAGAGGCTGCTCGAACAGCAGCGGCGATTGTTCTAGCTTGCTTTGACTCGTTCGTGCGTCACGCTGATTTCGTCGAGCGCAACAACTCTGTCTTTACATTCGGCTTATCGCCGTCGCATACAAGCTCGGGGATCCCGGCAGAACG
>JAJDZN010000210.1 GCA_022824585.1 Bryobacterales bacterium | reverse complement strand
GCTCACAACGGTTCCCGCTCAGAGACAGGACCCCGCCACGAGCAACCGTTCGAAACCTACCCGGCCCCAACCAGCGCAAGCATTGCTGCGCGTGAGCTCAGGCGACAAGACACATAGTCAAAAAAGGGCCTGAGTAGTTACCCCCCAACTTGAGAACTTGAGAAGCCAATTCCTCGAGAACTCAAGGTCTCGACAAGGCACTGCCTCTCACCTAGGGTGGTAGATATGTACACGCTAACGCTCGTCGGGCAAAAATGGGACGTGGGAAAGACCACCTTGGCCATCAACCTGTCGCTCGCCGCCGAGGCGGCCGGCTTGCGAGCGCTGCAGGATGTTGTGCATGGGCCGGTAGCCCGCTGGAGAGAGGGAGCACCGCACGGAATAGGTGGCATATAGTGTCATCGGTTTCCATAATAGCATATTTTTGAGCGTGTTATATTCGTATAAAATTCCTGATTGTAGCCACCCGCGCACTGTGCAGGCCGATGCGCGCCGTGCCGCTAAGTGCCCCGGCGGCGCTGCAGGCACGCCGCCGGGGCCGGATCAGTGTGTCAGGATCCGATTCGGTAGGGCTGCTCCGAACGAGTGACCGCTACCACTGTGGGACGGTTCACTGCCGGCCCGCCAAAGCTCGAGGTGCGCTCCTGACGGGTGCCGCCCTCTCCGGGATGCTGGATCGAGACCATCATCAGATCCTGCGCGGAGTTCATGATCACCGAGGCGCATTCAGCCCCTACAACTCCGCTGAAGATCTGCCGGTTGTAGCCCCGCTCGGACCCCTCGGTCGGCACGAAGAAGATGCCGTCGTTGATCCCGAGCGTTCGCGGCTGGCCGTCCGTAGCGATCAACATGTTGCCCTGCTTGTCGAACGCCAGATTGTCCGGGTTGGCGATCTTGCTGACGCGCTCCGGGTCGAATCCGGCGAAGAAGGTACCGTCAGCCTCGCTAGCGGGGTCGCCGCACAACATGAAGATCTCCCAATCGAATCGCGTGGCACCACTGTCACCGCCCCCCTCGGAAATTTCCACGATGTGGCCCATCGGGTTCGGAGCCCGCGGGTTCGGGGCGTTCTCGTCGTCGGCGGCGCGGCGCGTGTTGTTCGTCAATGCCACGTAGACCTTCTTGGTCAACGGATTGACCTCGATATCTTCGGGGCGGTCCATTTGTGTCGCTCCTAGCAGGTCGGCCGCCTGTCGGGCGAACAGCAGGACCTCCGCTTGGCTGGTGAAGCCGCTCGAAGCATTGATCGGGCCGTTCTCATAAGTCAGGGGCAGCCATTCGCCCGTCCCGTCGTCATTGAACTTGGCAACGTACAGCGTCCCGCTGTCTAGCAGGTCGCGGTTGGCGCTCCGGCTCGAGGCGTCGTAGGTGCCGTCAGACACGAACTTGTAGACGTACTCGAAGCGCGCGTCGTCCCCCGAGTACACCACCGCCCGGTTGGCCCCCGACAGTGTGGTCGCGGCCGCCTCATGCTTGAAGCGGCCCAGCGCCGTGCGCTTGCGCGGCATCAGATTGGGGTTGTACGGATCGATCTCCACCACCCAGCCAAACTTATTCGCCTCGTTCGGTTCGTAGTCGAGATCAAACCGCTGTTGGAAGCGCCACCACTGCCGCCTGCCACCCTCGTCTCTGACACCGAAGCGTTCGTTGGCTGCCTTGGCCATTTCGTGGGTCACTCCGCGGTTGTTGCTGAAGTACTGGTCGAAGTACTCCTCAGCGGTGAGGTAAGTGCCCCAGGGCGTGATCCCGCCGCCGCAATTGTTGAACGTGCCGCGGACCTGGGTCCCGGACTGATCCGAACTAGTCACCAGCAGCGGGTGGCCCGCGGCCGGGCCGCTAATGGCGATCAGCGTTTCGCCGTGGATCCTGCGGTTGAACGCGCTGCCGCGATAGTGCCGGTAGCCGGGGCCGTCGTCTCGCCGATACGGCACGGCCAAGAAGAATGACACGCCGTGGGAAGCGATCTCATAGTCCACCTCGCGCTGCGTCGTGCGCTCGGCCGAATAGTTGCGGAACATCAGCTGCGGGCTCGTGTATTCGTGATTCACGCCGACGATGCCCGACCCGTGGATGTAGTCAAACCACGCAAGGAAGTCGCAGTTGTAACCGACCTGCTGGCGCTGCGCATCCGGGTCGAGATTGTCGGCGTCGAACTCGGGGGCGCTGTTCGTCAGCGGCTGCCCCCATGCAGCCAACGCTTCCCACTTGTAGCCCTCTGGCACCCCGATCTCGTCCGCGGCGCTTCCTTGGATCGCAGCGAACTGTAGCCCGGAATCACCCTGCGCACCCTTCAAGTTGGCGATCGATCCGATCGAAAACAGCGGCGCTAGAGCCCCGCCCTTTAGTAACGAGCGGCGGTGCAGCCGCCTAGCGAGTACCTCGTCGAACGTGCCGCTGCAAGCTCGGCGGGGCTCGCAGCCCTCAAAGCCGACATCGCCCGCGCGCACTCTTGATCTGTCTGTCATTGGCCTCCTTAGCCCCGGGCCATCCCAAGCCCAGAATTTCGACTATACCGGCGCTGCGTTAAAGTCCAATGACAAATCGCGAAAGCTTGTGTGACGCGCTTGGACGTCAGCCGCATGAACGCCCCCGCCGATGCTCCCCGGCGGTGGCCCGCCAAGCGCCCCGGAGAGCGCACGGCTAGTTCGATTCATGTGCGGCGATGTCTTCCAGCAGTCGCCGAGCACGACTGAATGTCGCGGTGCCGTCACCTTCGAATCCCGGCCATTCGAGCGTCCCGTCCGGCTCGAAGCGGACTCCCTTCGTAGCAGCCACGATACGCATCAGCCGCTCCGCGCTGACCCTAGAGTCCTCCCGCAGCTTGATGACAAGGCGGTCGCCGCGCCGTTCGATCGAGGGGATGCGCATAGATTCCGCCCGGTGCTTGAGCAGGGCGTGCGCCAGCAGGTTATCGACCGCGGGCGGCAACGGCCCATAGCGGTCTCGCAGTTGCGCGACGGCACGGTCGCGGTCGGTGTCGTCCCGCACGGCGGCAAGCCGCTTATACAGCTGCAGTCGCTGCGTCTCTTCCGGCACGTAGCTTGCCGGAATGTGAAAGTCCAGGCGCAGCTTGACCTGGGTCCGAACCACCTCTTCAACCTGTTCGCCCCGCAGCTTGCGCACGGCCTCTTCGAGCAGCTGCGTATAGGTTTCGAAGCCAACCGCCGCAACCTGGCCGCTCTGCTCGCCCCCGAGCAAGTTGCCCGCCCCGCGCAACTCCATGTCCAGCGCGGCTATCTTGAAGCCCGCGCCCAGCTCGCTGAACTCCCGCAGGGCGGCCAGCCGCTTGCGGGCAACGTCGCTCAACTCGCGCTCCGGCGGCACCAACAAGTACGCGTACGCCCGCCGATTGGAGCGACCCACGCGACCGCGCAGCTGGTATAACTCTGCCAGCCCGTATAGATCGGCCCGGTCGACGACGATCGTGTTGGCCAGGGGGATGTCCAAGCCGTTCTCGACTATGGTCGTGGCCACCAGCACGTCGAAATCGTGGCGCATGAAGCCGAGCATGACTCGCTCAAGCTCGCGCTCTGCCATCTGACCGTGCCCGACCCGAAAGCGCACGTCTGGAAGCGCGGCTGCCAGCCGGTCGGCCTTGGCTTGGCTCGACTCCACGCGATTGTGGAGGAAATAGACCTGACCGCCCCTGCGGACCTCCCGCTGGATCGCGGTCGTCACCATGCGCTCGTCGTACTCGGCCACGACGGTCTGGATCGCCAGGCGGTCCTGCGGCGGGGTCTTGATCACGGACACATCACGCACGCCCATGAGCGACATATAGAGCGTGCGCGGGATCGGAGTCGCCGTCATCGCCAGTACGTCGACGCTTTGCCGAACCTGCTTGAGCCGTTCCTTGTGGCGGACTCCGAAGCGCTGCTCCTCGTCAATGATGAGCAGGCCGAGGTCGCGGAACTCGACATCCGCGGACAGCAGCCGGTGCGTGCCGATGACGATGTCTATCGTGCCTTCGCGCAGCCGCTGAACCGTCGACCGAATCTCCTTCGGGGTGCGAAACCTCGAGAGCATCTCAATCTCGACCGGGAACGCGGCGAAACGCTGGCGGAACGTTTCCAGGTGCTGGTATGCCAGGACGGTGGTCGGCACCAGCACGGCGACCTGCTTGTCGTCACCCAGCGCCTTGAACGCGGCCCGCATCGCCACCTCGGTCTTGCCGAAGCCGACATCGCCGCACACCAACCGGTCCATGATGCGCCTCGACTCCATGTCGCGCTTGATCTCTTTGGTGGCCGTCAACTGGTCTTCCGTAGGCTCGAACAAGAAGGAGTCCTCGAACTCCCTCTGCCAGTTGCTGTCGGGCGAATATGCAAAATCCCGCCCCAGCTCGCGCTTGGCGTACAGCTTCAGCAGGTCATCAGCCATGTCGAGCAGGCGGGCCTTGACGCGCCTCTTGGTCTTCTCCCAGGTCTGGCCTCCCAAGCGGTCCAGCTGGGGTTTCGGACCGCCCGCCCCGTGGTACTTGTGGACCAAGTCCAAGCGCGTGAGAGGCACGTACAAGCGCGCCCCCTGGGCGTACTCGAGCAGCAGGAAATCTTCGCTCCGGCCGCCTGCCTCGACCTGCTGGACGCCCAGATACTGCCCCACGCCGTGCTGCGCGTGAACCACCGGGTCCCCCACGCGCAAGTCCTCCAAGTCCGTGAGGAAGGCCGCGCTCGCGGCCTTGCGCGGACTCGGTCGCGGAAGGCTCTCGGTGCTCCCAAACACATCCTGCGTGCCGTAGATCGAAAGCCCCGATTCAGGCAGCAGGCAACCATGCGAAATCGGCGCCTTGACGATGATCGCCGAAGCGACATCGTCCGCGATGCCGGCCTTTTCCTCGAGTTGTCTGCTCAGACCCTCCGGCCGCTCCCGCAGCACGAGTTGGAAGGGCACCTCGTGTTCGCCGAACAGGTCGGCGAGCCGCTCGAGGTCGCCGAGGGACGAAGCCGCCACTAGCACGCTGGAACGTTCCGCTATCTGGCCGCGGATCTCCTGCAGGCAATGGCCGATGTCCCCCTCGAAGCGCGGCACGGGCCGCGAGCGAATGTGCCAGGCCGCTTCCGGCTGGCCGAAAGTCTCCGACCCTAGGTCCAGATCGTTCAGGACGACGAGCTTCCGCTGCCGGGCGGCATCCCGGAATTGCTTGAATCCGAAGTAGTACGCATCTGCGGGCTGCGCCGCCTCCGCGCCAGACTCGTCCAGGCGCTCCCACAAGGCATCCGCTTCGCGCTCCAACGCCTGGGGCTGGTACGCAAGGACAGCGGCGCCGGGAACCAGATCAAGCAGCGAGGCCGACCGCCACTGCGGGCCGATCGCGCTGAATTCCCATCCGGGCGGCAGCAAGCCCAGCCCGGAGCCGCCGGCCGGGTATTCCTGCATGGGAAGGACATCGACTACGTCGCGCGGTCGGATGGACTGCTGCGTGCGCGGGTCGAAATCGCGGAGCGACTCCACGGTGTCGCCAAAGAGCTGCAGCCTACACGGATAGCCGGCTCCGGGGACGAACAAGTCGACGATTCCGCCCCGGACGGCGAACTGTCCGACCATCTCGACCGGCTCGTGCCGGCTGTAGCCCACCTCGGCCAGCCGCTGGACGAGCTTCTCCAAGGGCCACTCCCCTCCGACCCGCACTTGCCAGGCCAGGCGACGGTACGAGTCGGGCGGGGCCACCCGTTGGAGCGCGGCCGCGATCGGCGCGACAAGGATCGACACCCGCCGCTGGGCCAGGCGCCACAACGCGATCGCACGGCTCTGGGCGATGTCAGGATGCGGAGAGAGCCCGTCGAACGGGGTCACATCATGGGCAGGCAACAAGCACGGGGCGAAGTCGCTCTCGTCGGCCGCGATCATCTCGAACCAAGCCGTGATCGTTTCGTGCAAGGACTCGGCGTCCGCCTGGCTGCCGGTGACCACGAGCAGCGGCCGGCCCGCCTGCAGGCGCAAGGCGACGGCGTGGGCGGCGCATGCGACTGGGGAAAGGCCCGAGATCTGCTGCAGGCAAGCTTCGCGCCGGCGCAGAGCCGCCACCACCTCCCGGGCAGCCTGGTGCTGCCCCAGTCGCTCGAATCGGTCGCGCAGTCCGCGGGGTGTCAAGCTGGGCGCATCCGGAGTATGTTGGCCACCAGATCAGTCGTCGAATACCCCGCCTCGACCGGAATCGCGAGCACCCGTCCGCCATGCTCCTCGACGATCTCTCGCCCGGCGATCCAGTGCGCCCAGTCCGCGCCCTTGACGAGCACATCCGGCAACAGCAGGCGCAGCAGCGCGTGCGGCGTCTCCTCTCCGAAGATCGTGACGGCATCGACGCAGGCGAATCCCGCCAGCGTGGCCGCGCGGTCGGACTCCGACAGCACGGGGCGCGCCGCTCCCTTCAGGTCGCGCACGCTCTGGTCGGAGTTGATCGCGACGATCAAGCGATCGCCGTGCTCGCTGGCGCGCTCGAGCAGGCGCACGTGCCCAGGGTGCAGCAGGTCGAAACAGCCGTTGGTGAACACCACACGGTCGCCGCTCGCCTTCCACTGCCGGCACAGCCGCACCGCGGCGTGCCGGTCCAGCACAGCGCCCATCGAGTCGGGCCCGCCTCGCCTAGGCCCTCACTGCAACGCGTGAGGCGTAGTCCTTGGAGACCGGCATCTGATAGGGGAACTCGTCGATCTTGCGGTGGATCGGGCCGCTCTCGGTCAGTGAACTGCCATACAGCGAGAATGAGTCCGGCTCGATCGCGCCGAAGTCGCGGGTGGGCAATTCCTCGATCGCCTCGTGCATTTCGGTCAGGTCGCATTCGCCCCGCAAGCGCCCCAGGGTCAGGTGGGGCACGTAGGGCCGCACCTCCGGGGCGATGCCGAGGCGCGACAGCTGCGAGTCCACGGTGCTAGCCAGTTGGCGCAGCGGCGGCGTATTCTCGGCGATCACCCAAAAGACCCGCGGGCTGCGCGGGTACGGGAAGAATCCGAGCCCGGCCAGCGGCACTTTCACCTTGGCCTGGATCCGCACGCGGCTGAGCGTGTCGACCACTTCGTCGAGGCGGTCCTCGTCCCAGTCGCCGATATACTTCAGCGTCACGTGCATGTTGCGCGGATGGACCCAATGGATGGGGGCCATCGGCGCGAGACGACGCACCAATTCCGTCAGGTTGGCGATAACCTTCGTGTTCAGGTCGAGTGCAACAAACAAGCGCATTCTTAGCTCCAGAGGCTGCGGGGAGGCGGCCGGACGCCTATTCCCTGTGGACTGAGATCTGGTCCGAGGGAGGCTTCAAGATGATGGTTTCGGTTTGCTCGGGCTCGGTCAGGGCGACTTCTGCGCCATGCGTCCGGAATCCCTTGCTGATGACTTGGATCAAGATCGGCCCGCGTGGAAGCGGCGGCACCGGCGTGCTGCCCTCGTTGCTGGTCTTCAGCTCGAGGGCCGGGCTCTTCCGCTTCAGCTTCTTCTTCTTGCCCTTTAGCTGGCGCACGATCACGCTGGCGCGAGGCACCGGGCGACCCTGCTCGTCCTGGACCAGGATCCGCAGGGTGGTCCATTCCCTGGCGGCCACCAGCAGCCCCGCTCCCGGCAGGGCCGCAAGCAAGGCTGCCAGCACGCCTCGCCGACCCGGCGAGCGCCCTAGGACAGAGTTCAGCAGTACAATCACGGCGATCAGAAAATGTAGCTCAGCGCCCCGGAGTAGCTCCGGATCGCCTGCAATAGGTTCAGCACGCGCCCGTCCGGAACCTGCAGCGGGACATAGCCGGTCTTGAGCAGGTTGCGGAAGTCGGCGCTGGCCTCGAACTTGCCCGGCATGCCCGCGACGCTGGGCAGCGGCTGGCGCAAGACAAGGTTCAGCCCAGGGGCCGAGCGCGAGGCGAAATCGTTGAACGGGTCGGCCGGCAAGACGGATTCCCGGCTGGACCACTGGTAGGAGCCTGTCATGACGGTTCGCGCGCCGGGCAACTCGGTCGACAGCGACGCTACCAGCAGGTGGGCGCCCTGCGCCTCCAACACCTGCCGCAACTCGTCCGACACGGCCGAGCGCAGCTCCGTCCGGGTGGGTGCCAGCACGCCGGCATAGCCGTACCCCAGCGCTGCCTGCAGGCGGTCGCGGATCTTGCGCGAATACGAGACGCGCACGCCGGGGGTGCGGTAGTTGCCGCCATTGAGCGTCGCCGCCGCCGAGTAAAGGTCCGGCACGAGCTCGCCCTCCCCGAACACGCCTTCGGGCACTGCCGCCGAGATGGCCGCGTCGCGGATCGAGTCGCGGTACACGGCGGCCTCGATCATGTTGTCCCCGAAAGTCTCTCGATAGGCCACCTCGACGTGCTCGGAGCGCTGCACGGTCGGCCGGCCCTGCACTACCGCCACGCGCGGGAACATGCCGAGCTGGCGCACATTGCTGCGCAGAGCCGCGTCTTGGCCGAGCCGGGTGGCGGTCGGCGGGGGCACTCCGGAGGCGTAGCTGAAAGCCAGCTCGCGGTTCCGGCCCAGCTTGTAGACCGCCTTGCCGTACGGGCTGGCAAAGTGCAGGCGGTTGACGAAATTGACCGACTCGAACAGCATCCCGTACTCGACCCGCAGCGAGTCGGTCAATTCGACCGAGTCGCCGAATTCCAGCGAGAAGGTTTCCAAGCGCGGGATCCCCTGGCCGTCGTGCTGGGATCCGAACCAGCCCCGCGTGGCGGCCGAGGAGGACTGCAGCTGGCGCACCGTCAGGGCCACCTCGGGCTTGGCCAAGCCGATCTCCTTGGCGTATGTGGTGCGAAACGCGGTCGACCCGCCCGAAATGTCAGGCCTGCCAGCCCCGCTGCTGCCGCTCACCGTCAGGTCGTGGCTGCCGAACAGCGACGTCGCCACGGCAAAGGCGCTTCCCAGGTCCTGCTGGGCGTGCAGGCCATTCGAGCGATTGCCCTGGCCGGCGCTGAGTTCCGCGTAGGCGTGGGTGTCCTCGAAGGGACCCTCGAGCTTGCGCAGGAAGCGCTCGCGCTCGTCATGCTCGGCGGGCGCCATGCGCAACACGTTCCGCCGGGAGTGCTTGGCGCGCAACACCCATTTCCAGCGCTCGGACATGTCTCGGACCTGGCTGCCATAGGCCAGCTGCAGGCTGGCGAACACGCCCCGCAGCGCAACGTCCAGGAATGTCCGATCGCCAGGCTCCACCGCCAGCTCGGCCTGGCGCACGAGCGAGAAATTGGCCTGGCGCACCTCGATCGCATACACGCCCGGAAACAGGTCGACGAACTGGAACCAGCCCCGATAGTCGCTCTCGATGGTCTGCACGACGCGGCCGTCGGCGGCGAGCAGGCTGACCGCGGCGCCCATCTGGGCGGTGCCGCCCTCGTCGCGGACCAGCCCGGCGATGCTGCCGCCCACCTGCGCCGCAGCGGGCAGGCACAGCAACCAGACTGCCAGGAGCCCGGCTCCCGCGAGGCGCGCTAGACCGAGCTGACGCATGGTAACTGGCAAGACGTCCTCAGAGAACCTTGAACGTAGCGGTAGGCGCTAGGGATTCATTCTTAATGTCATCTTGCACAAGCAGGCTCAGGCGGTACTCGCCCGGCTCCAAGCTTTGCAAGGGCAGCAGCTTCTCGATCACCACCTGCCGCGACGAAGCCCCGCGGATGGAGTTGACGTCCTCGGTGAAGTTGAGCAGCAGCTCTTCCGGGCTGTCAAGCCGGGTGATCTGATAGGTGACGTTGCCTTCCGGGCGACTGGTCTCCTCGCTCTGCCCGAGGTTGTAGATCTGCATGTAGATGCCCATCTTTTCTTCGCGCTTGAACGAATCGTCAATGCGCGGACGGACCTTGGAACTGCCGATCACGAACTGGCCGGTGCCCAGCGAGCGAATCGGCACTCGCTCGATCTTGTCAGCGATGATCAGGGACGACGTTGCCAGCGCCTCGTCATCGAATTCGGGCACCCGCAGCGCGGTGCGATACGTGCCCATCGTCTCGCCAACCAAGTCCTTGACCACCAGCTCCAAGCGGTACATGCCGGGCGCCAGCGGCACGGACTTGTTATAGACCGACGAGCGGTCCACCTCCTGGTGCATGCGCTCGGCAGTGGTCTGGATGCTGACGGTCTCCTCGAAGGTCGACTGCACGCGGCGGGTCATGGTCGTGATGCGCCCGAAGACGTTCGCGACGGCCTTGTGCAGCCCGCTTTCCTCCTTGAACATCAAGTCCCCGTTGCGCAGCAGGACCGTGATGCCCGTCAACACCGAGCTGTTCGTCACCCGAACGAAGTGGACGTCGACGTCATACGACAGCGTGTTGTAGTCGATGGTGGAGTTGACGATCGCCTCGAGATCCTTGAACTTCACGGCCGGAGGCTTGAAGATGTTGGCGTACAGCTGCAAGCGCTCGAACTGGTTGTAGCGGATCGACTGGGCGCCGCCGATCGGAGTGCCCATGCGCGTGCCGTCGGTGCGGCGGAACCGGTCGGCCTTGGTCGTCAGGCCCATCTGTTCGGACAGCGTCAGGCCCGCGCCCGGCACGTTCAGCAGGGCGTCCTT
>JAJDZN010000162.1 GCA_022824585.1 Bryobacterales bacterium | reverse complement strand
TCGGCCGGGTGGCCACGGGCAGTTACCCGCCCGTGGCTCCCACAGATCCGGACTTGCCCGATTCGGGCATCCGGCTCCTCGGGCTATGGATTCGCTGCGCGTCCGTAAATGCTATGGACGACACGTGGCGGGGGCAGTCGGTAGTGTTTGGTCAGACGATCAAATCGAGCCCAGTTCAGCCGGGTCCGCCACGAGCGGCGTTTCAGCCACTTGTACCACGCCCGTCGGACTTCGTAGTGAAACCGACTCAAGGCGCGTGCGTTCCCGGTGATGCCGTAGTAGGCGTAGTGGCCTTGCAGCTTACGACTCAAGGTCGCCTGCTGGTCAGCCAGTGACCAGTGTCGGTGCCTGCGGCACCACTGGCCCACGGCCCGCACGGCACGCGTGAACCGGTCTCGGTTGGTCTTGCGTTGCACCACCCAGCGCCCCTTGCGGGAGCGCCCCCAGTAGTGGGTGAACCCCAGCAGCGTGAAGCTGCGCTCGCGTTGCGAGCCGCCTCGCGCTGTCTGGATGGGTCTCCGGAAGTTCACCAATCGGGTCTTCTCCGGATGTAGGCGCAGGCCGTACCGCGCGAATCGTTTCGCCAACACTGCCAGCACCCTTCGTGCGTCCTCCTCCCGCTCGAAGACCAGCGCCGCGTCGTCGGCGAAGCGAATCTCGAAAGCTCGCCCCTTCAGTCGCGGTTTGACCTCCTGCTCGAACCACAGGTCGAGCACGTGGTGCAGGTAGAGGTTGCTGAGCAAAGGTGAAACCACACCGCCCTGAGGAGTTCCCCGGTCCGGGTGTTGCACCGTGCCGGATTCCATCACTCCGGCGTTCAACCACTTGCCAGTCGTGCGTCGGATCACTCCGTCGCGCACCCTCTGGCTTAGGAAAGTGCGAAGGTGCCCCCAGTCAACGTCGTCGAAGAAGCTTTGGATGTCTAGGTCAATCACCCAGCCACCGCCGATTTGCATCAGCCCCCGCCAAAGCGCGTCCAGCGCTTGGTGGGCACTCCGTCCCGGTCGGAACCCATACGAGCAGTCCAGAAAGTCCTGCTCGTAGATCGGTTCCAGCACCATCAGCACCGCCCGCTGGAGCACCTTGTCCTCCAGCGTCGGGATGCCGATCGGACGGGTCTTCCCCGCTTTGCCCGGCTTCGGGATATGCACGCGCCGCACTGCTGGCGCCCGATACTGCCCGGACTTGAACCGCTCGAGCAAGCTCGTCAGGTTCGCCTCCAAGGCTGTCTCGTATTGCGCCGCTGTCACGCCGTCCACGCCCGCCGCGCCATCCTTGCGCGTGCGCCGGTACGCCTCGCGCAACCACGTCTCGTCGATGTGGTGCGCCAACGTCGTCAGTTCCAGCTTCGGCTCGATCCGTGCCAGTTCCGCTAGCTTCTCTTGTCGTGTTGAGATGACCTCTCGGCCCGATGTCCTCGCCATCTGTCCCTCAAGAAGCCCCATGCCCGGTCCGCCGCTTCCCTCCGCCGGGTCCCTTGGGGCGGGTTCCCCGACCTCGCCGGTACTATCCGCGGACTCCGACCCCTCGCCGCCCATCCCGCCTTGCTTCGTTTCCTTCGCTCGGCGGTACCACGCCTTGCCTCGTTCGCTCCCCGGGTAGAGGCATATCCCCGGGGCCTGGGCTGTTCTGGTAGCAGCGCCCGGCCCGCTGTCTGTGGGTGGAGACGGCGAGGTCTCCCAGGTTCCTGGGCGACCCTTGCCTGCATGCCCCGCTCTTCGACCCCGGCGGACCCCCTGCATCAGGCCGTTGCGATGCAGGCGATGGTGCCTTCCGCAAAGTTAACTACGTCGGCTCCGCATCTAATCACTTTCGAGGCTCGATCACGCGGCCTACAGGCTCCCTGTGTACGCTTCGCAGCCGGGGTCACCCCCGCACCACGCAACACTCGGTTCCGGCTGGTGGCCAGCCTTGGCCGGTCAGGATTCGCACCTGCTGGGTCGCATAGAAGGTTTCCGTCATGGCTGTTCGCTTACATGTCTTCCTCCTTCACCAAGCTTTGCCTGGCGCAATTACTTATTGACATCATAACAATAAGCCCGCATACTTATTGTCAGATTGATATTATCAGTCTCACAATAAGTCTTGGAGCGCATGCAAAGGAGGCAAGCCATGACCAACCACTCACATCTTCCGAACCTCGAGACCGCAGCCATCGGCAGCCCGATCACGCGCCTGGGCGTGTCGTTCTTCCCCATCTACTTGATGGATGCCGACCTTCCGGAAATCTCGACCGGGCAGGACTCGGGCCTCGTCATCAAGGAGCTTGAGACCCCAACCGTTCCGACCCTGCTGGCGCACAACCCCACTCGCAAGCCGATCTTGGTGGTCGAAGGCCAGCACTTCCTGGGCGGCAAGCAGAACCGGACGATCAACGGGACGGTGCTCGTTCCCGCAATGACCAAGCTGGAAATCCCGGTCTCGTGTCTCGAGGAGGGACGCTGGGGACGCGCGGAAGCGTACCGGCAAGCCGAGACCTTCGCTCCTCGCAGTGTGCGCCTTCGGAAAGAGGAGTCTGTCAACCAGTCCATGCGCCACGGCGGGTCGCGACAGGGCGATCAGGGCGCCGTCTGGAACGAGGTCGCCGACGTGTTGGAGGCCGCGGAAACTCACTCGGAGACCTCGGCGGCGTCTGTCATCGACGATGTGTACCGCCGAGACAGCCGCCGGGGTGACTGCGTCGCGGAGCTCGTTGGCCTAGGGCCGCTTCCGCGCCAGAGCGGGATCGCGGTCACTCACGGGCGCTGGGTAGCGGCAATCGAGCTGTTCGGCTCGCCAGAACTGCTCAAGGCGCATTGGGAGGCCTTGGTCCGGTCGTACCTGCTGGAGAGCGTCAGGGCGCTGGGGCGTCCGTCTCCGACGAGGGTGCTTCGCATTCTCAGACGCTTCGGGTCGCTCAAGTCACAAGACGCACCAGGGGTTGGGCTCGGAATGGACCAGCGGGTGGAGGACCGGAGGATCGTGGGGCAGGCGTTGACGCTCGACGGGGTGATCGTGCACGGCAGCGCGTTTGCTCGCACTTCGGATGAGTCAGTGCCGTCGCCGGAGCTAGTCGTCTACTAGCCTCGCGAACGCCCGCAGTCGACGGGTGCAGAGACGGGGCCGACTCGGGGATGCGTGCAGCCTGATGCAGGGGCAAGAACATGCTCTCGCTCCTGTTGTAGTTCGCAATACATTCTGAAAACGGGCGGTTGGAAGTTCCTACTCAGGAGGAAGGCATGATTGCTGATCGAGTTCGACTGGCCCGCAGCAAGTCCGGGCTCTCTCTCCGCGGCCTCTCAGCCGCCATCAATGGCAGGGTGACGGCCCGAGCAATCGGCAAGTACGAGCGAGGAGAGAGCGTCCCTAAGTCGGGCGATCTGGTCGCGTTGTCCAAGGCCTTGGGAGTGTCCGTGGGCTTTCTGATGGGTGCGCAGGACATCGAGATCCAGGGCGTCGCGTTTCGCACCAAGACGCGGGCGACTGTTCGGGACCGGGCAAGGGTCGAGACGGAAGTGCTGGAGTGGATCGAACGCTATCTCCAGATTGAGTCCGTGCTGGAGCTTGACAGGGCCCACTCGCAATGTCCGATCAAGCCGCCGAGAGAGATAGCCCGAGTGAGCGACGCAGAGCAGCTGGCCGCAAATTTGCGCGGGGAATGGCACCTAGGAATCGATCCGATTTCCAACATGGCCGAACTGCTGGAGGAAAAGGGACTGAAGGTCCTGACCGTCACGTTGCCCGACCGCGTTTCTGGCCTTACGTGCCTCGTCAAGCGTCCGGGCGGAAGGGCCGACTCGGCAGTCGTCATCGCGAACGATCGATTCACTCTAGAATGTCGCCGGTTCACGTTAGCCCGCGAGCTGGCTCGACGACTGCTCGAGACCGAGACGATGTCCGACCGGGACGAAGAGGACGCTGCCGGCAGGTTCGCTGGCGCGTTCCTGATGCCACGGGAGCACCTGCTGCGCGAAGTCGGAAATCACAGAAACGCAATGGGCTACAAGGAATTGATTGAACTTAAGCACATTTATCGGGTCAGTGGAGCGGCGCTGCTCGTTCGTTTGCGGCAGCTGAATGTCATCAGTCAGTCAACTCTCACCTATGCCTACCAGACGGTCGCTCGCGGATGGCGAACGAAAGAACCCGTAGAAATCGAACCCGTCGACCAGCGCGGGCAGCATGAACGCCCCACCCGGTTCGAGCGCCTGTGTTACCGCGCACTCGCAGAGGGCTTGATCTCGCTCGCGAAGGGCGCGGAACTGCTGAGGACTCCCCTGCCCCAAGTCGAGGCAGGCCTGAAGGGTCCGCACCAGGCCAATGCGCATCATAGTCAGTGACAGCAGTTGCCGTATTGATCTGCCGATCATGCCGGCACACCCAGCCCGCCCTTGACTTGTGCCGACCCAGACGACCGATTCAGCGGTAGCGCTCAAGGTATGCCCGCAGCCTCGCCGCCTCGTCGGCCGCCAGTGGATCGTCTTCGACTTGGTGCAGGCGGGTACGAACTACGAACAGGTCCATGTCCTCCTCGCTCGGCGGCGTGCCCCTCTCGATGATCTCCCGCACCTTCTGAGGGAAGAAGCTGCCCCAATCCGGCTGGCAGCCGTCCACGTCGGAAAAGCCGTACTCCTTCGCCAGCCCCCAGCTCGAGAACAGGCCGCCGCTCTTGGCCCCGACGTCCGGATCGGCGGCCAGTGCCGCGACCGCCCTCCCGACGTAGCACGGCGTCTCGGACTCGGCAAAATACGGATCCTTCTCGATTGCGTCCCGCCAGTTCGCCTCGGTGACCCCGAAGTGGTCGAGCACTGCCTCGGATCGCATCATCCCGGGCGTGAGCGCCACTGCCGCCACCCGGTGCGCGTGCAGGTCGGCCGCCATCGCGTAGGCCAGCCGAATGACCGCGTTCTTGGCGAGGTCGTAGAAGAGATTGCCGCGATACCCGAGGGTGTCGCCATCCGTGACTTCGACCACGAGGCCCGCGTCACGCTCGACCATCAGCGGGACGCCATGCCGACTCGTGATGATGTGGCTATGGACGGCGCGCTCCAGCAGTGCGAGTCCCTGAGCGGTGGAGAGCTCCCAGAAGGGCGTCCCCCACTCGGTCAACGCGTCGCCGCCCCAGATGTCGTTGACGAGCAGGTCGAGCCGGCCCTGCTCAGTACGGACTCGCACGAACAGCTGCTCGACCTCCGCCTCGACGGTATGGTCAGTGCGGACGGCGATGCCGCGGCCGCCCGCCGCGGTCACCATCTCCGCCGTCTCTTCGATCGTCTCAGGCCGCCCGGCGGTGGCGGGGTGCCCGCTCACGCTGCGGCCCGTGCAATAGACGGTGGCACCGGCCTCGCCCAGCATCCGCGCGATACCCCGACCGGCACCGCGGGTGGCACCGGCAACGACGGACACCTGGTCTAGCAGAGGCTGGTCGGGCATCAGGTCGCTGGCAGGTTCGGCATGCGGTCTCTGATCCGGAATCGGTCGACCCCAGCGGTTGGGATGGTCACGGTTGAGGCTTCTCCTCCATGATCTGGATCAAGTTGCCGCACGTGTCGTCGAACACTGCGGTAATAACACTCCCGACGTCCGTTGGTGGCTGCACGAACCGAACGCCTCTTGCCACGAGACGCTCGTACTCGGCTCCGATATCGTTGACCGCGAACGAGGTACTGGGGATCCCGTCCTTCACAAGCGCATTGACGAATGGACGGACTGCGGGGTGGGCATCGGGCTCCAGCAGCAACTCGGTCCCGTCCGGATCTTCCTCGGATACGACTGTGATCCAGGCGTGTTCTCCCACAGGGATGTTGTGCTTTAGACGGAAACCAAGGGTCTCTGTGTAAAACCGAAGTGCCTTCTGTTGGTCGTCTACGAAGACACCGGATATGTAGATCCTCATTTCTAGATTCCCTCCTCTGTTGGGATCGAAAAGCGATCGACCTGACCGATCGACGAGCTCAACCGGCCCCATCCACAATTGGCATTATGGTCTCAAGTGGACGACACGAATTATGTCGCAGCCTGGTTCGCGTCTAGACTAGCACCAGCGGCACCCGTCAAACGCAACGGGCTGTAGTCGGCACATGGGGCGCAGATCAGCGAGACGAAAGCGCGCAAGGGACGCCCGGCCTTCCCAAGAGCCGCCACGATCCCGACGATCGTACTTGGTACTGGCAGCCATCGGTCTCGCCATCGTCGGCGCCGGCGGTTTGACCTACTCTTGGCTGAGCCAACGGGACGCGACCCACCTGCAATCCACCGACTTCGCAGAGCCAGCCAAGTTCACCGATCCCCAGGCTTGCCAGCCGTGTCATTCGGACATTTGGGATTCGTATCAGCAGACCGGGATGGCGCGTTCGTTCTATAGGCCGGGGTCCGAAAACACAGTCGAGGACTACAACCACTCAGACGCCTTCCGCCATGCGGCTTCAGATCGCTACTACCGCATGGTCCGCCGCGATGGGCGCTACTTCCAGCGCCGCCACCAAATTGATGCTCGCGGCTCTGAGGTCAACATGTTGGAGCGCGAGATCCACTTCGTCTTGGGATCTGGCAATCATGCCCGCAGCTATCTCCACCTGGCACCGAGCGGAAAGCTAACGCAGCTGCCGCTGGGCTGGTATGCGCAGGACGGTGGCAAATGGGGCATGAGCCCCGGCTACGACCGGCCTAACCACGATGGCTTCCAGCGGGTTGTCGCCTACGACTGCATGTTCTGCCACAACGGCTATCCGCGTGTCGCGCCGGGATCGGACCGGCCAGGCCGGCTCCCGCGCTATACCGGAGAAATCCCTCAGGGCATCGACTGCCAGCGCTGCCATGGGCCGGGTTCAGACCATGTCGCCGCGGCCACAGCGAGCGCTCCAGAAGCCGAGCGAATCAAGGCGTCCATCGTCAACCCGGCGAATCTCCCCCCGGAAGGGGCAATGGAGGTCTGCATGCAATGCCACCTCGAGCCGACCAGCCGTCCCCTGCCCAACATCGTGCACAAGTACGGGCGCGGGTACTTTTCGTATCGTGCGGGCGAACCGCTTGGCGCGTACGCGCTGTATTTCGACCACGCCGCCGGGACCGGCTGGGACGAGAAGTTCGAGATCAACCATTCCGCCTACCGGCTGCGCCAGTCTCACTGCTTCATAGAGAGCGGCGAATCGCTGTCGTGCATCGACTGTCACGACCCCCACAAGCCCTCTGGAGGCGCCGAGGCGTCTGAACGCTACGACGCTGCCTGCCTGGAATGCCACCAGACACGAATGCAGGTTCTCTGGGCTGACGGCCAGCACTCGTCGAAGGCGAACTGCGCAACCTGCCACATGCCGAAGCGTCGCACCGACGATGTCGTTCACGCGGTCATGACGGACCACAGGATCCAAGCTCGTCCGGACCAAGGCTTGCTTCGACCCAAGGCCGAGCGAAGCACTCTCCGAGAAGTGTCCTACGAAGGCACGGTAGTGCCGTACTACCCAGCCACTGCAGACGCGCTCTATGCAGCTGTGGCACAAGTTGCCCAAGGCTCCAATCTTGCGACAGGCATCGAGCGACTCGAGTCCGCGATCACCGATCACAATCCGGACAGTGCAGAGTTCTATTTCGACCTCGGCGCTGCGTATCAGGATGTGGGGGATCTCAGAAAGGCTGCCCACTGGTTTAGGCAAGCGGTAGCGCGTGAGGCGAGCTTCGTCTTGGCCCGTGTCCGCTTGGGATCGGTTCTCTCACAGGCCGGGGATTTCCAACAAGCGGAGCAAGTGTTTCGGGCAGCCGCCAATCTCGCCGCCGATGATCCGCGCGTCACCCGCGAACTCGGCTTGCACTATGCCCGGCAAGGGCTATACGAACAAGCGGCTGAGGCTAGCCGCACGGGTATCGCATTGGATCCCGATTTGCCCGAATTCCACAACAACCTAGGCGGTGCGCTGGGAGAGCTGGGACGTTTCGACGAGGCGGCCGCCGCGCTTCGGCAAGCGATTCTCCTGCAACCCGACCTTGCCGACGCGCAATTCAACCTAGGGAACATATTGGCCTCCCAAGGCCGCACGCAAGAGGGTGTGAGCCACTGGCTGGCTGCGATCCGCAGTCAGCCGGACCATGCTGGCGCACGCTACAACTACGCGGTCGTCCTCGCTTCAAGCGGCGATTACGACGGGGCCTTGGAGCAGCTCGAAGCCGCCCTGCGCTCCCAACCAGACTTTGAACAGGCTCTCGATCTCAAGCGAACCCTCACCACCAACGCAGGGTCGAACTGAGGTGCTTGCGGCTTGTGCAACAGCCTTACACGGCATGTAAAGCTGGCATGCCGCCTTGGAATCTACAAGACAACGTCGCGCATAGCTGGCACAAGTTGCTTTCAATCAAGCGCTTTCGAGTTCGTAGTTCACGTAACTGTCGACGACGAGATCGCTTAATGCATAACTTGAGCGTTGGGCTTGGCGCAGAAACTCTTCGCGATCCGCGCAGCCCGCCCAGTCTTGTGCGACTGTCTGACGCGCCTGCTGGGCCAGCGTGACGATGCGTTCGCGTCGACCAGAAATGGGCGACTCGCCAATTCCTCCCAGCACTGCGGCCTGACGTTCCAACGAATGCACCAAAGACAGCGGTAGCAACTCGCTGTTGACGAGGACATCTTCAACTTTCCTCGGTTCGACCGCCACACCGTGGCACTGGCTGTAGACCGGATAGCCGTGATATACGTCCAGCAAGCTAATCCAGTCAGAATCAATCGCGCCACCTGCCCTGCGGTCCCCCTCGGTTTGCGCAAGCAAGAGCGCGGCAAGGAATTGAATCCGCTCGACGCACTGGCCAAGGTCGATGAACCGCTTGCCCTCGTCCCAATGCTTGGTGACTTCGGCAACACCTGTAAACGTATCGATGTCCCGCAGGGTTTCGATATAGAACGCGGGACGGGAGGTTTCCCAGAATTCTTCTATGTTTCGATCGCGGATGCGCAGGAAGGCCTCGTTGATGCACTGCCACATCTCACCGCTGATGTAGTTGCGGGTCTGGCGCGCATTCTCGCGCGCACACTGGAGACAGCTCCAGACCGAGTCGGGATTCAATGGTTCGAAAGTAAGGTCGCCCGCCAAGGTGTACGAATCGGCCAGCGTAAAGTCATCGTCAGAGTCGAACTCCAAGCCGCCGACCGGGGGCAGTCGGCCCAAGCAAAGATAGATCCGCACCCAGCCGTAGTGGATCTCGCGGACGGATCGGTCCGCGAGCGATTCGATTTGAAGTTGCAGCAGCCGGGAGAGATGTTGCGCCCGAGCAAGGTAGCGGGCCATCCAGTAGAGGTCGAGAGCGCAACGGGCAAGCATGCGAGATCTTTGAACGTGCTACTTCGGACCGTGGCTAGGCAGATCGGAGTGCCGACTTCGACGGGAGACGCCGGCGGACGCGACGTTGGCCAGGATCTGCACTTGAAGCACGCTCAGTTCCGCGACGGCTAGTTGACCCGACTGAATATCTGGACTCGCTTGCCGTTTACCTCCGTCACAAACAGCCGGCCGCTTCGATCGTGATCCATTAGGTGTGGCAGGAGCAGTGTCGCCGGCCCGCCCCATTGATCGGTCATCCGGCCATCGCTCAGGCTCAGGTGGCTGATGGTATGGGCATCGCCGTCCGTGACGATCAGCTCGTCACCGACAACCTGCACGCCGAACGGATTGCCGAATCCGCTCCACGCGGCCACAAAGGTTCCGTCCTTGGAAAAGACCTGGACACGGTCGTTGCCGCGATCCGCGACGTAGATTCGATCCTCCGCATCAATACCGATGCCGTGGGCCGCGGCGAATTCACCCTGCCCGCTGCCCTTCCGGCCCCATTGAGCCTTGAAGGTGCCATCCGCGGCCAGACGCACGATGCGGCCGTTGCCCGCATCCGCTACGTAGATGTCGCCGTTCGAAGCGAAGGCTATGTCATCAGGGGACCGAAAGTGGGTCTCATCGTCCCCGCCAACACCCGCCTCGCCATAAGTGGCCAACACTTTGCCTTCCGGCGAGAACTTCCAGAGAACATGGAGGTTGTTATCCGTTGCCCAGACGTTTCCTTCCGCATCCACGCGTAGTCCGTGGGCGACACCGAACATCCCCCCGCCCCAGCCGTGAGAAAACTCCCCGGCGGCGTCATAAGCCAGCACGGGCGGCTCCCCGCGATGCAGAACGTAGAGTTGTCCAGCAGGCCCGACAGCTACCGCCGAAACCGCGTCCAATTCAACGTCGTCAGGGATCTTGACGAAACCCTCTGACCGGTACGGATCGGCCGACGCCATAGCCAGCACAGATCCAGCCGCAAGGACTGCAACTGCTCGGAGATAACTCAGGGGCAAGTCGTTCAAATGGAATCTCATTACTCCATTGTCTCTTCGTCCGGAACTCCCATTTCCGGACCGACCACGGCCACGCCAATCAGGTCTCTGCCTTCGTTGTAAACCCCGAAAGCGAACGATGCGGATGGCACCTTGAGGTCCCACAGGAAAGGCGCCTGGGCTAGGCCGGGCCCCAACGGGCGAACCGTGAAATGCGCATCCTCCGGCAGAGCGACCACCGTGGCGTCGCCGGAGGCCACATCCCAGGTCACGATGCGCGTTGAGGGCGGCTGGCCGGGTCGCCTCGCGTTGGCGAACGCCCTTCCGATCAATGGTATGACGCCGAAGGGGCGACGGCCTTGCTGGGCAAGCTGGCCGGCTCCTGACCCCAGTTCCACTCGTTGGAATCCTTCCGGCAGGGCTAGGACAGTTGAGGTTCCAGCTTCCAGATCTACTCTCAAGAGTCCCTCGTTGCCTGGGAACGGCTGGACCTGAACCCCTTGGTTATTGGTCCGCGGCGGGCCGCTGGTCGCCAGCGCCACGATCAAGCTCTGGCCGTCTACGCTCTGTGTCAGCTGGTTGTTGTACGGGATGCCGATTGCGGCGGGAGGCTCGGCCGCATTGCTGGGGAATTCAATCTCCCGGAAGGTTTCGCTCGTGCCGTCAAAGACATGGATCTTCGTTGACGCCTGGTACGGCACCTCGCGAGTGCCGTCCCCGAAGTACAGGTAGCTATTGGAGGCGCCCTTCAGCAAGACGTCGAGCTTCTCCCCTTCGCCAACCATGACTTGGCGGACTTCTTGCGTTAGCGTGTCGAAGAGTACCAGCCGGTCGCCGGCACAGATCCCGCCGTCGCGAGGCTCGCCGAATTCAGTCAGGGCTTCGCCGGAGCCTACGATCGCGATCGTGCGAGTCGCCGGAATCCGGAGCCACCGGACCTGCGTGACGCAGTTGGCCGCGTAGACCCCTGACCCGAATTCGATGGCAGCTAGCGTCATCGTCGCGGTTGGTTGGGACTCGCCGTCGCCGGCGGCCGCCGCAGTCGTATCGTCGGGATCAGGCAGGGTCAGTTGGACAGCCATGAGCCCGTCCTGGGTGCCATCCGTCTTGCGAATGCCCACGAATGAGGCGGGGACACCCGCGAAGCCCCCGGTGGCCGGAGCCAACGAAGGCCCGCCCTGGAACTCTCCTCGCGGATTCTGGCGGCGCGGCGGCGCAATCGGGTCCCACCCATCGGGGATTGCCACCTTGGTCACGACGTTCGCGTCGCCGTCGAACAGGATGGCATGCGGACGAAGGCCGTCGTCGGCCGAGGCTGGACCCAAGATCCGCACGCGGTACCCGCCGATGAAATTGGCGTTGCCCTGTGCCAAATTAACGCTCAGGCCGTCGACCTCGTCGGGCAACTCGGCGAACGCCGGGGCGTCGTCGACTACCGCGCCGGAAAGGTCGACCACGGCGTTCGCCGATACCACCGAATCGCTTTCGGGACGCTGCAGTCGCAGGGTGGCACTGTTCCCCAGGCCGATCTGGAGCCGGTCCGCGCCGTCCGCGATCGCGACCGTCTCTGTCGTGCCGGCCGCGCTGTCAACCAGCAGCAGCTGATCGCTCAAGCCCGCCGCAGGGGCGGTTTCCGGTGCGATCATCGCTGCCAGCACGCCACTGTTCGTCGCCGCCTCGAACGGGCGGTACTGCGCCGGGTTCGGGTTGTTCGGGAACGAAGGGAAAACGCAATCGCCGATCGCGGTCGTCGTCTCACGGCGGAAATCGAGCACGTGCACGCCCGGATAGCAACCCTGATCCACGTCGAGGTCCCCGCTAAGGGCGACGTAGTACGGATTGAGGTCCGTCATCTGTATGACTTCCGCAGACGTGACTCCCTCCGGCACGGCCATATAGCGTGCAACGGGCGCTCCTACCGGCCCCATGACGCCCGACGCTCCTCCGCCGCCCGAAACCCAGCGGAACACCTCTGTGGACCCCGCCAGATCTGGGACCGTGAAGGTCATGTCGTACACTCCGACCAGTTCCGTCGACGGGCCGAAGGACGGCTCCACCACCGGAATCCCGCCAAGAAACGCGCGTTGCTCCTCGGCGAACTCGTACGTCGTGTCCTGCGCGCCTGCGGATCCGGACTCGAGCGCCGGCTCTGTATCGCCGATTCCGGCGGCGAACACCCGGAGAGCGCTACCCGCGCTGATGGTCGAACCCGGCTCGACCACCGTCCCCGTGGCGGCCGGCGGCTGCGCTGGGCCGCCCAGCCCGATCGGCGCCGAGCTCGCGGAGGCGGGATCCGTCGCGGGGGCCCAGCTTTCCGCGATCGGCGCGCTGGTTCCGCTGTGCCGGAACAGGCTCACGTTGATGTTGGCCACGATAAAGTCGATGGCGGCGCTGTCAGTCTCGCCGTGCCGGACTACGATCTCCGCCCGCCCGGCCTCAGTCTCCCAGGGGATTTGCGCGTTGATCTGTGTTGGGGAGACGAAGAACAGCGGCGCTGCTACGCCATTGATGAGAACCTGGACGGCCGGGTCCCCTAGCGATGTCGGCAACGGCACGGTCTCTGCATCGACCTGCTCGGCGGCGAGGCCTTCGCCTACGATCGCGAGTATGCCTCCGCGCGGCACTACGCCCGGGCCGTCGCCGAACGTGACTCCGTTCACTATGCTCCGGGAGGTGATGACGGGTTCGCCTGCTGCCGAACCCGCAGCTGCCAAGCACACCAGGAGGACAAGGAGTTGCCGCATGTGAAACATTCTTGGACCTCTGTGACCCGCGTTAGGATAGCCCCTTCTCGCCAAGATTTCAAATCTGCTCGTCTCAATAGTCATCACAAACTCTAAAGATTCCGCGTGCACGTCTCTGGATTGCACACTGTTTACACGTTTCTGCAATTCTCGCTACACACTGGCAGCGGGCGAGGAAAATGACACGACGCGCCGCCCAGTATCCGAGGAGGGAGGCGGATCGTGCGGGACCCGTCCTAGGGGTATGCGAGAACCTCTCCGAGCATCGCAATCGCGGTCCCCGGATCCGCTAGTGTCGATTCCCGCAGCACAGGACGACTATCAGGCAAATACGTCGCGGATCGCGTGGCCTTCGGTATCGGTCAGCCTGAATCGGCGGCCTTGGAACCGGTACACGAGCTTCTCGTGGTCAATTCCTAGCAGATGCAGGATTGTCGCCTGCACGTCGTAGATCGAGACTGCGCCCTCAGCGATGTTGAAGCCGTAGTCATCAGTAGACCCGTGGACATAGCCCGGCTTGACACCGGCGCCAGCCATCCAGAGCGAGAAGCACTTGCCGTGATGGTCTCGTCCGTAATTGTCGGGCTTGGGGTCACCCTGCGCGTAAGGCGTGCGGCCGAACTCGCCCGCCCAAACGACCAGCGTGTCGTCCAACAAGCCCCTCTGCTTCAGGTCTCGCACCAGCGCCGCCGACGGCTGGTCCGTGTCGCGGGCCGAGACTGGGAGGCGCTTGGGCAACTGGCCATGGTGGTCCCACCCGCGGTGATAGAGCTGGACGAATCGTACGTCGCGCTCCGCCAGCCGCCGAGCGAGCAGGCAATTCGCGGCAAACGTGCCCGGCTTGCGCGAGTCGGGACCGTAGAGTTTGTACGTTCCCTCAGTCTCGGCCGAGACGTCCATCAGCTCCGGCACGGACGCCTGCATCCGATAGGCCATCTCGTACTGCTCGATCCGGGTCTCGATTTCCGGATCGCCGACCTGCCGGTACTGCAGCTTGTTCAGCCGGGCCGCGCCATCCAACATCAGGCGGCGTTGATGCCGGGTCATGCCGGGCGGATCGTTCAAGTACAGCACCGGATCGCCGCTGGAGCGGAACTGCACTCCCTGGTGGCGGCTCGGCAGGAAGCCTGCGCCCCAAAGGCGCGCCAGCAAGCCCTGTCCTCCCGGCCCCTCGCTGGCTACGGAGTGCAGCACCACAAAGGCTGGCAGGTCACGGTTCGAGCTGCCGAGCCCGTAGTCCACCCACGCGCCCATGCTCGGGCGTCCCGGCAGCTGGCTGCCGGTCTGAAAGAACGTAATCGCTGGATCGTGATTGATCGCCTCCGTGTGCACCGAGCGGATCAGGCAGATCTCGTCGACAATCGCTGCGGTATGCGGCAGCAGTTCGCTCAGAGAAATCCCGCTATTCCCATGTCTCTGAAACGCGTACTTCGTCGGCATGGACTGAAAGCGTGCCTGGTGCGCGACCATCCCAGTCACGCGCTGCCCTTGGAACACCGATTCTGGAATGTCTTCGCCGAAGCGATCCTGCAGCAACGGCTTGTGGTCGAACAGGTCCAGATGCGACGGGCCGCCGGACTGGAACAGGAAGATGACCCTCTTCGCCTTGGGCGCGAAGTTCGGAAACGCCGGAGCCGCCGCACTCTCCGCAGCGCCCAGCACGTGCAGGCCGATCGCTCCCAAGCCGTAGCCGGAGCGAACCAGCAGGTCCCTGCGGGAAACAAGACCCGACTGTGAATTAGGTGTCATGACTTCGTAATCGCCTCGTCCGCACTGAGCAACATGCTTGCCACCATGGCATAGGCCGCCAACTCCCGGACATCGAGACCAGCGGTGGACGCCGACGCGCCAACCGCCAGAAAACCGCGCGGATCGGCGCCTTCGGCAGACAGCGATTCGAGTATCGCTCGCAGTGTTTCGTCCAAGACGAGCTGCTCGTCTTCGGTTGGGCCGCGGCTCATGACGAGTTCGAACAGATGCGCGAGGCGCTCAGCTTGGTCCGGGCCGGACTCTTGCAGCACGCGCTCCGCCAGCTTGCGAGACGCTTCCACGAACGTTGGATCGTTCATCAGGGTCAATGCCTGCAACGGCGTGTTGGTGATCGACCTCTGCACCGTGCAGAACTCGCGGTCGGGCGCATCGAAAACCGTCATCGTGGGATGCGGCAGGGTACGCTTCCAAAACGTGTAGAGGCTTCGTCTGTATAGGCTTTCACCTTCGTCCTGCTCCCACTTGGTGCCCGGATAGTCCGCGCCGACCACCACGCCGTCATACAGTCCCTCGGGCTGGTACGGGCGCACGCTCGGACCGCCGAGCTGACCGCTCAGAAGGCCGGCAAGCTCCAAAGCCTGATCCCGGATGCTCTCGGCCGGCAGGCGAAAGCGCGGGCCCCGCGCCAATAGCCGATTCTCCGGATCCTTGTCGCGCAGCGACGGCTCCGCTGCCGAGTCTTGCCTGTACGTGGCCGACAGGACGATGTTTCTCATCAGGCGCTTGACGTCCCAGCCGGAAGCGGCGAAATCTACCGCCAGCCAGTCCAGCAGTTCAGGATGGCTCGGTGTCTCGCCCTGCAGGCCGAAATCGCCGCTGGTCTTGACAAGTCCCAGACCGAAGATCTGTTGCCAGAACCGATTGACCACCACCCGCGCGGTCGTCGGATGCCGGCCCGAAGTCAGCCACATCGCCAGACCGAGCCTGTTCTTCGGAGCGGCATCAGGCCACTTGCCCAGCAATGTTTCGGGCACACTCGGAGGCACTGGCTCGCCCGGGCTGTCGTAGCGCCCGCGCATCAGCACGTGGGTCTGCCGCCCCGAGCCCATGTCTTGCATGACCATCGTGGTCGGCAAGGCGCGCTCCAGGGCGAACAGCTGCCGGCGCGAGTCGGCTAGTTCGGTCGCAGGATGCAGCTTGCGATAGAGCCAGCGGCGTTCGAGTCGCGAGCTAGAACGGGCCACAGCCCAAGGCAGCGCCGCTGCTTCAAATACCTCAAGAACCTCGTTTTCGGTCAAGGCCCGCCGCCAGACTGCGACCTCGTCGAACGTCCCAGGAAACTCGCGCTTGGCGGGACTGTTGTCACGACCGAGCCGATACGGCGCCATGAACTTAGCCGCCGACTGTGCGTCGTCGTGCAAGACCATGGTTCCGACCTCGCTGCCGTCAACATAGAGGCGGACCCAAGCGGCCTCGGCGCGCATAGAGCGCTTGCCCTCGGAGCCTTCGTAGACTGCCGCGACGTGATGCCACTGGTTCGGACGCAGCGAAGCCCCGCTGCTGCGGACAGTGATCGAGTACGACGGATAGCGTTTGCTGAGCCGCAATTCCAGCTCGCTGCCGGTCGACCGCAGCCCGATGCCTTGGCCATACTGCGACGAAGCCGGGTCATCGGAGTAGTCGATCGCGGAGAACAGCGGAGCATCGGAATGCTCGGCATCGGCGCGAAACCACATGCTTAGCGTGAATGCCCCGTGCTTTTCCAGCTTGATCTCCGTCTCCGGATCGATCTCCCTAGCATCACAGGCGCGCCCCGCAACGCCGGCATCAGGGCCGTCCTCGCAGCCAACGAAGAAGTCGGCATTATGCGGATACTCAGGGACGGTCAACGCCGCCAGGGTGTCCGCGGCCGGCTCGAACCGTGCTGCGCTGACACCGTCCGCTCGTTCCAACTCCTCAATACGGGAACGCAGGTTGGCGATCTGGGCGCGCTGCCCGGCAGTCGGGGCCGGAATCATGGGGACCGCGTTCGCTACCCGGCCCGCCTCTCCCAGTTCCGGGACGTTGTCAAAGAACGCGAACAGCTTGTAATAGTCCGCCTGTAATATGGGATCGAACTTGTGGTCGTGACAGCGGGCACACTCCACGGTCAGCCCGAGCCATGCCATGCCGAGCGTGCGCACACGGTCGGCCACGTACTCCACGCGGTATTCCTCCTCGATGATGCCGCCCTCGGAGTTGATGACGTGGTTGCGGTTGAAGCCCGTGGCGATGAGCTGGTCGATCGTCGGGCTCGGCAGCAGATCGCCAGCCAATTGCTCCGTAATGAACCGGTCATAGGGCAAGTTGCGGTTGAATGCCTCGATGACCCAATCGCGCCAGCGCCACATCGAACGCTCGGAGTCGTTGTTGAATCCGTGCGTGTCCGCGTAGCGCGCAACATCCAGCCAATCCATCGTCATCCGCTCGCCGTAGCGCGGCGATGACAGAGCTTGATCGGCCGCCTTGGCATAGGCGGCCTCGCCGTCACGCTCGACAGCACGCTCGAATGAGCGTACCTGCGCGATCGACGGCGGCAGGCCGGTCAAGTCGAGCATCATGCGGCGCAGCCACGCGCCCGGCGCCGCCTCCGGCGAAGGGGTTAGGCCCTCGTCTTCCAAGCGCGCGAGCACGAATGAGTCGAGCGTCTGGCGCAGCCAACCTGGTTGCGACACGTCCGGCAATTCCGGGCGCTCAGGAGGAACGAAAGCCCAGTGGGTCGAATACTCGGCACCGCCTTCGATCCACAGCCGCAGGATCTCGACCTCTTCAGCCTCCAAGGGCGCGTGGCCCGAATATGACGGGGGCATCCGTCGCGCCGGATCGGTCGAAGCCACCCGCTGGAGCAGCTCGCTGGCCGCGGGATCTCCCGGCTCGATCGGCGCACGGCCGGACATTCCCGGAACGACGGCGTTTTCGCGCAGGTCCAGCCTCAGTCCAGCCTGCCGCTGGGCCGCGTCGGGGCCGTGGCACGCGAAGCAGCGGTCCGACAGCAACGGCTGCACGTCGCTGCCGAATTCCACCGAGGCAGCAGTGCACAGACCAGGCATGGCCATGGCCAAGCCGAGCAGCCAGGCCGTGCGCCGCTGGATCGGTCTATGCATTCGGGACGAGACCAGCCTCCCGCTGATCATTATGCCGAATTGTCCTTGCGGCGAGTACAGTATTGCCGTGGATTGCCGACGCCGTGACCTGCTAGCCGGTATCCCGGCAGCCGCTGCCGCATGGCTGCCGGGAGCGATTCTGGGAAGCCGGCAGCGTGCAAACGCCGCGAATCCGGGCTGGTCAACCAGCATCTCCACGCGCACGGCCATTCAAGGAGTCTGCGCGTGGCCCAATCTCCAGATCCTGAACGACGGCACCATCCTTGCCCTGATCTTCAACCAGCCGTGCCACGGCCTGTGGGAGGGCGACTTGGACTGCTGGGCCAGCGAAGACGGCGGGCGCACGTGGAGGTTTCGCGGCCGGCCCGCCCAGCACGAGCCCGGCACGAACCGGATGAATTGCGCGGCTGGGATCGCCGCCAACGGCGATGTCGTCGTTCTGTGCAGCGGCTGGGCCGACCGCAACCGGCGGGGAGAGCCGGTCAATCCCCACAGCCAGCCCTTGCGCCCGTGGGTGTGTCGGTCATCGGACCAAGGCAGGACCTGGTCGGTGAGCACCGACTTCCCCGCCCCGCCACCGGACGGGGTCGGAGCAGGCAACGAGTTCATCCCCTTCGGCAACATACGCGCGGCGGATGATGGCTCGCTGTGCGTGGCGGCGTACTTGAGAAGAGAGCAGTCGCGCGCCTGTCACCTGCTCAGGAGCCCGGATGATGGGCGGACTTGGGGAGAGGCGGTGTCGCTCCATCCCGGCGGCAACGAAACGGATATCTTGCACTTGGGCGGAGGGCGCTGGCTGGCAGCCGCTCGGGAGTTTGGGGAGAGGCGCGATGTCCATCTCGAGCTGTTCACGTCAGACGATGACGCCCGCACCTGGAAACGTCAGCAGCCCTTGACACTGCCGCTGCAGGTGACCGGCCACCTTAGCCGGCTGGCCGACGGTAGAGTCCTGCTGAGCCACGGCAACCGCTGCTGGAACAACTACGGTGTGGATGTCAGACTGAGCGACGATGCCGGAGCGTCCTGGAGCCCGCCGTTCCGGATCGCGGACTGCCCCCGGCCCGATTGCGGGTACCCCAGCACCGTGCAGACGGCGGATGGCACTGCCGTGACGGCGTATTACACGCAAGTCTCGGATGACTACCACTACGAGATGCGGGTGGCACACTGGAGCCCATCTGCTTTCACCGTCAGCGGAACGGTACAGGGGGGCTAACGATGCCAAGCCATATCGAGGGAGGATTTCTCAGGCGCTCTCTGTGGGCTTGGGGCGCAGCGCTGAGCAGTCTGGCTCTCGTCGCACGGCGCCGGGCCGCGGGCCAATCAGGGACGGTCAGCGGTTTCGACCACGTTGCCGCGCCCATGCGAAGCACCGAGGCGATGCTGCGCTTCTACCGCGATCTGGGCTTCCAGGTGCGGGAGGGCGAGCGGATCTGCTCCGTGCATTTCGGGGATCACAAGATCAACTTCCACCGGCCGGCGCTATGGCAGAGCGGGCAGTTCACGCTGCGAGCGCCGGCCGCCGAGCCGCCTTGCGGCGACTTCTGCTTCGTGTGGGACGGCACAGAATCCGCGCTGTCCGAAATGCTCGCCCGCGCTGGAGCGGAAATCGTCACTGGCCCGGTGCCTCGGACGGGCGGTCGCGACGGCGGCACGGCCGAAGGAACCAGCCTCTATACGCGAGACCCCGACGGGAATCTGCTTGAGTTCATCGTCTACTAGCGCCCAGGCGCCTGGAAAGGCGCTATGGCAAGCGCAAGTTACCATCGATCAGCAATAGCGAACCCTTTTCCACCAACACGTTAGCCTCGCGCTCGATACATGACCTGAGCTGCGCGCTGGTGGACTTGAATCCGAGCATTCGAGCGACATCGCCGGCACACTCCGCTGGGCTGATGGCAATACTGGCCTCGACAGCACGCAGGATGGCCTGCCACAGTTCGGTCGGCGGAAGCATGTCGACCGCGCGGACGGACGAGCTTGCATCTGCCCGGTCCCGCACGACCGGGGATTCCGTGGTACCGGAGCTCTCGAGGAAGAATGGCGGGTCCGGCTGGCATAACCGAACCCTTCCCACTCGAATGGCTCGTTCAGCCGCCAGCCGGACGGCGTTGCTGATGCGTGCCCCCGCCCGCTTGTATCCCCAGAGCCGGCTTAGCCTACGGCAGACCTCGTCAATATGAATCGGTCCTTCGATCTCCACGCTCTTGGCTGCGTAGCCGGCGAGGACGCTCTCCGGCATCTCGTGCAGCTCGCCGAACCTGCTCTCTTCGATGGGGAACGCAGCCTCAACGTACTTGATCTTCTCCGGCGGCGGGCGCTCAATCGGAGCCTCGCGGGCCACGACCGGGCCTTCTACCTTGGCGGTCGGGCGGATCTTTGGTCCGCCAACGGATCGAGCCCTGTCGATCGCGTCCAAGAGCTTGTGCATCTCTGCATCGCGGCTGTAGAACCAGTCCGTGCTCCAGATGCGATGGAATATCCACCCCTTGCCTTCGAGCACGGTCTGGCGCAGGCGGTCGCGCTCGCGCGCCCAGCTGGAGCTGTGATAGCGCGCGCCATCGCACTCAATGGCCAGCAGGAAGCGACCGTCGTCATCGGGATCGTACACCGCCAAGTCGATCTTGAACCCTGACGAGCCGACTTGCGCGGCCAACTTGTAGCCATGGTCCTGCAGCGCTTTCGCCACGGCTTCTTCAAACGGACTGTCCATTTCGGCACCGGTGAGCACCGGGATGTCCAGATCCCCCGTCTCGGCATACTTCAAGAACCGCTTCAACACGCGCGGGCCGGCTTGCTTCGTGACATCAATGCGGATGTCACCGTGGCGAATCGAAGCAAACACGTGGCAGCGTCGCTTCGCCCTCGTGAAGAGGACATTCAGGCGCCGCTCTCCGCCCTCGCTCGAGACCGGGCCGAAGTTCTGCGACATGTAGCCGCCGGCATCCTTGCCGTACCCGACCGAGATGAAGATCACGTCCCGCTCGTCGCCCTGCACGTTCTCGAGGTTCTTGACGAAGAACGGCTCTTCGTTGCCTTCCTTGCAGAAGGCCTCCAACTCCGGATTCTCGCCGCGCATCCACTCCAGCC
>JAJDZN010000154.1 GCA_022824585.1 Bryobacterales bacterium | reverse complement strand
TGGCTTCACCCAAACGTTCCAAGTCGCGGTGCGCGGCTTCGCGCAGACGCCGGCGATCCACAACTCCTAGCCTTGCGGGGAGATGGCCGAGGTAGAGGTTTTCGGCCACGGACATTTCGGGGACGAGCTGGAGTTCCTGATGGATGACGGCAACGCCGGCGTCCAAGGCTTCCGCAGTCGAATAAAAAACTCGTTCGCGCCCCTCCAGCACCACGCTTCCAGCATCGGGCAGATGGACACCGCTCAAGATCTTCAGCAGCGTGGACTTCCCCGCTCCGTTCTCGCCGATCAGGGCGCGGACTTCACCGCGGCGAACCGAAAACGAGACATCCTCTAGAGCGCGGACTCCTGGAAACGTCTTTGAGACGCCGTGGAACTCAACTACCGGAGGAGACGAGGATTCCAAGACCGCGACCTAATCGAGACCCAGCGTAGTCTGGATTTCTTTGTAGTTATCGCGGTAGGCCATGACGCCTGCCGTGCGCGTGTCCGCGGGCGGAGCGACGCCCTCCTTGACCCACTTGTAAAGCAGTTCCGTCGTCTCGTACCCATGACGGCGGGGGCTAATCATACAGGTCGCGAAATACCCCGTCGGTTCCTCCTTCTCAAACTCGGTCAGCCCTGTACCAGCGCCAATGCCAATACCAATGGTCTCCGCCGCGCCAAACCCACGCCCTTCCAAAGCGCGCACCGCGCCGAGGACCCCTTCGTCATTAATCGAGAACACCAACCAGCGTTTGATTTCTGGGTATTTGGTCAGGACGATGTTAGCCGCATCGAACGCTCCTGGGATGTCGGTGGTCTTCTCCGCCCCCAAGTAAATGCGCTCCTGTGGGAAGCCAGCTTCGACCAGCGCTTCAATCGTCCCATCGGTGCGGTCGCGCGCGGTGTCGAGTTCGTCGAACGTGATCCCGAGCGCACCCGTTTCCTCCAACGGCCAGCCGCGGTTGGTGAACTCCTTGTGGAGTTCCCGTCCCACTTGGCGACCGATTTCCACGGCTGAAATGCCCATGTACGGGACGTCCATGAACTCGCCGTCCGCGCCGACGAACTGATCATCTACCGTGAACACTTTCATGTTGTGGCTACCGGCTTTGGCCATCACGGCTGGCCCCAACCGAACGTCGGGTGTGCAGACAACAAAGCCCTGTGCTCCCTTGGCCGCGAGGACATCGATGGCCGCGAGGAGTTTCTCCCCGTCTGGAACGCCGATTTTGATCAGCTCAAACCCGTACTTGTCGGCGCACTGTTGGGCGAATCTCCATTCGTTCTGGAACCACAGTTCCTCTGGCATTTTCACCAGAAATCCCAGCCGGATCTCTTCCTCGGCCAGCGGCGCGGAGCCGGTTTCCGGGGATTCAGCGGTCTGCGGCCCACACCCGCTGCTCGCGACCAGCGCCAAGATCATCGCAGCTAAAGCGATAGGTCTGATCTTCATGTGGAAGTCCCTCCGTTCACAGTTAGCCGAGACAGGTCGCGTCGTCAGCGATAATGGTCGTTCAGCGGTCATGCGATTTCTCCGCGTGCTGTAGTATCTGTACGGATTTGAGGTTATCGACGAACGTTTGGTTCGAGGAGTCTAGTTCGACCGCACGTTTGAAGGCCTCCACGGCCCCTGTCCTATTCCCCGCGAGTAGCCTGACATTGCCGATCCCATTGTGGGCAAAGGCATAGGTGGAGTCGGCGCGCAATGCGGCTCGATAGGCCCGGGCAGCCTCTTCGGGTCGATTCTGCTGCAATAAGAGGTTTCCCAAGTTGTTGTGGGCAGCGGCAAATTCGGCATCTCGTGCGATAGCCTGTCGATAGAGCTGAATCGCTTTGTCCGTCTCACCCCGCCTCGAATACAGGCGAGCCAATTCCCGGTAGAGAACCGGGTCGGTGGGGTCGTGGCGGATCGCTTCGCGGTACTTGACAATGTCCGTGTCGATCGATCTCAGCATCTCGAATCGACGCATCACCTTTCGCCCACTCTCCTTCTGCCCCAAGCGCAGCAGACAGTTGGCCAGATCGAAGTGCGCCTTTGTGTGGTGCATATTGAACTGAATGGCCATCTCGAGATGCTGGCGCGCACTCGCGAAATCCTTGGCGGCGAGCTGTAGCGCACCTAAGTGCGCCCAAGTGTCCGCATGGGTCGAGTCGATCTGCAACGTTCTCCGCAAAACCACTGCGGCCGCGTCCCGTCGCCCCTGCTTCCCCAGCAGGTAGCCCAGCCGATTGCGCGCCTCCACATCCTCGGGACGGATTCCCACTGCAATCTCCAGCGCTTCGATGGCTCCGTCGTAGTCGCCTCGCCGTTCCCGCAACTGCGCCAAAGCCTTGTGGGCGGGCTGATATCCGCTATCGGCCTCAATCGCTCGCGCCATCAGTTCTTCCGCTTCTTCGTGGTGTCCCGCTGCGGAGCGCACGGAGGCCAAGTTGTAATGGGCTGCCGCGTACTCGGGCTTGAGGGATATCGCTTGTTGGTAAGACGCCGCGGCTTGGTCGAGACGGCCCTGCCGCGCCAGATTGTTGCCGAGATCGTAGTGGATGACCGGATCCTGTGGATCTAGCTGCACTGCGCGTCGCAGCAGTAGAATTGCTTCGGCGGATTCACCACGAGCCGAATGCTCAAGCGCGCTGTCGAGGAGGGCTCGTGCGACCGCCTGTTTCTCGACAGGCCCCTCGCAGGCGCTCAGTAGGAAGAAGACGAGGACGGCAGACATGACACCAAGTACTCTTTAATTTTGGGCATCATCTTCGCGATCCCCCCAATCGGTTAGTACGGATCCCAACGCGTCTTCATGGACCATGACCTCGTCGGCGAAGTCCACGCGGAGTTGGACCAGCAACGAGTCCATTTTCTGATGCTCGGCGCGCAGACGGAGAATCACTTCAATGTTCCGTTCCACTGCCTCATAGGGACGCGCCGGCGTCTGACTCTTTTCCGCGATGCGCAGAACGGAATACCCGCCCGGTACTTCAAGGGGGCCTAGGAGCGCCCCCACTTCCGAGTCGAGAGCGAGGGGCGCGAGGGGCCCTAAGAGCGGATTGTCCCTCGTGACGAGCCACATCGACCCGCCTCTTTTCTTCGTCACCTCGCGAATGCTGTGTACCCGTGCTAGGGAGTCGATCGGGGTCCCCGCTTCTGCTTGGCCGCGGAGTCGCTGCGCCAGCGTAAGGTCCGCAACGAGGACCTCATCGACGCGAACCGTCGGACGCGGACCATACAACTCAAGGTGTTCCTCGTAGTACGCCCGTTTCTCGACATCCGCTACCTCAATGCGACCGGCGACGACCCGCCGGAGGCTGTCGATCATCATTTCTTCCCTCAGCGCCTCGATCTGATCGCGCACTAGGGATTCGCGGTTCATGCCACGACGCTTGGCTTCCTCGACGACAAGTCGATCGCGGGCCTTCGTGCGCAACCAGCTCTGTAGATCCTCCCCAGCGGCGGCCAGATCGACGTCGGATGACAAGAGCTGACCGCCCGTCCAAGTACAGAGAGGATCCGACGCAGGACGGTCGTCAACCAGAGACTCACAGACTAGGCCATGCGCATCCGCCAAGCTATCGGCAAAGGACTCGAAGACGCGGCTCCTCTCGCGTACGCGGAACTCCTTGAGCACAGCATCCCACCAGTTCGCAAGGTCGGCGGGACGACGGTCAATCAGGCGAAACACGTGAATTCCGTAGCGGGAAGTCAGAGGTTTCGGGTAGGTTTGACCAGGCTCTAGCGACAGAATCTGCTCTCTGATCTCCGGGAGCACCTGGGATACAGACATGTAGCTAAAGTAGCCCCCCAAGCCCCCTGTCTCGTGGTGAGTCGAACGTTCGACGGCGAGCACATCCATCGGCTCTCCCGCATCGAGCGCCTCGAGCACGCTCCACGCATCGGCCTCATTCGCCAGCATCACGTGCTGGAGCAGCACCTCTTCGGTAAACCCCTCTTCAATGGCGAAGGTCTGGATGCCCGACGTATCGAGCCCCGCGTCGACCGCGACCGCGTTGAACAGGGCGCGCCAGAGGAGCTTGCGCTGGCGCTGCTCAAGGGCCGTTGCGATTTTCGGCGCTGCGTCCAGCTTCCTGCGTTGTCCCTCCAGCGCCAGAAGCCGTCTGTCTATCATCGCATTTA
>JAJDZN010000086.1 GCA_022824585.1 Bryobacterales bacterium | reverse complement strand
TAGTGTCGTGTCACAGAGATTTTGACTCTTTGGTTTGGAACTCGGAAGCATCGGTTTTTGGGTAGGCTTTGGCCAGTTTTTCTCTGGCTTTTTCGGTGGTGAACATCCAGTTGATGCGGGCCCGGCTGTCGTTTCTCTGCTGCTCCCAGGCGGCGATCTCGGCTTCGAGTGTGTCGCGGTCGGGGATCCGTCGGCTGAGGCACTGACGTTGCAGGACGCCGATCTCGATCTCGACCATGTTGAGCCAGCTGGCGTGCTTCGGTGTGTAGTGGAACTCGATCCGGCGGAGGATGCGCCTGGCCTCCTTGGCCGGGAGGGAGCTGTACAGGGCAGCCGGCGTGTGGGTCGACAGGTTGTCGAGCACGACCCGGATCCGATCGGCTTCGGGGAAGTGCACATCGCTCAGTTCCCGCATGCAGGCGGCGAAGTCGGCGGCGGTCCGTCGGCTGGTGACCTTGACCTTCCGCCATGGGCGATGGGCGTCGACGAAGACGAAGAGGTTGGCGGTGCCGTTGCGCCGGTACTCGTAGTCGATACGCCGGAGCTGTCCCGGCCTTGCCGGCACCGGGGTCCGGGTCTCGCCGATCAGCTGCTTCGGGCTTTCATCGAAGCAGATCACGGGGCGGCTCGGATCGGGGGTTTCGTGGTAGAGGTCGAGCACGTCCTCCATGGCCGCGACGTACGCCGCGTCGACCCTGGGGATGCACCACATGTCCTTGCGCCATGGCTTGAGCTGGTTCTCGCCGAGGCGCCGGCGCACGGTCTCGCGCGAGAGGGTGTGATGCTCGGTGAGCCGGACCATGGCATCGCACAGCAGCTCCAGGGTCCAGCGGGCCCGCCCGGGCGGCGGCTTGGAGCAGGCCGTCGCGATCAGCAGGGCCTCCTCTTGGCCGGTGAGTTTGCGGGCGGCGCCGGAGCGCGGCGCCTCGGACAGGGCCAACTCCAGATTGCCCTCGACGAAACGGCGCTTGGTGCGGGTCACGGTCGACAGGCCGCAGACCACCCGCCCGGCAATCTCCGCATCCGCGGCCCCCTGATCCGCGGCCAGGAGGATCTGCGCCCGCTTCAGACGGCGGGCCGGCTGCCGCCCGCCCGCCAGCAGGGCTTTCAGTTCGTCACGTTCCGATTCGTGAAGTTCCACGCGATAACGTACGTTCATCAGTGCCTCCGAAGGCTGGACACACTGATTGAATCAAACAGCCCCGCCCCGCAAGCCCGCCGGGTTCACTGACAGGCAGGGCCAGTACCTGGCCTTCATCCACGCCTATACGAAGATCAACGGCAGGCCGCCGGCTGAGGCCGACATGCGGAAATACTTCCGCGTCACCCCGCCGACCGTGCACCAGATGGTGCTCAATCTCCATCAGGCGCGCCTGATCGAACGCATCCCCGGCAAGGCTCGGAGCATCCGCCTTCTCGTCGATCCCGAACACCTCCCGGAACTGAAATGAACGTGCCTCAAACCGTCAAAATCTCTGTGACACGACAGTAGTGACATTCAACGCATGGGAAACCGATTTCGCAAGCGAGCCTTTTTTGGCCCTGTCGGAGGAACTGCGAGGGGCGCTGATGCGCCTCATGGGAGATGACCAAGCCGCCATCACGAAGCTGAAAAGCACTGCCAGCAGGGTATTGCGAACTGTGGGCTCAGCGGCCGTCCGAAATTTGGCATCTCATGTTCTTGGCCCTCCTGGTGCGGAAGCAGTGGAAGAGGCACTGGCAGCCTTCGTTGACAAGCGCGTTTCGCAATACAGTGAGGCGAAGGAGGCAATCGAGGGGTTTCGCGAAGCTCTTGAGGTGGCGGCGTCGGATCTGAGAGCGAAGTCGGACAAGGATGTGCCGTTGGTGGTGGTCATCGACGAGCTGGATCGCTGTCGACCGACCTATGCCGTCGAACTTCTGGAGGTTTTGAAGCATCTCTGCGCTGTGAACGGAGTGGTGTTCGTTCTTTCGCTAAACCGCGAGGAGTTGGTTCACGCGGTTCGTGCGATTTACGGAGCCCAGTTTGATG
Source organism: Bryobacterales bacterium (assembly GCA_022824585.1). GTDB lineage: Bacteria > Acidobacteriota > Terriglobia > Bryobacterales > UBA6623 > VXMF01. The sequence continues at coordinate 3,788 of JAJDZN010000086.1, read as the reverse complement.
CCGCAGTGTATCTGCGTCGATTCATCGACATTGAAGTTCGCCTACCCGATGGCAATCGAGAAGCCTTCATTACCGCTCGCCTCGCGGACCTTCGGTCACAGGTCCAGGGAGCAAGTGCCGGCGAGGTGGACGCGCGAAAAGTGGATGGCATCGCGAGGGACTGGCTGGTTCGCTTCTTCAGGCCACCGAACATGGATCTGCGGACGTTGGAACAGGCGCTCCGTCGTCTGGGACTCATGCTCGCCATGCTGCGTGGCAAGTACGACGCGCTCATCCGGACGGCAGCATTCGTACTCGTCTTCAGAACCCTCGAGCGAGAATTGTACGACCGGTTTCTTGCGGGAAGAGCCACGGATGAAGAAGTTGCTGACGCTCTCTTCGCCCGCCAAGAGCCGGAATATCGCGCCAGCTCGGAAGGCATGAGTCTGGAAACCGAAATCATCATGGCGGAGGCAGAGCGTGATTTCGAAAAAAGAGGTGAGCTCACCTCGATCTCCTCCCCGCTCTTGGATCGTTATCGGAAGCTAGCGGTTGAATCGGGTGCCGAGGCCGCAACGAAATCCGAGCGCGAGCGCGCTGCCATGATCATGAGATTTGTCGAGGCGGAGCACAGCGACCGGCTCGTCCGACGTGGTTTCTGGCGATTCCGAGGAACAGCCGCGCGGCTCGAGATGCTCTCCAGCGACCTACGACGGGAACTGCAGGAGCCAACGGACCGACAGCAAGACATGGAGGAAATGCGCTAGCTGTAGCGCGACTGCGTGAGCGGCAAGGACAATGCCACGCCATCCGCGCTAATGCATCGTCCAATGTGCCGAGAAGCTGCTACGCCTGTTGGAATGGTTGCGCGTCGCTTCTAATCAAGGCCAGCAGTGATGTGCCTTCGACGTTCAGCATCGTTTCCCAGCAGGCCGGATCGATTACGCCGCGGCAATACTCCAACAGCGTATCTCTCCATTCGTCGCCGGACCTAAACGGGCTCCCCCTGTCCGCCATCTCAACTGCGTTCAGGAACCCGAGGCAGAGCAGGACGACAGGTACACCGAGCTGCGCCAACTTCCAGGACCAAGCGAACCGGTTTGCAATCTGATAGCGATGCTCAACAGAGAGCCGCCACAAGCCGCCGGTCGCATTTCGCAACCCGGTATTCGCCTCCGCGAGAGCACCCTCGATCTGTTTACGGTTTGCAGGCCCGGCCCCACACTTGTCGCCCTTGGTCAATTCACTGGCGTGCGCCTTCGCCTCCACAAGCAGCAGACCTTTTCGGCCGGACACGGTGCAGGTGCTGGCGATGTCCCAGCTTGGTGTCCGCGACCTGCCGCTGCCGTCCATCATCCACCATTTCCTCAATTGCAGGCGCATCGCCCTGGGGAGTAGAGCCGCGCCGCCATCCAGCGCCTTGTCCAGCTCAACTTCCCGCACGTCACCTGTGCCTTGTGGCTGCCACCGGTCTTGGGCTGAGATCTCGACTTCCGGTCTGTGTACGACGTCCGTGAGTCGCCGGGCAACCCGGTCTGCACTTCCATCGCAAAGAAGAACGCAGCGCGGCCGGCTGCCCCGGTCGTCCTTTCCCAGCTCCCTTAACCAGTCCATCCGCAGTGCCCGTGCCTCCAGTTCGTGGTAGCGGCGTGGCTGGTTGCCTCAGGCCGCGCCACGCAGTCCATACACGATTCTTGATCAAGCTCACATCACCAGCCGAAGCAGCACCAACACTGCGTTCCGACTGATATGGCTCCTCGCATCCATTGCTACACCATGCGTTGGGACACAACCAACCACTTGACGATTTGCCCCAGCACCAACAACCTGCTGAAATCAATTGACCGCAAACCAACTAGGTCATCAACACCTTGCTGGGAGCACAATCGGACGCATGGGATCGGATTCCTTTCACGATTTGGTTGGGAACCGGTAATCCGTGCGATTCACCGCTGACGGCGCCAATCTTCCCGATGAGCTGCTCTGGGCTCATGATGACGGGCGGGTCGCGTTCGTTTGTGGCGCCGGCGTTTCCACAGCCAGAGCCGGACTACCCGACTTCGATGAGCTCACCGGCCAAGTCTTGGATCGCCTAGGCGCGGCCGAAACGGACGAAGCACTTCGGCTCTACCAAGCTACTCGCACCCCTGCAGATCAGGTTTTTCAACTGCTGGAACGAAGCTTCCCCCGAGTCCATATTGATTCCGAAGTGGCCCAAGCGCTTGTCCCGCGTCCAGATGTCGACCTCAGCGCACACCGAATATTGCTGGAACTAAGCCGGCGTCCATCCGGCGTGAATCGGCTCATCACCACGAATTTCGATCGATTGTTCGAGCGCTGCAATTCGCGACTGGCTACCGTAACGCGCTCCACACTGCCAATACTGAATGTCGGTCAGGCTGACTGGGGAATCGTGCATCTGCACGGCTGTGTCGACCCCGAGTACTCGGCGCCGACCGAAGACGGATTTGTTTTATCAAGCGCCAGTTTCGGTGATGCGTACCTGGCGATGGGTTGGGCGCGTGAATTCATCAAGATGGTCCTCGAGAAGTACGTAGTCGTGTTTGTCGGATATTCGGCCGAAGATCCGCCCATCCGATATCTGCTTCAGGGGCTGCAACAGTCGAACAGTTTGTCGAACGCGACGTATGCATTCCAGACCCGGTCTGAGGTGAGTGCGGTTGCCGCATGGAACGAAAAAGGGGTGGAGCCGCTGCTTTACGAAACGCAGGAAGGGTGCGGGCACCGCGCCCTGTGGGAGACGCTTGAAGGGTGGTCCCAACGTGCCAAGGATCCCAAACGCTGGCGCAGCCGGGTTCTAACCAGGGCCCGCCGGGGCCCGAGAGCTCTGGCACCGCACGAACGCGGCATGGTGGCCCATGTCGTTAGTTCCGCTGAAGGTGCACAGGCGTTTGCGCGGCGCCAGCCGGCTCTGCCAGCAGAGTGGTTATGTGTTTTCGACCCGGGGGTCCGCTATGGGCAACCAACTGCGTTCGATGCCCACACCGGTGATGGACCGGTCATTGACCCGTTCGATTGGTACTGCCTGGACAGCGATCCAAGACCACGCGAGCAGCGTGAAGGGCTGGACCTGTCGGGGCGAATTCCGGCGCAAGCCTGGTCTGGCATCGATCCCTCTCCCGCAGACTGCGAGGGGATATCACAGACTCAAGTTGCCCATGTCCGCGGATATTTTGCTTCCGACCAGCCGGGACTTCCCGTTCGAACTCAACAACTCGCTCATTGGATCACGCGTATCTGGAGAAACCCTGCGGCTGCCTGGTGGGCCGGAGGACAACAGGCGATCAGCGAATTGATCCTGAGGCGGATTCGCGACGAATTGGAGCGGACACCAAGGAAAAACGTAAGGCAGGCGGTCGCGGCGGCATGGCGTGCGTATCTTGACTATCGGGCAATGGCACCGGGCGAGAATCGCGTGCGGCTGCTCGAGCAGCGCATCCAGCAAACCGGCTGGAGCCATTCCGTGGCAAGAGAATACGTCGCTTGCTTTGCTCCCTCGTTGGCGTTGAGCGGTGTCGGCCGCAGCCCGGTTCCCCCGGCGGCCAATTCGCGGCCGTCCAGTCGGGATCTGGTGAATGTTACGCTCAAGTACGAGAAGGGACTCCACGGCATACAAGTGCCCGACGACTATCTGCAGGTCGTTATCCCGGGCTTGCAGGCTCAACTGGAACTAGGGCGTGTTAACACAAACTGATCAGAACGTGATATCCTCCGGATTGCCGTCTTGGGGACGGGATTGTGAGGGAGGATCAAGGCGTTGGAACTCACCGATGCGCAGTATGAGCGGA
>JAJDZN010000140.1 GCA_022824585.1 Bryobacterales bacterium | reverse complement strand
GCTCACAACGGTTCCCGCTCAGAGACAGGACCCCGCCACGAGCAACCGTTCGAAACCTACCCGGCCCCAACCAGCGCAAGCATTGCTGCGCGTGAGCTCAGGCGACAAGACACATAGTCAAAAAAGGGCCTGAGTAGTTACGGGTCGCCCACGGTTCCTGAACCGGCGCGATGCGCGCTCAGTCTGCGCTGACCCTCCCGAGGGCGGCCCGCGTCGCATCGAGCTCTGCCTTGTGGCTCTGCTCGTAGTGCTGTCGCAGCAGATCCTTGCCGTAGTCGTTCCCGTTGGGCGTGCGTGTCACCGAGTGGATGTGCTGCCGGGTCGGCTGGCGCGGCAGGTGGCGCAGGAAGATCGGGCGCTGGTGGTCGAACTCGATGAGGATGACAGGGCTGTGGACACGGTAGTAGAAGGTGCTCTCCGGGCCGAATTCGCCGATCCAGGCGAAATAGGTCCGGCCTAGGTGCTGCTCGACCTCGGCCATCTTGACCTTGGCGTGACCGTCGGACATGTTTCCGACATATTCCTGCACCAGGGCGAGAAGCAGTTCGCGCTGTTCCGAGTTGAGCTCGGTGGCCTGCAGTCCGGCGTAGTCCAGAACGACGTTGTCGCTGAACGCCTCGGCCGCCGCGTTGTTGCCGGTCTTGGTGGTGGCGAGCACCGCCTTGGCCCGCTGCTCGTCAGTGAGCGATTGCACGAGTTCGAGACCCCGTCGCTGCTCGTCCTGCATCACCGATACTCCCTTGTACTTGCCCGAGTCGGCGATCACTGGCTCCGAACCCATGAAAGTTGGCGTCATCACGACCTGGTCGCCCAGCACGAAGTAGTTGACGATCAGGTGGTGGCCGTCAAGCTGCCAGCCCCAAGGTTTGTCCTCGGACGGGTCGCCCATGAACGTAAAGTAATAGAACCATTCGTCCAGCTCTTCGAAGTTGGAAGTGATCTCGCCCAGCGTGTAGTTCAAGCGCATGATGTCGCGGCTTCGTTGGAAGCCCTTCGCGCTCAGCCCGGCCTTCATCAGGGCGTAGGCAGCTTCGCGTTGCCGCTCGTCCAGCTCGGTGAACGACACCCCCTGCCGGGGCAGGGAGTGCTGGTTCGCCCAGCGGCGCCACTCCGAGTCATCGACTGGGAATTGCGCCTGGCCGCGCTGCTCGTCAGTGAGGGTCGCTAGGAACGCTCGTGCGGCGTCTAGGACGGGCTTGGTGGAGATTCCGGTCGAGCGCACTGAGAAGAGCCCTGGCTCCACCTTGCCATTCGTGGTCGCGCCAACGAATTGCTGGGCAAGCGCCGTTTGCTCGGCTTGGGCGAACCGGTTTCCGCGGTAGCGCCGTTGCGGCAGGGCGGTGGTGACCACCAGTCCGGCTGCCACAAGCGCAACGAAGGCAGTCAAGAGGTGGAATCGTCGTGAACGAAGGAGTGCCATGGTGCCCTACAACGATACAAGACTGTTCGCCTTTCTGGGTACGGCGAGTTGGGTGCCTTCGACTAGGGTCGGTTCGGACCGGGCGCATTGCGTGCCCGGAGCGTCCGCATTCCCCCTGCGATACCTGTGGCTAGAACGGTTTGTCTATTTCGCGCTCCAAATCCAAGGCTCAGATTGCTAGGCTAAATGACCGTGAGAGTCCTAATCGCCACACTATTCGCCCTTGCCATGCCGCTAGCCGCTGACCAGCGGCTCGGCGTGATCGAGTTTCCCAACAGCGGAAGCGCCGAGGCGCAGGATCATTTCCTGACCGGTGTGCTGCTCATGCACAACTTCGAGTACAACGACGCGGCTGCCGCCTTCCAGCGGGCGCACGAAACGGACCCGAGTTTCGGGATGGCTTATTGGGGAGAGGCTCTGTCGCATTACCGGCCGGTCTGGGGCCGCGAGGACTTGGCCAAGGGGCGGGCCGCGCTTGCTGGCGTTGCCAAGGCGAAGCGGCTGACGGAGCGCGAGCGCGCATATATCGACGCGGCTCGTATTGCGTTCGGGGAAGGCGAAAAGGAAGATCGCTGGCAGCGGTACTCGAATGCCATGGAGCAGCTGTATCGAGCGCATCCAGAGGACCGCGAGGCAGCCAGCTTCTATGCTGTGTCCCTGTTCGGAACGACAGGCAGGACGCGGGACACCCGGACCTACATGCGGATCGCGGCGATTGCCGAGGATGTCTATCTCGAGAACCCGGATCACCCGGGCGCTCTGCACTACCTGATTCACTCCTTCGACGATCCAGTCCACGCCCCGCTGGGTCTTCGGTACGCTCGCCGCTACTCCAAGGTGGCTTCGTCCGCGCCGCACGCGCAGCACATGCCAACCCACATCTTCTTGGCGCTAGGCATGTGGGAGGAGTGCGTTTCGTCGAACATTGACTCTTGGGAGTCGTCCGAGGCCAGGGTCAAGCGCTTGGGCCTTGGCAGCGACAATCGGGGCTACCACGCGCTGTGGTGGATGCAGTACGGCTACCTGCAGATGGGCCGTTTCGACGAAGCGCGCCAGCGGCTGGCCGTGGTCGAGCACGATGCCAAGGTTTCGGGCACTCGGCTGGCCCGCGGCCATCACGCCTACATGCGCTCGCAGTTCTTGATCGACACCGAGCAGTGGGACTTGGATTTAATGCCAGTCGAGGCGGAGGGCATCGATGCCCGGGCGTGGGGCTCTAACGCCTTGGCGGAGGGAATGCGCGCCGTCAAGACCGGTGACAACGAGGCTGGCGAGCGCTGGCTTGCCAGGCTGCGCGACTATTCCGCCAAGCACGCCGACAGATCCCGCTCGCTGCCGATCGTGGTGTTGGAACTTGAAGGTTTGCTCTTGCTTGAGAAGAAACCGAAGGCCGCCGTGGAGAAGCTCCGCGAGGCGGCCGCCATGGAGGAAGGGACTGCCTTCGGGTACGGCCCGCCGTTTCCTGCCAAGCCCGCGTTCGAGTTGCTCGGCGACGCGTTGCTCGGCTTGGACCGTCCCCAAGAGGCAGCCGAAGCGTATCAGTCCTCGCTGGATCGCGCGCCGCGGCGGGCCCTGTCCCTGAAGGGGTTGCGCAAGGCTGCCAAGGCAACCGGCGACAGCGAGACGGTCGCACGCATGGACGCCGAACTCAAGGGATACGGGAAAGGGAAGTCATGACCAGGGGCCTAGGCCGTGTCGCCGAGCGCTACCTCATTCTGCCGGGGTGAGCGAAGGCGCACTCGTAGCTCATTCGCAGAGTGATTCACAGGAAGAGATCTATCGCTAGCGATCCGACCGTAGCTCCCTCGTTATCGAGTTCATAGCCCACAAGCGTCACGGTTTCGTGAGGCAGAACTCGATTGCGCACGTGCTCGGCAATCTCCCAAGAGGTATCGGCGGTCGTCGTTGGTGGCGTGATGTGGTTTCCATATGAAGATGACCCTGAATATCGATGACTCGTCTTACAGTCGTTCGAAAGTGAGCCAGTTCTTGAAGTGGCAGCTACCTATAGCGGCGTCACAACGCCCACACAGCAACGATGGAACTCCCCTAAATTGAGAGCTTCTGCTGGATCAGCCAAGCTCAAGTCAGACCGAAATCGCAGTTGCGACACCCCTGGTGGACAGTCAGCCGCTGGACGCGGAATACTCGTCACTTGGTAGAACGCGAGGGACGCGACGGCGAGATTCCAATCAGCGGAGAATGCTCGACCCGCGCCAAGATCCTGACCGAGGGTCTCTATGCAAACCCTTTCTACCTTCAATCGCGCCTCACTGCTCGGAGCCGCATCGACCACCTGGTCCCACAAATATCCGAGCGATCTTCCGTTGGTCTGCTCTTCTACATATACGGAAGCAACGAGGACGGACGCGCCGCTCGGCGGATACACCTGTTCGAAGCTAAAGACGTGCTCACGTGAGCGTATGGACGACGACTTCACCTCAAGACGCTCGTCTCCTCGACTGAAGTCAAAATGTTCCACTGACTGACTGTGCCACGCGTCGATCATCACGGCTCGATCGTTCGCAGAGAGGATGACAAATAGCTCAGCCCAAAGCCCGTGAATTGCGCGTTCACGTGGTCTTGCAACCAGCCTAAACAGCACAATCAGTCGATCAACGAGTTCAACGAGATCTTTCGCTTCTACACGCCCCTCCAATCCCACCAGTGCACCGCCGATTGTGCGCAGGAAGCACGCCTGAACGTCCGAATCTCCACTGAGGCACTGGATAATGGAGTATCTCCCAACCTCTAGGCCCCCACCTTCTCGGGAAACACCGCAGCGCACGTTGTGCTCGACCCGAAGGTTGGCCAAGGACACGGCTAGTGGTCGATCAGTTCCTGTCGGTGCATCCACGGCGACTAGGATTGCCGGCAGACCAGCCGCATTCTTTGCAACACGCCATTGTGGTCGCCTTGGAACGGGTCGTGCGTCGAATGCTTCCACGGAACCCGAATCGGCCTTCGGGATTCCTAGCTGCTCAAAGATCGCGGACAGGTCCACCATGATCCCAAGCTCCAGTTAGCCGGTGCTTTGTGGCTGGACGATTAGATCTTGGCACACCGGCGACGCCATCCAGATAGCTGCAAACTTTACGTCTTTCGCGACGATTTGCTGGTCCTCAGTCCGCAGCGTCACCGTGTGAAGCTGCACGGTCACCGGTGCATCCCTCAACTCACGGTCCCCGCGATAGACGTCCCGTGTCTCTACAGGATAGGCACCCTGAAACAGTTCCACGATACGTCCGTCTCGAACCAATCGCCGTGTCAGAACGTCGGGTCGCATGTGGAACACCGTACAGACGCACCCCGGATTGTCCGCAGCGTAGCGGTCAATCAAGATAAGCGCTAAGGTCCAAGCCTCGCTATCCTGTATGTCAATCTCGAGACGCGTAAGTAGCTCGTTATACACCACATTGAGCGGAACTCCGCGTGCGACCCGATGTCTTTGGTGCGCCTGTCGCTCAGCATGGCCCTCATCGGGTACAAAGTTCTGTGCATGGCGTTCCAGAAACCCGTCGACGATAGCTCGGTTTGCCTCGAGATCCGCCTCTTGGGGCTGGTTTGGCACGCACCAGCCTGACCGGAAGGTCGGCCGCGTATAGTCGATATCAATGACCGACTGCCGTGTCGGTCGGAACTCGCGAGCAAGCAAGAAAACGCGCCTGAACTCCGACAGCGGACGGCTGCTCCTAATGTGCGCCATCAGGCGATCGCGCATGTCCTCCTCATGGCGCACATAGGCCCTATATAGGTGGGAAACGCTTGGCTCGAGAAAAACGCGACAATACCCCAAGTACTGTCGCTTGTAGCCCAAGAACCTCGCTCGCTGCTGTATCGTGTCTGCGTTCCCTACTCCGGGGCCTCGTGGCATGTAGGTCACCGTCAGCCCTTCAACAGTAAAGCCTCGATCCAGAACTTGTCCGCCAACTAGTATCCACGAGTAGTTTCGGCTCCAGTGAATGTCACGGTTCGCCTCTGCTAGAGAGTTGATAAGCCTGACATCCGTCCTGCGAATCGCCCGCAGCAAACGGTCGGTAATGTCATCAAAGGACTCTAGGTCTCCGACTGTATAGGAAATCTCGGCGTGAGAATCCCGAAACAGCTTCAAGAGGTCTTGTCGATCCGGATCATCGCTCGGCAAGGAGAGGGTCTCCATCCACAAATTCCGAACTGCCTGTACCCAAACGTGATACTGGACGTGGCTGACAGTCTCTCGCGCAGGATGGACCATCATCGACCGATTTCGGGGTTGGCCGTCCCTTCGGATTTCACCTGATGCAACACCGACAAAGAAGAGCCGCAACGCGCGAAGTAGGCTATCGGGCGGCTCCAGCACCGTGTTGTCGCGAGTCGGTATCTCGTCCGGCGGAATATCACCAACATGGGGACTTTGGCTGGTGAAGAAGTCGCGCCCCCCTACATAGTCCGGACCAGGGTCTAGGACAATCGCGAAGTCTGGAGAAAGTACATCGATCAAGTTGATCAGAATCGGTGCCTGCGGAGTTGCGGTGTACTGAAGGAATGTGTGTAGAGGTAGCAACTTTCGCAATTCTCTCAGCCGGCGGTATGTACTGCTCAGATCCCCCTTACGCACCAAGTTGTTCAAGCTCGCTTGATCCGCCTCGTCGTCAATGACCAGCGCTGGCACATGCGCCGCCTCACCGAGTTCGGCGAACACGTCGATCAAGTTGCGGAGATGCACGTGATTCTTCTTCAACGTGATCAGAACGGTCCGACGCTCGTCCACCGGTAGGCTGTCTTCTCGGGCCTCTACAAGAACATCCCGAATTCGACCCACGTCGTCCACGTCCGGCTCGAAGAACTCGGCCCAGCGACTAAAGGGCTTCTCCACGCCGAGGTCACGCAGAAGCCTCGTGTGGGACTGTTGCGACAACTCATTCGTCATTCCGGCGATTACCACAATAATCCCGAACCCGTTGTCATTCGCGAGGGCTGCGACCGTGGTGAATGAGAGAGTCTTGCCACTCTGGACGTAACCCACAACCAGCCCTGTTCGGCTCCCTATTCCAACGTTCGGACTCAAGCACTGGGAGAGAATCCTCACGGATGTGTGCATGACATCCTGTCGATCAAGATCGTCAAGTCGAGCCCGTTCACCAGCGGCGACAGCCTCCTCTCCCAGCCTTGGGTCCCAGGGCGTTCCTAGTTCGCCATCGTCCCCGAGCACGGTGATGTGTTCATTTGTATGCATCTGAAGACCAACTCCCGTCACCTGCGGGACAAAGCAAGCGTGAGAATTCTGTTTAGCTTCCGCCGAATGGTGCCTGCCATCGCAATACCTCCATCCCGCGACACCTTCTCCGCCAGTCCCAACGCAGTCGCTACCCGAACCAACGGCTCCAACTTCTCCCCGTCAGCCCCAACAAATCGCTCCATGAACGGATGCCGTAAAGAAAGCCGCAATCCCAAGAGCTCTCTCCCACCGCCCTCTTCACCGGAAAGCACAGCCTCGCTGACCTCGAACCACTCACCAATCGCCGGGTCGTCACTCAATTCCAGTACGATACGCCAGCGACGGTTCTCGAATTCCAGATCGACAATCCGCCGCGACGCGAGGCCTGCCGGCGATAGCGAGCGTGCCGTCGCAACGTGGACAGGGTCCGCCGCGGCACTCTCCACTGCGGCGACCCCATGGCGTTCGAGAGACTGCGCCGTTCTGGTTGATGAAGCCTCTGCGGCTTTCTTGAGAGCTTGTTTGGCCGGTCGCGCCCGGTAGTTCCGCGCCTGTCGGATCAAGGGTTTGGCAGTGTCGTTGAGGCGTTCCTTCAGCAATTCAAGAAATGGCTCCTCGTTCTCGTCCCACCTGAAGCCATCCTTGGTATGGGATACGTCAAAACCTTCAAGGTGCAGTTCTCCGAACAGCCGTTGGTACACAAAATCGTTGGGTGTTCCAAAAACAGCCTGCGGTCGGTACTTGTCGTCGCCGCTGCCTTCTATCAGTCGGTTGCGCCGGAACAGCGAAAAGCCTGCGTATTTCGTACTCGCCGTCCGCCTCAGTGCCGCGAAGCCACGGACGCGAAGCCCCTGACCGAAGTCGAAGTCGTCAAGATCGAGCCGCCATTCGACGGGGTCTCCCACTGGTTCGTGGTTCTCGTCGTACTCCGGAGCGACCAAGATATCGGGGTCCGTATAGATCAGTTCCTCGCCATTAAAGCGAATGACGACCAAGCCCTCTCTCGTGTAAACGCGGTAGATGTCGCTGAGGTGTTCCTTAATCTTTGAGATGGTCCTACCTGCAAGCGTCTTGTGAAGGTTCAGCAGGGTGATTTCCGTGAAATGCGCATCGGCTTCTGCCGGGGTCTCGGTAACCTGAAGCTCCTCGATTCTGTCAGCTACGATTCTCTCGATCTCGAAGTTGACCTGTCGCATGACCGTCTCACCGAGCGCTGATGTTCGCACCTGCCATGTTGGTGAAAACCAGCAGGCTGCACTCTTCATTCCCATGCCAAACTCCGCTAGTCCCGTTCTGTCCGGCGGTAGTTCAGCGGGCCGGAAGGCTCTGCTATAGTCCTCCGTCTTGATGCCACCTGCGTTGTCCCGCACACTTATTCGGCCACCGTCGTATTGCTCGACGTCGATGTCTACGCGCAAAACGAACTGCCCGCCGTGAAGTCTAAGCAGTTCGGCGCGGTTCATGAGGAAGCTCTGGATTGAGTTATCCACGAACTCCGCGAGGGCAAACCAAGGGCGGTAGTTCAGATGGCGCAAGATGGATAACACGTTCACACCCGGGCGGATGCTAATGGTGTCGATTGATCGCGTTGCAGCTGTGTTCATGGTGTGAGTTCGTCCTGAAGGCGCCCATCAGATGCGCCACGGTTGCCGAGTAGCCCATCGGCTACTGCCCGTGCAACACCAACGTGTACAGCATTGCCAAGCGCACGAAACGCGCGAGCTCGCGATTTCGGAAGAAGGTGCCGGTCGGGAAAGCCCTGAAGGCGCCGGCCTTCTATACGCGTTAGAAATCGCCGCTCCGGGCCGAGAACAGGAATTTGCGTGGTAGTCATCGCAACGAGTGCGGGACAAGCGACATAGCGTTTCGCTCTGAGGCCGGATGGCCGGAACTGCAAGACGCACTGCCAAAGGTCACGTGTCTCACCTTGACAGTTCCATTCCAGTTTTCTGAAGGACGGGACAAAGCCACGAAGTGTTCGGACCCAGCCTTCCGGGAAATAGGGCTGTACCTTGCGAAACCACTGCCGATTCTGGCGGACGTACGCCTGTTTCCATCTAGGAAATCTCACGACCTCTGAGCGTGCGTAGCTTGGGAGAAGAGACAGGAGTTCCTGCTTTGTGTGCGTGCGATACTTCCCATTCAACCGGAGCATTGCAAGTAGTTCGTCAGTGCTACAGGCAAAAGGGGTTCTATCTTTGAATGGGTATCGAGCATATATTTCATCTCCCCAGATCGGAAACGAGGGTAGAGGTTGCTCATCTGGAATGTTCTGAATCAATCGATTCCAGTGGTCTATGCACGCAACTTGATCTTCTGACAATCGCACTTCAAGCTTGTCTTGCGCACTCAGTTCTCCGTTTGTTTGAACCAGCCCTGCAAGGGTCGTCTTACGTTGACGATGGCGAGGTGGGAATGGATCCTCCGGCAAGTCGTAAGAAGAGGCAACGACGAAGAACCTCTCCCGAGTATGTGGGTAGCCTAGATGATGAGGGGAAACTAGGCCATGTCCATTGCTCCTCACGTGTTCCGTTGCCCTTACTTGGTAACCCAGTTCCAACAGACTGTCTCGTACGATGCGCCACGTGCGACCACCATCGTGCAATTCGAAGTTTCCAACGTTCTCTAAGATCACAAAAGGGGGGTGATGCGTAGCCAAGATGTCCACGATTTCGTGGAACAGCGTACCGTGCGTCTTGTCCTTCAACCCGATTTGGGTTCCAGATTTGGAAAACGGCTGACAAGGAAAGCCAGCACACAGGATCTCATGCTCCGGAACGATGTCCTTAGAGTCACGAATATCGCCTTGAATGGAACGGACTTCGGGATAGTTTAACCGATAGAGTCTGCGAAGCTCTGCATCGGACTCACAGGCGAATACACACTCGTGGCCGAGGCTGGTAAGGGCCTCATGAAATCCACCGAGTCCGGCGAAAAGGTCAACGAATCTCAAGACTTGTACTCCGTTAGGTCGATAGCGAGCGAGAGGTGACAGACTCTATTTGGCTAGGTGAGATACTTGACGGGCGGGAGAGGACCATCGAGGAACTAGAGAGACGGGTTGCTTCCGCGAGGTGGTCGCTCCTCCGGTCAGGCCAGGACGGGATTGCATGCAGGGATTCTAGGGACGGAGCGGTGCGCGTGTCAAGAGTCAGCACGACTGGAGAACTCAAGATGGGAATCGTCGGTCTCGGCGGTCGGGGCCCATCGCCAATGTGCTACAGACCGAGGAACGGCTCACTGTAACTCATGAACGTTACCTCCGGCCCACCAGCCTGAGGAATTCGTCTCGCGTCAAGCCAGCGTCGCGGATGAGTGCTCTCAGAAGACCCCGACCCAGCTCGCGGTGTCTCGGTACCGAGAGTCGCCGGCCAGTTGGCCCAATCAGGATCATATGGCTACCTTCCGTTCGGTCGAGGGAAAATCCGATCCGCGCGACTATCGTAGCGAAGTCGTCTCCCGAGAGAACAGGTAGCCACACCGCGGTTTACGATCGAACCTCGACGATCTGATACTCAGACGACGGGGGTGGAGCGGCGTCATGCTCTCGCAGACTCGCCAGATAGCCTCTGATCGCTTCCCGCACGTTGTCGAGCGCCTCTTCCCTCGTCCGTCCCTGACTGTGGCACCCAGGCAGCGCTGGGCAACTCGCCACCTCCCAGCCGTCCTCATCCGTCTGGAACACCACCAGCAGTCTGCGAACTTCGCCGTCGTCTTGGTGCGTGGCTCCCGGTTCGACGAATGACGCGGGATCGCTACTCGCGTGTCTCGGTGTTCCGGCGTTGCCTGGCGAGCGTACTCGGCCCTCGAAGATTTCGAAGCCTAGTCGCGTGAGAATCCGATGCGCGTCTTGTGCTGTGAAGCCTATTGACGGCAAGCCGGTGACTAGCCGAACAACTTGCTTGATCGGGAAACGCCGCCCATGGACTTCGAGGAAGTACTTGTTCCGCCCATCGATTGGGGCTGGCGACGCGTCCCGCGTAGCTCTGAGAATGTCGCTTGATGTAATCGAGAGCGCTGCGCCACGGAGCATGAAGTTCATTTGGACATCCTCCTTCTTTCCGTTACTTTTAAGCAAGATATCATTCGGCAGCCCGGTAGTCGAGGAGGAGTACATGGCGGTCGCGGGATGGCAACTCGCGTGACGGGTGTGCAGTCCCGCCAGTCCGGCGACTTCGAGGCCAGCTGTAACCGGAGCAGAGCCGACGCGAACGATGCGTCACCCGTCAACTGGGGCATTCGTCGTCCGCCGTCTCAATCGCTCGCGGACGATCGCGGTAGATCCCCCGGGCGCGGGCCATCGCCGCCAACCGCGATCAGCTGAAACAGCCCAGCCGTTGCGGGTGGCGTCCCCCGTTCGATCGCATCGGCCAGTCCAGTGGTCGCCAGTGTCTGGGGAGGCACAGGCTCTACGGTTGCGAAAGCCTAGGTCCTGTTGCGGGCGAACGAGTGCGTTCCGACGGCTCCTCGCCGGGCTCAACAGGGGTCGTGCGAAGCCCTGCCACTGCCGCTACGCGCTTGCATCGACCTAATTCCGGTCAAACGCGACGGTATAGCGAGGCAAGACCCGATTGTGGGCGTGCTCGATAGTGCCGTGACGAGGGTCGGTGGCTGTCGTCGGTGACATGGTACGGTTTCCTAGGTGAAGACGACCGTCAACATCGATGACTCGGTCATGCAGGGACTGCGGGAGAAAGCTGCGCGGCGGGGAACAACGATGTCAGCTCTGGTGGAAGCGGAACTTCGCCGCGGGCTCGCTGTACCGGGGGACACCGGGTAGCCCTCGGCCACCTTGCCGCCGCTGCCGACGTGGGACAGCGGCGGGTGTTTGGTCGATATTGACGACCGAGACGCGCTGTATCCCGCGATGCCGAACGATTAGTTGCCGGGCGTCGAGAGCAGCGTGTCCCTGCTCGCCGCAGGCGAGCGCTGGGACGTCAGTTCATTGTGGATAACCCCCGGATGACGCCCCGGAGCGAACCTGCACCTGCTTTCCTCACTTGGAAGGTCTGCTACGAGTTTCTGTGGGTCAGCACGCATGCCCCCGGATTCCGGTCGCGGTGGGCGCCCTTATCTCTCTCGAGCCGATACAACACGGCCTGATCGCCCGAGAATTGGATGGCAGCGCTTGCTAAGTCTGCCTGTTTGCGGCCCTAGCCGACGAGCGCGCGGGGAATATGACGGTTTCGATTGTGATATCAGGAAACTGCCGGATGAATCCCGATCACGCACTCCGCGATTAGGTCGCCGATCAGTGCAGATTGATCGGAGTCTCCCTGTGGCAGCCCGATGATCTCCGCGTGTGAAGGGTCCTCATCGTATTCCACCGTTGCCTCCAGTGGATCTTGGACAATGCGCAGAGTGTCCAACTCAACGGCCACGTTGCATACGACCGTGCCGACATTCATTTCGGCGAATCGCCCGCTTGGTCGTAGGCGTAGTCGACACAAG
The DNA here is from genome assembly GCA_022824585.1 of Bryobacterales bacterium. Classification (GTDB taxonomy): domain Bacteria; phylum Acidobacteriota; class Terriglobia; order Bryobacterales; family UBA6623; genus VXMF01. Next base: position 35,806 of record JAJDZN010000140.1, on the reverse strand, counting down.
CGGCGCACTTCGGCCAGCTGATGGGCCTTGCCCGGCCCAAGAGCCTCGAGCCAATTGACAGACAGGCCTACTTCGCCCGGCTTGGTGGAGCGTAGCCGGAAGTCAGAACCGTCAACTGTCCCATCCTCTTGGATCATGCTTGGCTTCACGTAGCGGACGATATGATCGTCTGAGGGCAGATCGTTCCGCATCATCCGTAGAGTAAGGAAGACAGTTCGAAGGCATCAATCTGTCGCACCAGTCCCTCTAGAGAGTCGCGTCCAGAGACTCTCGAAATCTGTTGTCCGTGCTCGCGCCGTTTGAAAATCACATATTGAACCATCCCCCCCCCGAGAAACTGCAAGCCTAGATGTGATCCCTGCTCACCCTTCCAGATTGCTCTCAGGTTTCCGTTATCCATCAAGACCAAGTTACCCTTTCGGATGTTGCGCTCGGACCGAACGAACTGATTGAAATCGAACTCGGAGGCGGGATTCAGTACATTTCCGTCATGGAGAGCCTCGTTCTGCAAGAACTTGATACGTGACATATAGGCATCGGGCCTGCCACCGTGGATCGCCACAGTGGCAGTATCAAGGCTTGGAATACTCGCACCACCCAGCGCAACGGTCTCAGCTTCGAACTGTGCCAAGGCTGGGAGCGTCTTGCCGACCCCATCCTCGCCCTGACTGAAGAAGCTAGGTCCAGAATCGGTCTTCGGATTCCAGGCCATTCTTGAAGAGCTGCCGATTTCGTCTATCTGCAGGCATCCGCCTCCGTGAATGCCAAGCTCCCCCAAGTCGATCACTGCAGGCAGGCTGTCTAGCTTGCTTGCGTGTCCGGCTTCTGCACGTCCAACCGGCATCATCACTCAGTCTCGCTCATCCGTCAACGTAGGAATGAACAGCACAAATCCGTGTGCCCCACCGCCACCTGAAGTACCATTCTCGTAGCCCTTGCCGCCGCCGCCCCCTCCACCGCCTCTACCAATCTCGATTTCGAAACGATCGCCGACAGACAGATCAGCAAGTTCAATAATCTGAGTCTCTCCCGGAAAGCCTTTGCCGCCTCTTCCGCCATTTGACGCGAGGCGTCCGTCGGCCTTCGGCACCACCGCCCCGTGTCCACCATCGCCCCCATCGCCATAGCCGCACCCCTTGCCGTGCCTACCTTCGACAGGCTTGCCTTCGTGAAGCCCACCGCCACTGCCGCCATCGCCGCCGTTGCCACCTGCTGCCCGATAGGTCTTTTCTCCGCGCTCCACGCTGGTCGCTTGGCCGCCACCGCCGCCTCCACCACCACCTGCACCGTACAAATTGAGGCCTTCGAGACACAATGCGCCACCGCCGCCGCCGCCGCCACCGGCGGCTCCGGCTATAACTAGCAGGCCGCCGGATTCGGTCCATGGCCATTCGAAAACTCCAGATTTGGTGATCCGCTCGAACCCTTTCCTCGTCATCCGATATCTCCTCTGATCCCGACGATCTAACTGTGCTGAAGAGCTCCTGCGAAGCTTGGCCCGGCAGCTACCCTAGCTTTGTTGGCCCGTGCTAGCGGCAATTGAGCGAATCCGCGCTCGGTCCTTGATGTCTCGGCGATCTTGGGTCGCGATGCTGACCGCTGCCACATCTCCTTGCCTGCAAGAAGCTTATGCGACGCTTCCATTGCAATCAAGACCTGTTCCTTCGCATCCATTCGAGAGAATGGTAATCGCCAATGTTGCTCACCCGCATCGGACGCGTGCCGTTCCCTGTGTGCGCACCCGTGCTCGTGTTTGAGCGCGACAAAGCCCTGTTCAGGCGGGCTATGTGCGTTGCCTTGCCCACTTCTATATATCCCCGCCAAGGGCATAGGGCGAGTGAGCACATCACATGTTTCCTCACTACAACAGATCAGCCCGAGACTTCCAAGCACAAACGACGCCATCTTCCCGTGCATGGTAGTGAATTCTCCCAGACTTGCAGCCCCAATCGCGATTTTCACGCGAGCCGCAAGGCTCAAGGAGCAGGAACGGACTGCCTGATGTGCCTGTACGGCGTCAAGGCTAGAATCGGCCGGACGAGCTGATTGCCAGCCAGATGTCGATCCATGAAATCAAGCCACCTCGGTTTCAAGAATATTGCTGGCCGATTCTTGGCATCCTCATTCGCTTAGCGCGAACGCCCAGAACCCCATCCCGGAAGCGATAGAGACAAACTGCCTGCCCCCGACCATGAAGGTCATGGGTGATGCCTTCCAGTCCTGATTGGCTTGGAAGTGCCAGAGGGGCACTCCGGTTTCGGCGTCTAGGGCGGCGAAGGATCCGCTGTCTTCCCCAAAGAACACCAAGCCGCCCGCCGTGGACAGGACGCCCGAATAGGTTGTAGAGTCCCCTGTCTGGGGATAGTTCCAGACTGTCTCGCCGGTTTGAATGTCCAGCGCTCGAATATGCCGCTGGTTGGGCGATCCATCTGCCAGCCGGAACGTCCCGCCCAGCCACGACTGCCCGCGTTGCCACGGCGTGTCGCCCTTGATATAGAGCATGCAGGACTCGTGGACCATCATGTAGAACAGCTTCGTTGCCGGGCTGTATGCCGACGCCCACCAGTTGGTAGCGCCGCGGATCGCCGGGCAAACTGCGCTGCCCTCCACCGTGGGGTCACTTCCCGGACGGACAATAGGGCGACCGTTCTCGTCCAAGCCCTCGGCCCAGGTCTGCTCGATAAACGGCTCGCCCAACAGGAACTCTCCCGTGACGCGATCCAAAACGTATAGGAAGCCGTTGCGGTTGGCCTGTACAAGTAGCTTGCGAGGCTCGCCCCGGAATTCCTCGTCGATCAGCAGCAATGGTTCTTGAGCGTCCCAGTCGTGCGTATCGTGGGGAGTGAACTGGAAGTGCCACAGCAGTTCCCCCGTCTCCGGTGTCAGGGCTAGCACTGAATTCGTGTACAAGTTGTCGCCGGGCCTGCGGTCGCCATTAAGGTCCGGGCAAGGGTTGCCGGTCGGCCAATACAGGACATTGAGTTCGGGATCGTAGCTGCCGGTAAGCCAGGTGGCCCCGCAGCCCCTCTCGAGCACCTCGGGATCGCCCCATGTCTCGGACCCCGGCTCCCCGGGCGCGGGGATGGTCCAGAAGCGCCAGGCCCGTTCTCCTGTTGCGGCATAGTAGGCGTCTAGGAAGCCCCGCAGGCCGGTGTCACCCCCGGAGATGCCGAAGAACACTAACTCTCCCACTACCAGCGGCGCCGCAATCGCTCCATAGTGGTCATGGGAGTCGGCCATCTCGACGTCCCAGGCAAGTTCCCCTGTCCAGCGGTTGAGAGCGATGGCGTGGGCGTGGTCCGTCACAGTGAAGAGTAGGTCGCCGCGGATCGCCACGCCGCGGTTTAGGCCGATGGCAGCGTCTCCCACCAATCCGGTGTTGCGAGGTTGCTTGTACTCCCAGATTTGTCGGCCGGTTGCTGCGTCCAAGGCGAAGACTTGATTCACTCCGGTGATATACATCACGCCATCGATGACAACCGGCGTGCCCTCGATCATGCGCTGATCGGGCACGGGGAAGAACCACTCCGAGGCTAGGCGGCTGACATTGCCACGGTCGATCTGGTTCAGCGGGCTATGGCGATTGGCGGTGTTGCTCCCGTGATACGTGGGCCAGTCGACGTTCGGTTCGATCGCTGCGGGCACGTATGCCTCACCCTTGCGTCGCAACAGGTGAATCCGCCCATCAGAGGTGCGAACCTGGGCGTCGAACCCGCTTTCGTTGAGCAACTCGCCGCGCAGTATCGCGCCGTCGGAGAGTTCGAACTGCTCTTCCAAGCCATCGCTCGGCGGGTCCTCGGCCGGCGGCAGCGTGGCGAGAAATCGGACCAATCGGTCGAGTTGCTCGTCGGGAAGCGCGAACGCTGGCATTCCCTTGTTGGGAACTCCGACGCGCAGGAACTGCGCCACCTCGCTTGGTTCGCGGGCTGTGACGAACTCGAGGATGCTGGGCCCGCGATTGGTGCCCTTGCCATCGCCTGCGTGGCACAGCACGCAGTTGTTGATGAAGACATCCGATCCAGCGGGAGCAGGCTGTTGGCCGGCCGAATCGAGCCCAAGCGCGAGCAGGCAGGCTGCAGTGTAGGCGATTCTCCGCAGGGCAGAGCAGACCGACCGTGGTTGGCTTGGAGTGGCAGGGACGGACATTGGCGGGTAGTCCTCCCAGCATACGAAGTGATCACGGTGGATGCGTTGGAGCGCGACGGAAGCGATGGGTTAGGGACGAGTAGGCTCAGTCTCGACCGAGGGATAGGAACTCGTCAGCATGGGCTGTCTTCCGCAAGCTGACATTGGAATAGCGGAACACATACCTGTTCTCCCCAGGACCTTGGGCGAGATGTCGCTTAAGCGGCATAGATGCGACGACAGTTGGCGTTGGTCCGCGCACCTTCTCTGCCGTTGTCGGGTCATACGGGGTTGACAAGTTTTGTCACGCTATATTACGTTGTAATTTATGAGGTTTCATGAATTCCTAGAGGATCAGGTGTTCTCCCCGACGCTGATCGCGAACGCGCTTCGCACCACCAAGTCGGAAATTGCGGGCACATTGGGTCTCGGAAAGGATGCGTTCTCACGCGCATCACGGATTCAAGCTCGCAAGACTCAGGTTCGCCTGCGCCAGATGCTCGAAATCCTCAACCGCGTCGAAGCTGAGACCGGATCGCCACTGGCAGCCTATGCCTGGTTTCGCGGACAGCCGCTGCCGAGCTTCGGCGGCGCAACACCGGATATGTTGGTGCGCGAAGGCAGAGCCGATCATGTCCATGCCTTCCTGGACCGGATCACGGCGGGTGGTTATGCTTGATTCCGTGCTCCTCTGATGCGGTTCGGCGGGATTGTGTATCGGGCACACAATCCGCGTTGGTCTTGGGATCCCTTGTCTGGCGAGGGAGCGCGACGTTACGGCGGGCGCTTCAACCGGCGCGGGATTCCAGCGCTCTATACGTCCCTTGCCCCGCTCACCGCGATACGCGAGGCGCAACCGCTGGGACGATCGATGCAGCCACTCACCCTCTGCGCTTACGAGGTCGATGCTCACCCCGTCTTCGATGCATCGGATGAAGCAGCTTGTCGGGCTCTTGGCGTAAGCTACTCCGAAATTGCATGTCCGACTTGGGAGTCGGAAATGTTGGCTGGCGTGGTGCCTGCGTCGCAGGCTCTTGCGGACCGCCTGGTGTCGGCGGGCTATGTGGGCCTGCGGGTCCGGAGCTTTGCTCCGGGGAGCAGTGCCGAAGAACACAATCTAGTAATGTGGCGCTGGACTTCCAGCCGGCCGGTTCGCGTGGTCCTGATCGATGATGAGGGTCGGCTCTCCAGAGGCCGGATTGATTGATCGGAATTTGCGCCAATCCCCGGCCTGTCGGCCGCGAGAAGCCAACTCGGAAACTCGCTACTGGAAGTGATAAGCGCAAGTGGCGGGCGATTCGCGCTGCCGCGCGTGCCTAGCGCGGAGTCTCCGAATGAGGAGCATGCCAACCGCTTCCTAAATCGGGTAGTGACCAGCCACGAACGGCGCTGTTCGTGGCTGGTCACTAAACTAGTGAGCGGCAGGGCTGGCCGCGGGTTCCCGATTCGGTGGCTGACGGCACAGGTGCGACTGCCTCAAGGCGAGAAGATCCCTGCCATGGGCGAGCAGAAATTCAACCGCTGGCTTGCGTTCCTTGCTGCGGCGATCTTGGCTGTGGCCGGTGGTCTGTCCTGCGGAGTTTCCACCGACGAACAAGTCGAATCGGAAGCGCCGAGCAACCGGTATCTCTTGCTCGATTCCCGAATTGTCGAGTCCGTGTCGAACGCCCGGCTGCGCATTGGCTCAGTGAGCAAGCACGAGCAGAATCCGCTGCTGCGCGAGGACAAGCCGTGGGAGCCCCGATTCGATAACGTCTACGCCAACGTGATCTACGACGAGCAGGAACGGGTCTACAAGTGTTGGTACAGCCCGTTCATCGTCGACGAGCGTACGACATCCACCCCGATTGACGAGCGCACGCCAGCGCATCACCGCTACATGTCGGTCAGGCCTCGCGCCCGGGAGATGGGCGTCTGCTATGCGGTCTCCAAGGACGGCATCGAATGGACCAAGCCCGAATTGGGCCTGGTGGAGTTCGACGGAAGTACCGCGAACAACATTGTCATGCGCGGCGAGGAGATGCGCGGTATGTTCTATGGCCCGCACGGCGCCGGCGTGATCAAGGACATGCGGGAACCCGACCCCGCCCGCAGGTACAAGATGTTCTTTCGCGCGCAAGAGATGGCCGTGGCTTTCTCCGCCGATGGCGTGCGATGGAGCGCGCCGATCCTAGCGTCCCAGATCGAGGCGCCGGGAGATACCCACAACAATGCGTTTTGGGATCCGAGATTGGACAAGTACGTCGGGTTTACGCGCTTGAAGTATGGCAGTCCCTCCGTGCGCCAAGTGGGCAGAACGGAATCGGCCGATTTCCTGGAGTGGACGAAGGCCGAAGTCGTCCTGGAAGGTGTGGAGAGACGCCTGCAGACCCACGACATGGTCGTCTTTCCAGTGGCGGACGTGTACATCGGGCTGCTCGGCATGATGGATTTCCCGGATGCCGACGACACTGCCAGTACGAAGCAGCACATCGAGCTGGCGTGGAGTCCGGACAGCAGGCAGTGGCATCGCATCGAGCCCGGACGTGCGTTCATCGATCACTCCGCCGCCACGGAGATCGAGTACGGCCGGACCCCCTACGACTGGGGCAATCTGTTCGCTTCCGCACCGATCTTCCATGCCGACGAGACCCGGATCTACTACGGTTCGAGCGATTGGTATTTCTTCGATTGGAGGAAAGGCTACCTTGCATTGGCCACGATGCGCCCCGATGGCTGGGCGGGATACGAGCCGATCGAACCAACCGAGCCGGCGTCCGTCACGACAGTTCCGTTGCGGTGGAGCGGCAACACGCTCAGGCTCACGGCTGATGTCGGCCCAGACGGATCTGTCAGGGTGGCAGCCCTTCATGCTTCGAGCCCTGCCAGCGCAGAAAGTGCGCCCATCCTCGAGACAGTCACTGATGGCGAGGTGCGGGGGTTGGAGGACTTGGCCGAAGAGGTCGAGTCTGGCGAGCCGGTGAGGCTCCGGTTCGACTTCCGGGACGCCAAGCTCTACTCGTTTCGATTCGCAGACGAGTGACCGGAACGACGAATCTGCGGGCCTCGCCTAGCGGGCGGACTTTGTTTGCACGAGGCCTCCATCTAGTTCCATATGCCCGACCTTGCACGAAAATCGCTGGCCGCCTTCCGCTTGATTGCCTACACGGTGGGTCCACGTCGCCACTAACGAGGTAGGGGATCGCACGTCCTCAGTGCCCACAGAACGCCTCGGGTGCAGTGCCGCGACGGGCCGCAGCCAGTTCCATCCATAGGAACTCCATGCTCAGGCCAATAGAAGTTCATCCTCTGCTGGCGCTCGGACCCGAGACCGGCCTATCTCACGCCCGCCTACACGGATCCGGGGATTCGGGCTACGCGCCTGAGACTTCCGGAAAAATCAGGTCCCATCTGATTTCAACTTCTCGAGTAACCGCCTCCCTTCGATGGATTCGGGGTGGTGCTTCACGACATTCTCGGCCGCCCGACGCGCTGCGTCCTCCCGTCCCAACATCATGAGAGCTTCAACGTCCAATAAGGACGCTTGTAGGTCCTCCGGGGCAAGGCGCTTGGCCCGCTGAATTCGCTTTCGTGCTTGTCGGATCTGACCGGTTTCCAAGCGGTATCGGGCTAGGTTCAGTTGTGGTTCGGGCGATCCAGGGTCAGCTTCCGCGGCGTTCAACAACGCTGCTAGCCCTTCGGTACGGTCACCACTCTGCATATACAACATGCCAAGAATCGTATGGAGTTCCGCGCTGTCGCCACCAAGTCGGCGTGCGAGTTCGTATTGGCGCAGGGCACCCTCTGTCTCCCCCAGAGCCACTAGCGCGGCACCGAGGTGTTCCCTCAGACGGGAGTCCTCGGGACTCGCTTCGGTAGCCCTCAAGAACGCTTCGGCGCCGTAAGTCGAGTTTCCGCTTCTCATGTACAACAGGCCAAGAATGGTATTGACCTCGGCAGAATCAATTCCGAGTTGCCGTGCGAGCTCATACTGACGCTGGGCATCTTCTAGCTTTCCTAGAGAGACTAGTGTGGCACCGAGGTGCTCCCTCAATCGCGCATTGTCCGGCCGTGCTTGGGCCTCGCGGCGAAGCAAACGCTCTGCGACTCCCAAACGCCGTTGTCTCTCATTGAAGGTACCTTGCATTGATTGCATGATCCTTACAACCATGAGCACTAGCGTGGCTGTATCCGCGTGGGCGAAAGCCATCTGTGAACTAATGGCCTTTGCTGTTTCCAAGAGTTGGAGATGCCGTGTTCTCCTTTCTGACTGAGCCTCCTGATTGGCCTCAAAGGCGGCCCTTTCCGCTTCCCATTGCTGAAGCTTGGCGTTGTGTCCCTCAGCCCTTTCCCGCTCGAGGGCGGCCTTGGCCTCCGATAATTCCATTCCTCCGTATATCATCCCGAAGATCCTGACGCTGTCGCCAAGTTCCGATCTGAGGCTGGGCTTGGTCGTTTTCCTTTGCGGCATCTCCCGGTCGAACGTTTCGGGAGGGGCCGACAGCTCGTCAAACAACGCTAGCAACTCGTGTCGAACCCAGTTCTTGATATCGTCCGCTTGTCGTGTTCTGAGTTCGCGATGCGCATCTCTAGACGATTCGAGCAGCGACGCGATGCGGTCCTTTGGGATACCACTGTCACTTGAGGGGTCAGATGCCGGGCTGCTGACCGAAGACAGTCGACACTACAGGCAGCAGTGCTGTGACGATCAGCCCGCGTATATAAGTGGTTGGCATCGAAGTGTACCTCCCGACCGATCAAGCCTAGTCGGGGCTAGATGCTTTGCGCAATAGGCTACCACGGAGGGCTTACGCGTCGATCGTCTTAGTCCCCGTAACTTCAAGGCTCTTCAATCTTTGCAGCGCCGGACTCTTTCGAGTCTGCCTGCTCCTACTTCGTGAAAGTTCTCTCCCGAATCGTGGTCGTTTGCCACAGAAATCTGATTTGGATAGGACGGAGATTGTCTTTCGTGCGGGCGCTTGATCGTAATTTAGTCGTGCCTGAGGAGTACGTTGACGGTTCGGAGTCAACCTTGAAAATGCCCAATCGAATCCTTAGTCCGGCTGTGAGTCTTACCGGATCATCCCGCCGACACGTCCCCGGCTCAGGTCGGTTGGCCTTGCCAGCCACAGTTGGTGCCGTGTTGGCGGAAGGGGCTTCCACTAGTTCCGCTGCGTTAGGCGTCACTGCTGTTAAGCTGACCGCGCCCCGCACAAGGGCTGCGACAGCGTCTAGCGCGCCGGCTCGCACAAAGCTTGTGCTTGAAAGTTCCCAGCGCGGGCGCTAGTATGAAATCGCACGAGTCGCTTGCGGTGGTGGTTGTCCGGGGCGGCTGAAATGGAGCCATGCGTATGATCGTGTGGCAGCTTTGGATTGTACCGGTGCGCACACTTCTTACAGGTCTGGCTCTGATTCCCTTCGCAACTGCCGCTCCAACCGCTGAAGAGATCTTTGTCGAGACCATCCAGCCGACGCTGAAGCAGCAGTGCCTGGGCTGCCACGGCGAGGCGAACACATTCGCCAAGCTGGACTTGCGGACGCGCGAGACGGCCATCAAAGGCGGCCAGAGCGGCCCTGCGATCGTCAGCGGCGACCCGGCTTCCAGCCTGCTCGTCTCGGCCATCGACCATGCCGGCGAGCTACAAATGCCACCCGGAGGGGCTGAGAAGAGGCTGCCTCCCGACGTGCGACTCGCATTTCGCGAGTGGATCCGTTCCGGCGCACCGTACGTGCAGGCCGAGGCGGCGTCGGACTGGGACTTCGACGAGGCCGACCTATGGGCGTTCCAACCTCCAGCGAATGTCAAGCTGCCGACCGCTGGCGTGGATCCCGCGCTGGTACGGACAAGCGTCGATAGCTTTGTACTCGCGCGACTCGCTGAGAAGGATCTCCGGCCCGCTCCGGCAGCTGACAAGGTCACGCTGATCCGGCGCGTGACCTACGATCTGACCGGCCTGCCTCCGACGCCCGAAGAGGTCGATGCATTCGTCAACGACGACTCGGCCGAAGCCTACAAGGCACTGGTTGACCGCCTGCTTGACTCCCCCCGATACGGCGAGCGCTGGGGGCGGCACTGGCTGGACGTGACCCGTTACGCCGACACGGCGGGCTACTCCAACGATTTCGAGCGTCCTAACGCGTGGCGCTACCGCGACTACGTCATCCGCAGCTTCAACGAAGACAAGCCCTATGACCAGTTCGTGCTCGAGCAGGTGGCCGGCGACGAGCTATTTCCCGACAACCCTGACGCGATCCTCGCCACGGGTTTCCTGCGAAGCGGTCCATGGGAGCACACTGGCATGGCCGTGGCGGCTGTCTCGCGGCAGCTTTTCCTTGACGACGTCACCCACCATGTCGGTCAGTCCTTCCTGGGCCTGACATTGGGCTGCGCTCGCTGTCACGACCACAAGTTCGACCCGATTCCGACGCGGGACTACTACCGCATTCAGGCCGTGTTCGCCAGCACGGCGTTTGCCCGGCGGCCGGTGGACTTCTTGCCCCACGAGTCCACAGCAGGTTTCGAGGTTGGCCGTCGCCCGTTCGAGGCTCGCATCGCCACCCTCGAGCGCCGCATGCACGACCTGCACAAGGCTGCCCGCGCGCGCTTGGCCGAGGCCAAGGGAACAGAGGCGGCCGCCAATGCTGGCAGCTCGATCCTGCAGCGGTACATGGACAAGGAAGAGGCCGAGCTGCTCAAGCTGCTCCGCAAGCGGGTCACGATGCACAAACTGTCGGCCCTGAGGTTCGAGCCTCTGGCCATGACGGTCAGCAACGGCTTAGTACAGGAGTGGGACGCCGTCGCCTCGCGCAACAGCTACATGCAGCCAGCCGAATACCGGGAAGCTAAGACACACGTGCTGGTTGGCGGCGACATCCAGGCGCCCGCGCAAGCGGTCACGCCAGGCGTGCTGGAAGCGGTAGAGCGCTACGCGGGCTTTCCATCGCCCAAGATCCCGGACGGGTTAGAAGGCCGGCGCTCGGAGCTGGCGAAGTGGATCGTGAACCCGCGCAATCCCCTCACTGCCCGGGTCATGGTCAACCGCATCTGGCAGTACCACTTCGGCCGGGGCTTGGCGGCCAATCCGAACAACTTCGGAAAGATGGGCAAGAAGCCGTCGCACCCCGAACTGCTGGACTGGCTGGCTGGATTCTTCATCGACCAGGCTTGGAGCGTCAAGGCGGTCCATCGCGTGATCTTGCTCTCGGCCGCCTACCAGCGTGCCAGCGCTCATCCCAGCCAGGCCGAGGTGGGCGCCAAGGATCCCGAGAACCTTTACCTGTCTCACTTCTCTCCCCGGCGGCTCGAAGCCGAGGAGCTGCGCGACAGCATCATCTCCGTTGCGGGCGAGTTGAGCGACATGGCCGGCGGCCCCGGCACGTACCCTCAGATCAATGCCGACGTGGCCCTGCAACCGCGCCACGCGATGGGCACACTGCGGCCGATCTACGAGGCTGAGCCGACTCGGCGGCGGCGCAACCGCAGATCCGTCTACAGCTTCCAGCAGCGCAGCTTGATCGACCCGATGGTCGAAGTGTTCAACGGCGCCAACCCAGACCTTACCTGCGAACGCCGCGAGTCCTCGACTGTTCCAACGCAGGCCTTCGCACTGCTGAATTCCGAACAGTCCAGGGACATGGCGCTGATCATGGGGGAGCGCTTGGCGGAGCTTCCGCCGGACGACCGCGTCGATGCGGCATTCCGGCTGGCTTTCGGGCGCCGGGCGGACGATAATGAGGTCGCTTGGACACAAGAGTTCCTTGAGGAAATGACGGATTACCACGGCCGCAACCCGGCCCAGCCGCGCCGGCCCCCCGACGACGTGGTGCACCACATCACGAGCGAGCTGACCGGCGAGAAATTCGAGTTCGTGCAGCCCGCTTACAGCGGTCCGTACGAACACAATCCGCATCCGAGCGATTCCTCGCCAGAGGCACGCGCTCTGGCGGATCTGGCGCTCGCGCTGTTCAATTCCAACGAGTTCGTCTACGTGTACTGAAGATGAAACGCCGAATCCTCACTGCCAGCCCCTCCCGGCGCGAGTTCCTGTACCACTCCGGCATGGGTCTCGGCGCCGTCGCACTTTCGGGGCTGCTGCACCAAGACCGGGCCAGGGCAGGCGAGCTGGCCGCCCGGCGCGGTCACCACGCGGCCAAGGCCAAGAGCTGCATCTTCTTGCTGATGGAGGGCGGGCCGAGCCACATCGACACGTTCGATCCGAAGTCCAAGCTGGTGGACCTCCACATGACGGAGTTCGTCAAGGAGCGCAACAAGTTCGAGGCGAGCATGAACACGGGCAAGCGCTACTTCGTGCGCAGCCCGTTCGAATTCCGCCGCGCGGGTCAGCTGGGAATCGAGATCAACGCCAAGCTGCGCAACTTTGCCGACTGCGTTGACGACGTCTGCTTCTACAGGGGCCTGCAAGCCACTTCGGTGAACCACCCGACAGCCCTGTACCACCTCAACACCGGCAACCGCTTCGGCGGGGATCCCGCGATCGGTTCGTGGGTCACCTACGGACTGGGGACGGAAAACCAGAACCTGCCGGGGTTTGTCGTGCTGCCGGACCTGGCCTACCCGCAGGGCGGTGCCGGGAACTGGTCCAACGGATTCCTGCCTGCGCACTACCAAGGCACGCCGCTGCGCTCGCAGGGCGCCCCCGTGCTGGACATGACGCCGCCGGAGTACGTCACGCAGAAACAGCAGGAAACGACGCTGGATTACCTCGGCCGGCTGAACAAGAGGCACATGCAGCGCCATCCCGGCCACGCAGAACTCGCCGCCCGCATCGAGAGTTACGAGCTCGCGTTCCGGATGCAGGCCGAGATGCCGGAAGCGATCAACTTGGATGCCGAGCCGCAGGAGACGAGAGCCTTGTACGGCGTCGGTTCGGACGATTCAGAGGTGGACTCGATCGGCAGGCGCTGCCTGCTGGCGCGCCGCTTGGTGGAGCGCGGCGTGCGCTTCGTGCAGGTGATCGTGTCCGGCTGGGATTCTCACGACTACATCGAGAAGGCCCACGGGACGCGCCTCGATTCGATCGACCGGCCCATCGCGGGGCTGCTCAAGGATCTCAAGCGCACCGGCCTGCTGGACGAGACCTTGGTCGTATGGGCCGGGGAATTCGGGCGCTCTCCGGACAACGGGATCCGCGGGGGAGGGACCGCTTGGGGACGCGACCACAACGCGCCCGCGATGGCCTTCTGGATGGCGGGCGGAGACGCCCCGCGCGGCGAGATCGTCGGAGCCACCGACGAGACCGGGCGGACGGCTGTCGAGGTCGTGCATCCGATCCAGAACATGCACGTCACGCTCCTGCACCTGCTGGGATTGGACGACGCGGAGCTGACCTACTTCGCGCAGGGCAGGGACAAGCAGCTCAGCCAGACCGGCGGCGAGCTGATCAGGGAACTGGTGGCGTAGGCACGCGAATCGCCGGGCCGGCGATGATCGCGCCGTTTCCCGGCACTGTACCCGCGCGCGGAACCGATTCCGTCTGACAGTTCAGTGGACCCAATCTCCCGTGCCGCTCGGCAGGAAGCCGCTGGCTTTCCCGGGAACCATGTTGGATAGCCGCCGCGACGCCAAACACTGGAAATGATCCACGTTCTTGCTAGGCTGATTGTGCGCATGAATCAGCTGCCCCTAAGGCACGGACTTCGCTGCGATTGTCCGGCCCTAGCTGTGGTTGTGCTGGCGGGACTGGCGTCTTGGCAGACCCCGCTACGGGCGCAAGGCACAGTTCAGCCGATCATCGGGCAAGCGTTCATCGTCGGCTCCGAGGGAGAGCACTTCGGCGTCCCGGGCGCGGTGATCGAGCTGCATTCTGTCTCCGTGGAGGAGCTTGCGGCCGATGAAGCGACCGGGCCGGCCACCGCCGAGACCGACGAACTGGGACTGTACCGCTTCGATGCCGTGGCGGAGGGCTGCTACTTCCTCAGCGCGACTTCCGCCGGGTTGAACGGCCAGAGCGACATCGTGTGCGTGCCCACTGAGGACGAGGCGCTTCGGACCGACATCGCCATGGAGGTCGAGACCGTGGTCGAGTCGGTGAATGTTACCGCGTCGGTGATCGCGATCGACCCGACCGAGACAACCTCGTCCGGTTCAGTGGGCATCTCGACGCTGGACAACGCGCCGAAGGCGAACCGCAGCGTCGAGGACGTGATGCCTCTGATACCGGGCGTGCTGAGGGGCCGTGCGGGCGAGATCAACATGAACGGGGTGCGCGCGACCCAGAGCGGCTCGCAGCTCAACAACATCGACGTGACCGATCCCGTCTCCCGCATCTCCGAGATGACCCTGCCGTTGAGCGTCGTCTCGAGCGTCGAGGTGCTTTCCAGCCCGTACGATGCGCAATACGGGGGGTTTGCCGGTGCCCTGTCCACGGTCGAGACCACGCCGGCGGATGCCTCGGAGTTTCATTTCGAACTCCAGAACTTCACCCCGCGGATTCGCCGCCGGGCCGGGCGCGTCGTGGGCATCGAATCGAGTACCCCGCGGCTGACGCTCAACATTCCGCTGATCTCCAACCGCGTGGCGTGGTTGCATTCGACCGAGTACCAGTACGTGCGGGCTGACCAAGAGGACGCCAACCTGCCGCTGCACGAGCGCGACGTCGAGCGGGAGATGCTGACGGTCTTCAACCAATTCGACGTGTCCGTGTCTGAGAAGAACCGTGCTTCTCTGACCGCCCTGGTATATCCCGAGAAGTTCAGTTACTTCGGGCTCGACGCGTTCACGCCGCAACCCTCCACGGCCGACTTGCGCAAGCGCGCGTTCCTGTACACGGTTAAGGACTCGCACGAGTTCGGCGCGGGCGGCATCCTGCTTTCCCACTTTTCGATCCAAGATCTCGAAAACGATGTCAAGCCGCTGGGCTACGAGCCCAGCGTCATCGGCATCGACCGCGTGTCGGGCTCGTTCTTCAACCGGCAGGCGCGGGCGACGACGCGCCGCAAGCTCTCCGAGCTGTACCACTTCCGCCCGCTGGGGGACCACCAGCTCAAGGCCGGCGCTGACTTGGGCTGGGAGACGTACTTGGGCCAGCAAACCTTCAATCCCGTCACCTGGCTGGGGGCGGCGGGCCGGCCGGTGCTGAACCTGGCCTACACCGACCCTGCAATGGTGCAGGGGAGGAAGGTCGATTTCGCGACCTTCGTGCAAAACAAGTGGAGGGTCAGCGACTCGCTGACGCTCGACATGGGCGGCAGGCTGGAGCGGGACTCCCTGTCTTCGCAGTGGAATCCCTCGTATCGGCTCGGCTTCGCCTATGCGCTCGGTTCGGCCGCGCGCACCGTCGTGAGGGGCGGCTCTGGGCTGTTTGTCGACCGCATCAGCCTGTTGGTGCCGACGTTCGAGCAGCTGCCCCTGCGCATCGAGACAAGGTTCGATCCCTATGGCGACGTGCTGTATCGGCGCAACCTCCTGTCGCGGCTGGACGGACCGTTGCGCAATGCCAAGAGCCTCGGCTGGAACCTCCAGCTGGACCACGAGCTGATCGACAACCTGTTCGTGCGCACCGGCTACCAGTTCCGGCGGACCACGAGCAACTTTCTGGTGAACCCCGTGTACGGAAGCGGCCTCGGAGACGACGATTCCGTTCTGACCATGAACAACGAGGGTGCTGACCTTTACCGGGAGTTCCAGCTGTCCGTGCGTTACCGGCTCAGCGGGACCGGACACATCACCGTCTCGTACGTCAACTCGAGTTCGTACGGCGACTTGAACGACTTGGGATCGATCTACGGCCCCACGCCGTCGAGCCTGATCCAGCCGAACGAACGTGCGCCGTTGCGCTTCGACGTGCCCCACCGGATGCTGACCTGGACCGAGTTCAATCTGCCTTGGGGGTTCAAGACGATACCTGTGTGGGACATACGCACCGGGTTCCCTTACTCCAGGACCAACGAGTACCGGGATTTCGTCGGGGCGCGCAACCGCGCCGGGCGCTTTCCTTTGTTCAACGCCCTCGACTTGCAGGTCACCAAGATGGTGGACATCCAATTCAAGGGCAAGAACCGCCGGATCCGCGCCGGGTTCCGCCTCTTCAACCTGCTCAACAACTTCAATCCGCAAGATGTGCAGGAGAACATGGCGAGCGCGTATCACGGTGTGTTCTACCGCGGCGTGAAGCGCAAGATCCGCGCCGTGTTCGAGATCGAATACTGACATGGGCAGCTTGCTGGGAACCTCGCGCGCGCCGCATCGGCGGCGCCAGCAGGGCGCCTTGCGGCGGCTTCGCCGGCGCGTTCGTCGGGTATACTCAGGACGAAATGTCGCTAGCCGACGGCCGCCACCCGACGCGGCGACAGTTCGTCAGTTCCCTTTGCGGCGGCTTCGGGGCGGTCGGACTGTCGGCGATGCTGCAAGAGCAGCTTGGCGCCGCTGTTTCCGACCCGGTGGGGCCGCACTTTGCCCCCCGCGCGAAGCACATCATATTCCTGTTCATGACGGGCGGGCCGTCCCACATGGATCTATTCGATCCCAAGCCCGCCTTGCGGACCCATGCCGGCGAGCGGCCCGAGTCGGTTGATCTGCGCACGGAGCGCATGACCGGCGGCCTGCTGCCGTCTCCGTTCGAGTTCCAGCGCCGCGGCGAGAGCGGCATCGAAGTCAGCGAGCTGCTGCCCAATCTCGGCGCGGTCGTAGACGACTTGTGCGTCATCCGGTCGATGTACACGTTCAATCCGACGCACACGCCGGCGCGCAATCTGATCCATTCGGGCAACATCGCCGCGACCAGGCCCTCGCTCGGCGCTTGGATTTCCTACGGCCTGGGGACCGAAAACCGCAATCTGCCGGGCTTCGTGGTGTTGAGCCCCGGCGCGCGGGGCGGCGACCTGTGGCGCGCCGGATTCCTGCCGGCCGAGCACCAGGGCACGCACTTCAACCATGCCGAGACCGATCCGGACAGGATGATCCGCTACCTGCGCAACGACACGCTCGGGGCCGAGGCCCAGCGCCGCCAGCTTGATCTGATGCAGGCGCTGAACCGGGATCACCAGGCCCGGGTGGGCGGCGATGCCTATCTCGACGCGCGTATCCGCGCCATGGAGACGGCCTACCGCATGCAATTCGAAGCTCTCGATGTCTTCGACGTGCGCAAGGAGCCCGAGTCGGTTCGCGAGGAGTACGGCGAGACGCCGTTCGCCAATGGCTGCCTGCTATCCCGCAGGCTGGTCGAACAGGGCGTCCGCTACGTGCATGTCTACTACGGACCGGGCCAGCCGTGGGACGACCACATAGGCATCAACAAGAATCTCCGCGAGCGCTGCCCCGACATGGACCAAGCGTCGGCGGCCTTGATCCGCGATCTGAAGCGGCGCGGCCTGCTGGACGAGACGCTGGTGATTTGGGGCGGAGAATTCGGCCGCACTCCGGTCTCGGAGGCGGGAGACGGCCGCGACCACAATCCCTACGGCTTCACGATGTGGATGGCCGGCGGAGGAGTCAAGGGCGGCATCGCGTACGGCGCGACGGACGAGTTCGGCTTCCAGGCCGTCGAGAACCGGGTGAGCGTCCACGACCTGCACGCCACCATCCTGAACCAGCTCGGGTTCGATCATGAGCGGCTCACCTATCGCTACGCGGGGCGGGACTTCCGCCTGACGGACGTGCACGGCACCGTGCTGCGGGAATTGCTGGCATGAGACTGGCCGCGCTGCTGCTCTCGGGCGCCCTGGCGGCGCTAGCGCAGAGCCCGGAGATCGAGTTCTTCGAGCGCCGCATCCGGCCGGTGCTGGTCGAGCAGTGCGAGGTCTGCCATTCGTCAAGCTTGGCCGAGCCCATGGGCGGTTTGGTCGTTGACAGCCGCGACGGCTTGCTCTCGGGAGGGGCGACGGGCCCGGCATTGGTGCCGGGCGACGCCGACGCGAGCTTGGTGCTGAAAGCTCTGGGCTACCTCGATCCGGGGCTGAAGATGCCTCCGACCGGGAAGCTGCCGGATCGTGTGATTGAGGATTTTCGGGCTTGGATCGCTAGCGGCGCTGCCGATCCGCGGAGCGAAGCGCGCGAGCCCGCTGACGAGGATGCCAGCGCGTCCGGACCCGGAACCCCGATCGAAGAGGGCCGCAGCTGGTGGGCCTTCCAGCCGCTGCGCGAACGGCTTGCCCCCGATGTCTCCGACCCGGACTGGACCCTGCGCAAGGTCGACGCGTTCGTGCTCGCCAAGTTGGAAGCGAACGGGCTGGAGCCGTCGCCCGTTGCGGATCCGAGGACATTGGTCCGCAGAGCCTACCTTGATCTCACGGGCCTGCCGCCGAGCTTCGAGGAGACCGAGGCGTTTGCGGCCGATCCGTCGATGGAGGCCTACAGCGACCTGATCGACGGCTTGCTGCGCTCGCCCCGCTATGGGGAGCGCTGGGGGCGGTACTGGCTGGACGTGGCCAGATGGGCAGAGGACCACCCGACCAGCGAGGCGACCAATCGGCCGTTCCAGCACGCGTGGCGCTATCGCGACTGGGTGATCGAGGCCATCAACAAGGACATTCCCTACGACCGCTTCATCCGCATGCAGTTCGCGGCCGACCTGCTGCCCGGATTCAAGCCGGCGGACATGCGCGCGCTGGGCTACCTGGGCAACGCGCCGGTGTACCACAAGGATCGGCGCTTGTCGCGGGATGTGATCGAGACGCTTGCCACCGACGATTGGGACGAGCGCGTCGACGCCGTGTCGCGGGGCCTGCTCGGCCTGACGGTCGCCTGTGCCCGCTGCCATGACCACAAATTCGACCCCATCACGGCCAAGGACTACTACGCCTTGGCCGGGGTGTTCGCCAGCACCTGGCAAGTCAACCGGCCCATGGTCGCGCTAGATCCCGAACAAGCCAACTGGCTGACTTGGAAGCACGAGGAGCTTTATCGCACCAAGGGAGTTTTCGGCAACCTGAAGGACCTGGACACGGTCGCCGAGGAGTTGCATGCCGAGATCCTGGCCATGAAGCCCGCGTACGAGCGGCTGGAACTGGAACTGTCGGCATATGAAGTGCCCATGACCCCTGCCGTCGTTGATTGCGGCGTGTGGGTGGATGGCTCGACGCCCACCGTGACGCGGATGGACCTGCGCCCAGGCCAGCCCCGTGACCTGCCGGTCTTCGTTCGAGGCAGCGTCACCAACCCGGGCGAGATCGTGCAGCGACGGTTTCTGAGCGTGCTCGAGCAGGGCGAACCGACTGCCTTCAAACAGGGCTCGGGGCGCATGGAGCTGGCCGAAAAGATTGTCGGGGAGGCGGGCCCGCTGGCCGCGCGGGTGTGGGTCAACCGCGTCTGGGGCTGGCACTTCGGCGAGCACCTGGTGCGGACTCCGTCTGATTTCGGCACGCAGGGTCAGGAGCCGACGCATCCCGCCTTGCTCGAGGATCTGGCCGCGCGCTTCGTGACCAACGGCTGGTCCTTGAAATGGTTGCACCGCGAGATCATGCTCTCCGCGGCGTACCGCCAGAGCAGTCGCGACGATCCCAAGGCCGGAGGGGACGATCCCACCAACCGCCTGCTTTGGCGGATGAATCCGCGCCGGCTCGACGTAGAGGCGTGGCGCGACTCGATCCTGTGGGCGTCTGGCGAGCTGAACCTTGCAGGAGGAGGCCCTTCGAGCGAGGTCGACTCACCCGAGGTTACGCGGAGGTCGGTCTATTCGCGCATCAGCCGGGGGCGGCTGCACCCCGTGCTGCAGCTCTATGACTTCCCTGTCATGACGCAGCACAGCCCTTTCCGGCAAGTGACCACGACCCCCTTGCAGCAATTGTTCGTGCTCAACAGCGGCTGGATGCGGGAGCGCGGGCGCAGTCTCGCGGAGGCGGTGGGATCGGTGAGCGACCGTGCCGAGCGGGTCGGGGCCATGTATCGGCGCGCCTACGGGCGAGATCCCAGCGTGGCGGAAGTGGAGCTTGGCCTCCGGTACTTGGATGACCGGCGCGCGGCAGTCGGGCGCGAGCCTTGGGACGAGTACGCCCACAGCCTGCTCGCTGCGAACGAGATCAGCTTCCAGAACTGATCCGGAATACCAGCCTGTCCTGCTTGGATTCGATCTTGTCGGTGTCGATGCCCGGCACCGCCAACAGATCCTTCAGAGACTTGAACGGTCCGTGCTCGTCGCGGTGACGGAGGATCGCCGCCGCTTCCGAGCGCTTCAGCGACAGACGGCTCTCCAACTGGATCGCGCGGGCCGCGTTGACATCCAGCGGCGGCAGCTCGCCGGCGGGATAGTGCTTGGCCAGGTACTCCACCAAGATACCCAGCTCTTCGTCGGAGGCCTTGACGCCAAAGCCGACCATTTTCATCAGCGTGGCGCTCCAGCCGTTGCGGTCCTGACGCAAGGAAACAGATTGCGAGATATCGTGGCAACCTTGGCACAAGCGCTCGGTTTCGGCCATGCCCGGACCTGCGGGAAGCTCAGCTTGCGCCGGCAACGCGACCAGCAATGCCAGCGAGGCGTAGCGAACGAGAGCAGCAGAGGAAGTCCTCATCTAGTGCTCCATCGGGATGCCGAAGGCGTAGACCGCGCTGTCCATCGCGGTCAGGTACACGTGGCTGGGCCCGGAGGACAGAGTGTGTCCCCTGGCCGGCGCCTTGATCGAATCCGCACTGTCCCACAGGGCCGCTCCGGTCGTGCCCTCAAGTGCGTGCAGCGTCGCTTGGCCTGAGGCATCGCCCCCGTCTAGGGCGAACACCACGCCGTTGACCACGATCGGAGGAAGCGGCGCGACCATCGCGGAGGATTCCCAACCCTTTCCTAATGACATCGCTCCAGCGCGGCCGGCCAGCTTCCAAGCAGCGATCGACTCGCCGGTCGACATCACGATCCAACTAGTTCCGGACTCGTCTTTCCAGACCGCGAGCGCGGTATCTTCGTCCGCGCTTCCAGATCTAGCCGAGGCGGCGGCCACTGTCGCCGTGAGGTTGTCGGCGGCGTAGACCTGCAGCATGCCGTCGCTGCCGAGCGCGGCCAAGTGGTCAGCTCCGTCGAAGTCGAAAACGACCGGCGAAGAACGGAATCCGGTGGCGCGGCTCTTCTGCACGGGGTTTAGCGACCGCGATTCGAGCGCGACCAGCGCTCCCTCCCGGGTTGCGGCGTAGAGCGTGCCGTCTGGCGCGAAGGCCGCCCCGGCCGCCCCCGCGATCGAACCGCCATCGGATTCCCAAGCGCGTACCGTGCCGCTCTCAAGGTCGAGTGACCACACCCCGTCCGGCGTGCCGCCGCAGCGGTTAACGGTCGTGACAAACGCCGTGTCCTCGATCACGATCAGCCCGCGGGCGTGCGAATTGGCCGGCAGGAACGGCATGGGAGGCCGGTGGTCGCGACCGTTCGAAACGTAGAGAGCGTGCAGCTTGCCGTCGTTGGACAGGACGTGGAGCAGATTCACGCCCCGCAGCGACGACCGCGCCGGGGGACGCGTCCGCGCGGCTGCTTGGCTCGGCTGCGGTCTGGCGGTCGTCGTTGGTCGGATCTCTGCGAGGGTGACCGCGCCGGAGCCCGGCTGGCCGACGCCGCTCATCGCCGGCGAGCGGCGGCCGCGGGCGACGAATCCGAGCATCGAGGGCATCTTGACCGACGTGTTCCTGCTGACGTTTGCGGTCATTCCGCCCGGACACTCGGCCGAACTCTGGCTGGGACCCGCAGCGAAGTGCCGATCCCATTCCATCCGAGCCAGGTCCGTATCCATGGTGTAGACCCCGCCGGAGCTTCCGCTCACGAATGCAAGCGAGCGGAACCCACGATGGCTGATGAGAAAGTCCAGCAACACCGGCGCCGTCAGCGCCGCGTCGCTGCGCGTCTCGTTCGCCGTTTGAATGCGCCACAGGGGCTGGAATTCCGGGCCGGCCACGGTCTGTGCCGAGACCTTGCGGTCGCTGCGCACCCAAGACGAGCGCTGGGCGTCCATTCCGACCGTTGTCCAGTCGTCCGAGAATGCCGGCAGCGCGGCCAGCAGCGCGGCGGCGGTAGAAATCGCGAGTGGTGCAATTCGTGAGCGCATGGAGCGATAAGTAGGGTCGTGGCGGCTCGAAACAGCCGTCCGAACAATCATACCGTTAGGCAAACTAGAATAGTGCAACGACCATGTCTGCGACGAGACCTGCCCTTCTACTGATCCCCCTCACGCTGCTGGCCGCCGCCGCCTTCGGCGCGGACTGGCTGACTGACGGGGGCAATCCGCAGCGCACCGCGTGGCAGCAGGACGAGACCATATTCACGACTGAGAACGTCGCCCAGACGAAGCTGCTGTGGAAGATCAAGCTCGACAACGAGCCACGCCAGATGCACGCGCTGCTGCCTGCCTTGATCGCCGAGGACGTGCAGACAGCGGACGGCCCCAAGGAAGTTGTCTTGGTCACAGGCGTGTCTGACAACCTCTTCGCCATCGATGCTGCGAACGGGCGCCTGATTTGGTCCAAGCAGTTCGATCGCGACTGGGAGCCGAGCCCGGGAATGCGGCCGCCGTACCTGTTGTGCCCGGGCGGCATGACCGCAACGCCGGTGATCGGTCCCGGGGCCGAAGAGGGCGAATATGTGGTCTATGCCGCTTCTTGGGATGGCCGCCTGCGCCGGCTCGATCTGGCCGATGGCGAGGACCTGGCCCCGCCGGCGAAGTTCATGCCCCCGAACGGCAAGCCCTATGCCCTGAACTTGGTGGACAACGTCATCTACACCCACTCGGCCCAGCGTTGTGGCGGCAATCCGAACATGGGCTACGTCTACGACCTGAATTCCGACCGGGTGGGCAGTTGGGGGCCTGCCGGCGGCGGCATGTGGGGCCGCACCGGACCGGCCATCAGCTCCAAGAAGGTGATGTACACGGGCACGGGCGATGGTGTCTGGGACCCGGAAAACGGCGTCTTCGGCAACGGCATCATCGGGATGCAGCTGGACCCCGCAACCGGCAAGCTGGAGCTCTACGACTACTACGGGCCGACCAACGCAGAGTGGCTGTTCAAGCGCGACTTAGACATGCAGGTGACTCCGGCGATCTTCTTCTACAAGGGCAGGGAGCTGATGGTGGATGCCGGCAAGGAGTGCGTGATCTACCTCATGGACCTCGAGTCGATCGGCGGCGACGACCACCGCACTCCGCTATACCGATCGCCGCTGGTTTGCAACGAGGAGGTGAACTTCGCCTCCGCCGGAGTGTGGGGCGCGATGGCCAGCTGGGAGGACACCGATGGCACGGTATGGGTGCTGGCGCCCATCTGGGGGCCCAAGCACTCCAAGTTCCATGCCGCTATCGAGCATGGCGAGGTCACCGAGGGCGCGATCGTCGCGTTCAAGGTGGCGGAGCGCGAGGATGGCAGCCTCTGGCTGGCGCCGGAATGGATTTCGCGAGACATGAACAGGGCAGAGCCTCCGCTGGTAGCCAACGGAATTGTCTTCGCATACGGCAACGGCGAGGACACGCACCAAGCGATGCCGGACGTGGGCCTCACCAACACTGCCGAGGAGCGGATCGCCGGTTCGACGAACGCGGTGCTGTATGCGTTGGATGCGCGAACGGGCAGGGAATTGTGGAATAGCGGCGACCAGATCGCCAGTTGGAACCATTGGGGCGGGATCTCCATCGCCAACGGACGGGTCTACATCGGCACGTTCGACGGCTATTTCTACGCTTTCGGAATCGAGCGATAGCGCGCTCAGAGCTCGGCAAGGAACTGCGCGCGATACAAAGGCCACATCTCGACCTGTTCGCTCTGCTGGAGCCGCGGCCCTCCGTAGAGCTTTAGCGCCCTGCGTGGCTCGTAGCGCTGGAGATACGATCGCAGGCTGCGAGCGCGCGTGCGAGATCCGCTCTTGACCTCGACCGGGACGATCTCTCCCGCATGATCGCGGAGGATGAATTCCAGCTCGGATTGGCCGTGCTCCCATCCGAAGGTCGGGTAGAGGCCGCGGGCGCTCAACTCGGCCTGCACGAAATTCTCGGCGATAAAGCCCTTGTAGTCGACGTCTTGTGCGCGTTGGTCGGCGTATGTCAGGCCGAGCATGTGCCCGAGCAGCCCGACATCGAACAAATAGAGTTTGAACATGTTCTGCCGAGTCTGCGCCAGCAGGGGTGCGCGTGGCTTGCCATCGATCGGGTAGCACTTGAGAACGAGACCAGCTGCTTCGAGCCAGTCGATCGGGCCGCGCAGCTCTTGGTAGCGTCGCTTGCGTTGGACTACGCCTGAGAACCGGAATCGACGAACGGAAGCGTCTCGGCTGGTCCCCAGCCGGCGGGGTACGTTGGCAAACACTGCTCCGATGTGCTGAGCGTGTAGTCGGTCAGCATACTTGCCGAAGTCGCGCTCAAAGCCGGCGACTAGGAGTTGGTGTGTGCGCTCGACTTGCTCGGCCCTCGCATGCGCGCTCCCGTGCCCGGCGAACCAGCTCTTGACAGCCTCGGGCATGCCCCCCACAAAGTAGTAGTCCAGCAGGAGCGACCACAGCTTACGGTGGGCAATCTGGCTCCTCTGCCGGTCTCGCAGTGCTTCGAGCAAGCGACGTTCGCCGGCTGCGATGACGAATTCTTCGAAGCAGAGGGGCGAGAGTTTGACTTGGTCGACTCGTCCGACGGGAAAGGAATGTAGCAGTCCGATGTTCGAGCGGCTCGCGCAGACAAAGGCATTCGGGAGCGCTTCGGCGAAGTATTTCAGAGAATCGACCGCCGGCTGGCACTCGCCGATCTCGTCGAGGAAGATGAGGTCGTGCTCGAGGTCAATGGCGGCGCTGAGCCGGAGTTCGACATTGGCAATGACCCGCCGGGGATCTAGGCCGTCATCGAACAGCTCTGCTAGGTCCGGCTCTTTGCGAAAGTCGAGAGTATATACCTTCCTGAATTCCTTGGCACCGAAGATCTGTTCGAGCAAGACGGTCTTGCCAACTTGCCGAGCCCCATCGAGCAGGAGGGGCTTGCGGCTGGGCTGCTTCTTCCACCTCAGCAGATCGTCGATTCGCAGGCGGTGTAGCATTCTCCGATGGTCTCCGGTGAGCGTGTTGGCGGGCTGCAACAGCGCGCCGGTTGCAAGTAAAGCATTTTTAGCTAGATATAAATGTGGTAATACAACATTATTGGCCAGTTATAAATGTCATTCTGCCTCATTTAAGTAGTGATCTAAGTGCTAACGCTGAGTAATTCATGGCCTGCTGGACCGTGCGTCGCTCCAGAATCGTATGCGAGGGCGGCCTGACGGCACTTTCGCATATAAATCCAATGAGAAACATTTCAGTGGACACAAGTGGGGAGAATGACCGCTTTCATAGAGATACAACTGCCATTCTCTGCACTTGATTGGCGATCCACCCTGCTTAGTGGGCCGTGTCATGTTGACGCTTCGGACTCGGAGTGGGCATCTGCGCTCCCACGCGAGCACGCCAAGCCTCCAGGTCTGATCTCAACCGCCCTGCTATCTCCGGGCGAGAGCCCATCAAGTTATGGGCCTCGGAGATGTCTTGCACGATATCGAAGAGTTCGTATTCGCGGCCGGAAGCCCCAACGGTCCCCTCGAACCACTCGATCAGCTTGTAGCGCCCCCGCCGAATGGCGCCTGCCGGGACCATGCCCGATCCGACGTGGTAATGGGGGTAGTGCCAGTAGAGCGTCCGCTCCGTCCGCGACGCTTGTCCCTCAAGCGCATCCAAGAAGCTCTCGCCATCGAGATCGTCAGGAGCATCCGCGTCATTGAGGAGTTGAAGGAACGTTGGAAAGAAGTCCACCGTCGTCATCAGGTGGTCGGTTGTAGAGCCGGGATCGGTGTGTCCCGGCCAGCGGATCACCAACGGCACGCGAATGCCGCCCTCGTAGAGCCATCCCTTGCCCGAGCGCAGCGGGTCTTGGCGGGCGAAGGTCTCCTTGCCGCCATTGTCCGAGTAGAAGATGACCATCGTGTTGTCACGCAGGCCGAGCTGGTCGAGCTTGGACAACACCTGGCCGACGCCATCGTCTAGGCGCTCAGTGATCGCCGCGATAGTCGGCATGATCTTCAGGCGCTCCAGCAGAGGATCTCCGATATACGGAGCAATGCGCGCACGGCTCTCTATCACCGGCTCGTGGATCGAATTGTGGGGCAGGTAGAGGAAGAACGGCTCCGAGCCGTGGCTCTCCAGGAATCGCAAGGCATGGTCGGTGATGGATTGCACGTTGTGCGGATCCACCTCCGGGTCGCTTTCGCCGATGATCGGCTTATAGGTCACCAAGACATCGTCAAAGCCCTGCTTGTCAGGGTTGTAGGGCAGGCTGGCTGGCGGTCGCTTGTCTTGGCTCAGGTGCCACTTGCCGAAATGCGCGGTTCGATAGCCGTTGCGCCGAAACACCTCTGCGATCGTCGTGACCTCGAGGTCGAGGCGCTTGTGCCACTCGGGCTGCAGCAGAGGCTTTCCCTTCGGATTGGATCCCTTGATGTGATCTGTCAGGTGCAGCCTGGCCGGGTACTGTCCGCTCATCAGCGCCGCCCTTGTCGGCGAGCAGACCGCCGCTGCCGAGTACGCGCTGGTGAAGCGCATGCCCTCGCTGGCGAGGCGATCGATGTTGGGTGTGCGGTACGCTTTCCCGCCGTTAGCGCCGATCTGGCTCCAACCGAGATCATCAGCTAGGATCAGAACGACGTTTGGCGCTTGTCCTGCGGCGGCCAGTGCCGTCGCCAAGAGCGTCAGCGCGACAATCCTCATGGCGTCGAGTATAGAACTCGGCAGCCGCTGCCGGCCAAGACGGCACCCTAGCGTGCGTCGAAGCGGAGATTCGAGCGGAGACAGCGCGTGCTATTGACGGACGATTTCGAGGTGCCAGACCCCGTGAGATTCGGACCCCTCCATCAATCTGGCCTCGAACGAGCCTTCGCCGGTGGACAGCGTGACCCCTTCGAAGCGTACGCTCTCCGCGCCGGCCGAAACTGCCGCCGACTCTTCCGCTCCTTGAAACGAGATCGTAGCCGTCGCCGCGGCTGAGGCTGGATTGGCGAACGTGACCTCCACGTCGTAGGGCCCTTCTGAGGCAACTTCGACTTCCCACTTGCCCAAGACCTTCTCACCCCGCCCCCAGCCGTCCGGGGTCTCCATGCGCCAGTCTTGGCGGGTCAGTGTCACGCGCTCTTGCCGGTCGCTGCCGATCGTGAACCGCACCGCTTCGAAGCCTCGGCCGGACGATACGTCGTCAAACCAGTTGTCATACCCGGCCTTGAGGCGCTCGACCACATCGGGCATGTCTGCGGCAAGGTCGGTTTCTTCCCCCGGATCGGCCAGCAGGTCATAGAGTTCGAGCGCAGCGTCTTCCGGCGGCGCCTCGCGGAAACTCAGCGGCTGCACCAACTTGTACTGCTGCTCGACCGCAGCGAATGCGCGGTAGCGCTGGGGCGCGTTGCCGCGGTGAGCTTGGACGAAATACGTCCGCTCTGGCAGTTGCGACACTGCGCCGTCCCACAGCGGAAGAAGATTGATCCCGTCGAGCTCCACGCCGGACGGAGCGGCCACCCCAGCCGCTGCGAGCAAAGTGGGGGCGACATCGATGTGCGCTCCCAGTGATTCGACCTTCCGGGGCTCAAATCGGTCAGGCCAACGGACTAGGAACGGCACGCGGATGCCGCCCTCGTAGACTGTCGCTTTCTGCGCCCGGAGCCCGGCATGGTACAGGCGCGTCGTCGGACCGTTATCGGTCATGAAGATGAAGATCGTGTTGCCTGCCAGGCGCTGTGCCTCGAGATGGTCCAGCAGTCGTCCGACATTGTCGTCAATGTTGGTGATCATGCCGTAGATGCGGGAGTCCTTGTCCGACAGGCCCTGGGCAGCGTAGGGTTCGCGGTACGAGTCCGGGACCAAGTAAGGGGAGTGCGGCGCATTGGTGGGGATGTAGACGAAGAACGGCTCGCCGCTCCCGTCCCCGATCCAGCGGATTGCCTCGTCGAAATACACGTCGGTGCAGTAGCCTTCGAACGACTCTTGCTCGCCGTTGCGGAACAGGATGGGATCGAAGTAGTCCGATCCGGGAGGATCGGAGGGCTGACCGATGCCGCCGCCCTTGTGGACCACCGATGCTTGGAAGCCTTGGTCGATGGTGCGCTGCGGGTAGTTGTCCCCGAGGTGCCACTTGCCGAAGATCCCGGTGCGGTAGCCGGAATCTCCGAGCATCTCCGCGACGGTCACCTCGTCCGGCGCCATCATGGCGCGGCCCAAGTAGGTGTCGACCACACCCGTCCGGTAGTTGTAGCGGCCGGTCATCAGCGCGGCCCGAGTCGGAGCGCAGACCGGCGATACGTAGAAGCGCGTCATTTCGACGCTCTCGGTCGCCAGGGCGTCGAGCCGGGGCGTCTGCAGGACCGGGTCACCGTGCGAACCGAGCTGAGCCCAGCCCTGATCGTCCGTCATGATCAGGACGATGTTGGGCCTGTCGGTGACCTCGCCAGCAGGCCCGCAAGCCGAGACCAGCAAGATCAACGGAATGAGAGCGAGAGCTCGAAGTGACTCGCCGAGTCCGTGCCGGACGATCATCGCTGTTGGTGTAACGCCCGGCGATCCCAAGCTGGAGGCCGTCGGTAGGCGATGGCGTCGATTCGCGAAAGTCAAGGCAGTTCGATTCCTCATTTCCAAGTCACTTCCATCGCGAAGAAGTGGTCAAAGACCTCTCGATTCGGATGATTGGCGTCGTTCGTTTCGGGGCTGCGGATGTAGAAATCCAGCTGCTGGAGCGCCGGATTCACGGCGCCCGCCTCGGATGTCTTGCTGTCCAGCGGGTAGTGTGCCACGAGGTCGCGGTCGCGCATGCCCTGCGTGACCATGAAGTGAATCTCGTAGTCGCTGTAGAGCGGCTCGCCATTGAGCGTGGCCGAGCCCATGCCCCAGCCAGCGACGTAGAGCAGACTCTTGGGCCAGTTCGCATCCCCGCAGCCTGAATCGCCATGCTCGAACAGGAAGGCGGCGATCCCTCCGTCCTGGCAAGGCGAGAACTCCTTGATCTCCTCGAGGTCGATCACGTACGTACCTTCCGGCAGCTCGAGCTCGGCGCGGAACGTGCCCGTGTTGGCGATCTCGTCGACGTCGATCTCGGCCGTTCCGCCGACAGGGCGGAGCGTCGTGCCGTCGTTGCCCATGTGGTCCCAGGGGCTGGGGTCATTCAGCGTTCCGACTTGGTAGATGCGTGCGCCGGAGATCACGAAACGCCCGTCGTAGAGGTCATGCTGTTCAGGCTCGTAAAGGCCCATCGCGGTGTCGGGCTGGGTGCGCGGCCCGCGTTCGGGCTCCTGTGCCGCTGCGGGATCCTCAGGGGCCCCGGCCGAGCAGCCGAGCAGCAGGGCGACAAGGAGAGCGGCACCGACGGCCAGCGCGAGGCGTGCTGCGGGTCGTAAACGGCCTGGGACCGGGGCGAAATTGCTGGACGCGGATCGCAGGTGGTGTTCAGGCGAAAACGGTTGGGTGATGCGCTGCATAAGTGGAAGCCTACCACGGCAAGCCCTGGACTAGGACCTGTGGCGTCAGATGGCGCTCGGCCCGCGAATTGCATGCGCGCTTCAGCCGAGACAAGTGAGACGCAGGGCTCCGGCGAGGGCTGGCTCGATCGGTCTACCCGTTGGAACCAGAGCGGGCAGCCGGCCGCGGGCTCGGTATCCAGTGCGGCTGCATTGTTGGCAATTCCGCGCTGGAATCAGAAGGTGTCACGGAAACTGTAGTTGAGGCGCAGGTAGTAGTAGCCGCCATCGAATCCGAACGGGGAGAACTGGCTGTACAGGTTCCCAGGGCCTGCCGAACCCAGTCGGCTCCGGTCGGTGTAGGTGTTGAATACGTTCTGAGCACCGACGGCCAGTTTCACCCTGGGCGCCAGCAAGTAGGACAACTCCAAGTCAACGAGGTGCTTGCCGGTGTAATTCTGGTTGTCGTCGTCATCGAACCAGCCTCCGTAGTAGCTGATGCGCCCCAGCACGCTGACACGCCCCAGTTCTTGGTTCACGGAGGCGTTCCAGCGGGTCTTCGGCAGGCTCTCGTGGAGTTGCTTGATGCGAAGCGCCGAGACAACCTCTGGATTGAACTCGACCACCTGGGTGTCGGTATGGTTGAACAGGAAAGAGACTTCCGTCTTCGGTGCCGGTGCGATCATGGCCGCGATATCAACTCCGCGGGTCAACGTGTCGAAGTCATTCGTAAAAAAGCGAAATTCGTTCAAGTTCTGTGCGCTAGTCACCCCGTCGGCCAACAGGTCCCGGACCTCGGTATCCGTCAGCACGAAGTCGCTGGTGAGGGCCAGGCGGTCTTTGATCGCGACGCGGAAGTAGTCGGCCGTCAAAGATACCGGCCCGTTCTGCGCCACAGCTCCGACAGTGAAATTGATCGAGGTCTCCGGTGCGAGAGCCTTGCCACCCCGCAATGCCGCAACCGCAGTACTGGACGGAATGGTCCCGACATTGACCAAGTCCATCAGGTCGGGGTCCCACTGTGACGACAGGTTGTACGCGTTCTGCTGGCCCGGCGTAGGTGCGCGGAATCCGGTGCTCCAACTGGAGCGCAGCGCGATCATCTTGTTGAGCTCTAGTCGGCCCGCGATCTTGCCGTTGACCGTTCCTCCGAATCCGGCGAACCGTTCGGCTCGAATCGCCCCATCTAGCGTGTACTTGTTGAGCGGATCCGAGATTTCGATGTCGCCGTACACGGCGCCGTTCGGGCGGTTCCAACTCCCAGCCGCCAGCGGGCTGAAGCCGGCAAACCCATTCGACCCCGCGCTGAAGCCCTGCTGTAGGTACGGCCCGAGTTCCCAAGACGGCTGGTCACCCTGCGTGATGGAGAACCTCTCGTTTCGGAACTCTCCGCCCGTCGCAAGATGCACCATCTCGTTCACGGCGTAAGCGAAGTCTAGGTTAAGGTTGACCTCCTCCTGGCGGTAGATGCCGGGCCTGAAAGATGTCGGCGACTCCGGCCCGAGGGACGCGTTGACGGTGTCGAAAATGAAGAAATCCACCTCGCTCGATCCCAATCCGACGCTGGCATCCCAAGTCACCCCGCTTGCGAACTGGCCACGCACTCCGCCGACAAGCGAGCTGTCGGTGTAGTATCCGCCGAACTGAGGCGTGAAGCCTCCGGGGTACAACTCTTGGAACGTGAAGCAGTTCGGATCTGCGAACACCCGAGACAGCGCGTCTTGGTCAGGCTGGTGGTTGGTAATCGGCACGGCGGGACAATTCGCCGAGCCGTCTAGGACGCCATCGCTCGCATCGAGTGCATCACCGACTAGCAGAGACTGTCCGCGGTCGATGCTGTAAACGCCAGCCCGCGTGTTGGGATTGCGGAAGAAGAAGCCGCCGGTCGCCTTCCGGCTCGCATAGTTGGCGTGTCCGTAGACCTGAGTCGAGTCGTTGACCAGCTTGCCGAAGTTGGCGAAGAACTTAGGGGTATCGCGCAGTTCCGGAGATCCCCAGATCTGCACTACCGGCGTGCGGACATGGCGGTTGCCGGCCGCAATCAGCGCCTTGGCGTCATCGCGCTGGACGCTGCGACTGGTTGGCTCTGAGCTGCCATATTCCACGCTGAGGTTGGCAAACCCATCCTTGCCTAGAGGCAGGCCGACGTTCCCCGCGACGATCAGTCGTCTGCCGTCCCCATGATAGAACCGGCCGGTGCGGACTTCGACCGAGCCCCCGCTCGGGCTGTCTTTCAGCGTGAAGTTCAATACTCCAGCTATGGCATCCGATCCGTACTGGGCCGAGGCGCCATCGCGGAGGACCTCCACCTGCCGCAACGCGATGGACGGGATTGGGGACACGTCGGGACCCTGCGATCCGTCCGAGACGCCGTTTCCGTGCCAAGCAATGAGCGCGGCGCGGTGACGGCGCTTGCCGTTGACAAGCACCAAGATGTGGTCCGGGGCCAAGTTGCGCAGGTTCGCGGGACGGACGATCATGGCCCCTCCGCTGATCGGCTGCACGTTGACATTGAACGACGGCACGACGTTGCGCAGTTGGTTGAGGACGCCTGGGTCGCCCTGCTCCGCGAACGCGGAGGCCGGAACGAGGTCGACCGGCACGACAGATTCTGTGACCGCCCTGGCCTCGGCTCGGCTTCCGACCACGACCAGTTCTTGGGCGAGCGTCTCGATCTCCAAGGGCACAGTGACCTCGCCCGAAGGCCCAGCCACGGTCAGCTCTCGGCTGTTGAAACCAGAGGCCGTAACCACCACGGAATGCGGTCCGCTACCAAGTCCGCATAGCGATGCAACTCCGTTATTGTCGGCCGGAACATCGACGCTTCCCGCAGACACTGTCGCGTGCGCAAGCGGAGATGCGGCCGGGTCTAGCACGCGCACGTCAAGACATTGCGCCCCAAGGCTTGGAACGCACGCTAGAGCAGTCAGCAGGGCGGCCAGGACTGCCAGGTTGCGTCCCTGCGTGCCAAGCGGCGGAAGTAATTGCATCAAACCGAATTAGGCGGGAGTCCGGACCACGGCAGGGCCATCCTCCGGAACGCACGATCTTAGGGCGGACCGGAGATCCAAGGAGATTCCAGCCGAACCTTCATTCTATTCGGATGGCGCGTTTCCCGGTGGAATTCACCGGGATCACCACCCCAATCGGATCAAGCACCTCAGAATCCGAAGCTCGGAAGAGGTCGGACCAGGACGAGCGCTTCCGCCAGCGGCACAGCGGGCCAATCCGGAAAACTCTGGCATGCCAGGGAAATCGAATGCGACTGGAAGGTCGGCCTTAGTCCGACCACTAATCAGTCCGCTAGGTCAGGATGGCGTCCACAGTTTGCATCGTGCTGTCCACGATTCCCTCGAGCCAGTCCTCCGCTTCCGCAGCGCAAGCGTCGGCTGTCTTGAGAGCCGCCAAATGACCTTGGCCCGACCCTCTAGCCTCCGCGTAGGCTTGTGTGAACCGCGTCGGCGGCAGCTGCGGCTTGACCGGTTGCTGCAGCGTGTTCCTCAGGCCGGGCCAGGCTTGGACGATCTGTCGATGCTCGGCTTGGATCCAAGACGACGAGGCCCGTGCCCCGGCCTCGAGCTTGGCAACGATCTTGGCTAGCCGGTCGATGCGCTCTTGCGCTTGGACACCGACCCTCCTCAAGGCGAATCTGTAGAGATGCCCTTCACGGGGTGGCGCGTAGGGCAGCCGCACCAGTTCGTACCAAGCCTCCAACGCTCGGAGCGTGGCCACGAGTTTGGCGGTCACCCTGAACTGCCTCCTGAGGCTGCCATATGAGGTTCGATCGAAGTTCGGGATGCTAACGGCCCGGTCAGCGGTCGACACCAATGTGTTCGCAGGCACGTCCCTGCGGATCGTGCAGTTCGCCGCTGTGACCGCTCCCAGGCCCACTTCCAGCGGACCGACCAGACCGCATGTCCCGCCAATGAAGACTGGGTCGGAGCGCAACAACACGGCGCGGATACTGCCGAGCAAGCTGCCCCACTTGTCGCCGCGCGGGTCGAAGTTGTAGTGAATCGCCCCCGAGCCGATCTCGGTGTGGTCCTTGCGTGACGTCCCTCCGGTAAGGAAGAGGTCGCAGAAGTTGATCAGCGATCCCGCCACGCAGCAGGCCGTGAACGTGGTGTTTTTCAACGCGACCGAGTGGGCGACGTCAACTTCCTCCTCCAGCAGGGTCCCGGGGCGTATCTCGGCGAAGCCGCGAACCTTGACACCGTTGAGCAGGGTCGCTCCCTGATACAGCCCGGCGCCCAATTCTGCATTGGGACCGATCTGGCAATCGCTCACTTCGGCATGGCCGGAGGTGCCGATCAGGGCCCCGGCGGCAATGCTGAGATCCTTGCCGGACAGTGTGGCCTGTCGAATGACGGCAGCGGGCTCGATCGAGTCTAGGTTCACGTCGGGGCTGACGTACACGCGTTCAGGCCCCCACACATCGACCCCTCTCCGCTGCAGGCTTTCTACCCGCGCGCGGTTGCCGCGATCGTCAAACGCCATCTGCAAACTAGTGTGGCATGGCGCCCCAATTCTCCCCGGAGCAAGCGTGGGCGATCGAGCTCCGGTCGCGGACAGGCTGGGTAGACATACCCGCGTTGGCTATGTGAAGATCGTCTTGCTGACAGGCTCGCATCCGAATATCCGGGCCTGTTGTGCCACCCTCAGAAAATCCATGGCGGCGGTCCATCCCTCGGCCAAGATCGCACCCACGGCGCGGATCGCTCCCAGCGCGGAAATTGGTGCCGAGAGCGTAATCGGCGAGTACTGCGTTGTCGAGGACGACGTGCAGATCGGCGCCCGCTGTCGAATCGATTCGCATGCGGTGGTGAAGCGCTGGACGGCCCTGGGCGACGACAACGCCTTGTCGGCTGGGGTGGTGCTGGGCTCGGACCCGCTGGACAAGGCCTTCACCGGAGAGCGTTCCTACCTGAGGATCGGACACCGCAACACGATCCGAGAGCACTTCACCATTTCTCGCGGCACGGAGCCGGAATCCGAGACTGTCGTCGGCGACGGCAATTTCATCATGACCTCGGGGCACATAGCCCACAACTGCCGGATCGGCAACGAGACCGTGATTGCCAGCACGACGCTGATCTCGGGATATGTTGAAATCGAAGACCGGGCCTTCGTGTCTGGGGGGATTGGTGTCCAGCAGCACGTGCGGATCGGCGAACTGGCGATGGTCGGGGGCATGACCAGGGTGAATCAGGACGTGACGCCGTACCTGACGCATGTCGGGCCGACTATGGCCGTGCACGGGTTGAACCTAGTGGGCCTGCGGCGAGCGGGCCTAGCGGCCGAGCATATCGACCGGATCCGCGCGGCGTACCGGATTCTGTTCCGGTCAGCGCTGCCGCTGGAAGAGGCGCTGGGCAAGGTGGAAGCTGAGGTCGAGGGGCGGCATGCCCGCCACATGGTTGAGTTCATCCGCGCGTCCAAGCGCGGAGTCTGCCGCCGCAAGGGGCGGACAAAGGAAGAGGAATACTGATGTACAACGGAATCGAGCACACGGCCATTGCCACCAAGGATCCCGAAGCCTTGGCGGGCTGGTATGAGCAGAACTTGGAGATGCCGATCGTCCATCGCTACGGCGGCAACGTCTTCGTGCGGGCGAACGACGGCACCATGCTGGAGATGATCCCGTCCGACGGGGTGGAGGTCGAGACCGGGATGCGGACGCCCGGAATCCGCCACTTGGCGATCAAGGCCGACGATTTTGACGAGGGCGTCAAGGACTTGGAAGGCAAGGGCATCGAGATCGTCCAGTTCGTCGAGGCCGGCCCCAACCGGCTGGCGTTCTTCTTGGACCCGGAAGGCAACATCCTTCACCTGATTGACCGTGGCGACACGCCGATCTAGCGCCCGCGATCGCAGTCGCTGATCGGTCCCAGAGCACGCGCCGCGCAGCGCCGAATCCGCGCCCGGACTGCTGCGCTGCAGGGCGCTGGCATGCACTGCCGCGGCCGGCCCTACCAATTCGTGATCGACCCATCTGGCCGCTCCAACAAGGGGATCGGCCGCGACTGCTCGGTAATTTCGAGTTCGAGCTCGGCTTGGCTCGCATCGAACTCCACGCCAAGGCCCGGTCGGCTGTTGGGCCACATCTTGCCGTTGCGGAAGTCGTAGTGGACTGGCAGGTGCGGGTGCACCTTGGCGTCCTTGCCCGTCATTTCCATGATCACGGGGCCCGGCAGCGCGGCGCAGCAGTGAACACCGATTTTCATTATCGATATGGACACCTAGTTTGGGGGCACGGTGCATGGCGAGACATCGGAATTAGGAGCGCGAAGCGCCTTGGAATACGATCTCGCGGTTGCCGAGCCAAGGGATGGCCGGGGTGCCCACGGC
>JAJDZN010000289.1 GCA_022824585.1 Bryobacterales bacterium | reverse complement strand
GAAGAAGGCAAGGCGCCGGACTTCGTGCTGGAGGTGGCGTCGCCGTCGACGGCGGAGAACGATGCCGAGCACAAGGCGCGGGAATACGCCCAGATCGGGGTTCGCGAATACTGGCGGCTGGACCCGGCCGGGACCTTGATGCAGACTTCCCTGGAGGGCTACGTGGCCAGCGCGGGGCAGTACGAGCAGGTGCAGCCGGTCGAGGGGGCGGGCCGGGGCGGTGCGTTGCGGAGCCGGGTGCTGGGGCTGGACCTGCGCAGCCGGAGGCAGGCCGGGGTGACGGTCCTGGTGTTCATTGACCCGCGCACCGGGGAGGAGTTCGACGGCAGGCTGGAAGGAGCCGAGCGACGGCGGCGGACCGCGGAGCGCGATATGCAAGCGGCAGTGCGTGAAAAGCAAGCAGCAGTGCGCGAGAAGCAGACATTACAGCAGCGAGTCACCGCAGCGGAGGAGAGAGCGCGGGCACTGGAGGAGCGACTCCGGGCTCTGACGGCCCATGGCGCTTCGCCGGAACGCGACCCCTAGAGTCGAGGGACCGTCCTGCAAAATCGTCCACCTATCGAGGGACGAGGCTCCGTTCCTCAATGTGCCTCGGCTCGTACCCTTACCCTCCCACCTGGACCCGCAACCCACAAATCTCGTGATCATGGCGTTGACGATCAACGTCGGATTCCGATGATTCCATGTCTTCCCTTGTTGGCCTGAGGCTTGCCTCGCTAGAATCGAAGGTTGGCGCTCGATGATGGTCGGAGCCGTCGCGGTCATTCAGGATGAAGAGGCTAGCAGGCAAGGTCTCCGTGATTACGGGCGGGGCTCGGGGCTTGGGCGCAACCTTCGCGCGAGCCATGGCATCCGAAGGCTCGACGTGTGTCATCGCCGACATCGCCAGCGGCGAAGCCGTCGTGTCTGAAATCCGCACTGCGGGAGGGCAAGCCGAGGAGATGCCCACCGACGTCAGCGACGAGACCCAAGTCAAAGGCCTCGCACAGCGGATCCTAGACCGACATGGCGGAGCCGATATTCTGGTCAACAACGCAGCCCTGTATTCGACACTGCCCCCGGTCCGATGCCTTGACATCGAGGCTGACCTGTGGGATCGGGTGATGGCGGTCAACGTGCGTGGCAGCTTTCTGGCCGCCAAGCACTTGGCCCCTCAAATGGTCGCCCGCGGAGGGGGCAAGATCATCAACATCTCGTCCGGCACGGCATACAAGGGCCAGCCCACGGGGATGGCGCACTACATTACCTCCAAGGGAGCGGTCGTCGCACTGACACGGGCGCTCTCGCGCGAGCTGGGCGAGCACGGCATCTGCGTGAACACGCTGGCGCCCGGCTTGATACTGAGCGACAGCATCTTGAAAAACGATGCCCATCTTGAGGGCGCCAGCGAATCGGTGCTCGCCAGCCGCGCGATCCGACGCCACGGGCATCCGAGCGACCTGATCGGAGCACTGATCTTTCTCGCGTCGTCGGGCAGCGACTTCGTGACAGGACAGACGATCGCCGTGGACGGCGGCTCGATCAATACCTGATCGATGGAAAGGCGCTCCAGCCAAGCTTCCTCGAATGGATGTTAGGCCAAAAAATCCTCTTCGTTATTCCGATCTCGGACTAACGCGTGCCGTTTCAATCGGCGCTACGCGTTAGCCGCCCTAGTGCCCGGTCTGCTCTACGTTGCCGTGCGCACCCCGCCGTTGCCCGATCGGCTCCTAACTGTGGCTGGAACTGCTCGGTGATCAGGATGCTGGTTGAGCATGGGTCAGACACGCCACAACGACCGCAGAGTTGTTGCGTGCGGGATGTGGGGCATGGGCAGGCCCCGCCCGCAACCCGGTCGGCAGTCTCCGGCGACATCGGGGCACTCGCGGGCCCCGCAGCGCGGGCGGCAGGAGCGCATCGTCCGCGACCGCCCCGGCGGCAAGGTCGCGGCCTCGCGTTGCATCGCGACTGCTCCGGAAAGCCCGGCTCGTGAAGTTTCGGCTGGGTGTTGCCGGAGCCGGGCACTAGGTGGGAATGCCCGGCTCCGGGTCCCGCCGGCATCAGAAGATGATCTTCAGTGCCAGCTGCGTCTGCCGCGGCAGGTTCGCCTGTCCCGCAATCCTGCCGAAGCCGCCTCTCCCGACCTGCGTGCCCGGATTGTTGAAGATCGGGTGGTTGAAGGCATTGAACCACTCGGCCCGGAACTGTGCGGTCACCCGCTCCCGGAACCTGAAGTCCTTAAAGATCGAAAAGTCGAGCGACTCGACGAAGTCAGCCCGGAGGTTGGGGTGCACCCGGCCCAGGTTGCCGAACGTGAAGCGCTGGGGAATCGAGAACTGGTCCGTGTCGAACCAGGTCTGTTCCGTCGGATCGAAGTTGTTATGTTCGATTCTGGCATCGCGCCCCGTCGTATCGGGGAACTGTCGGCCGCCAAAGGAGAAGCTGGTGTTGCCCGGCACGCTGAAGCGGAGCGGCAGCCCGCTGTTCAGGGTCAGGATCCCGTTGACCTGCCATTGGCCCAGGATCATGTTCTTGGCGCCCGACCAGTTCCTGCCGATCCGCTTTCCTTTGCCGAACGGAAGCTCGTAGGTCGAGCTCGTGATGAGACGGTGGCGCTGGTCGTACGGGGAGATCGACCTGTCGCAGCGCCGGCAGTAGTAGTTGCGCCACAGGGCCGAGGTCCAGGCGTTGTCACTGCCATCGGAGATCAGCTTCGAGAAGGTGTAGGCGACGACTGCGTTCCCCCCTCCCTCGAACCGCTGGGTGAACTTGGCCTGCATGGAGTGATAGCTGGTGTTGCCCCATCCCGGCGCGGAGGCGACTGCCCCCGGGTATTGCGGGTATGGTGTCATCAGCTGGCCGCGCTGAACTCTCGGGCGCGACATCACTCCAGCCGGCACCAGTCCGTGCAACGGATTGTCGACCAGGTCCAGGATTCCGGAATCAGGGTTGATGTGGACCGGGTCGAGCTGATCCCTCTGCCATCCATGGCGGAACGGAATATGGGTTCCCTTGTTGCCGGCGTAGGCCACTTCCAACGCGGTTCGCGGGCTGAATTGCTGCGCGATCGTGAAGTTCCACTGCTGGTTGTACGGTGTCCGCATGAGCGACGGGATTGGGCCGTTCGCATTCAAGCCGTTACCCGCCAGCATGCCGCCGCTTGCGCCCGGGGGCAGGATGACGCCATCGGGCATCGGGTCCCTGAGCAGGTTGTTGGGAGTCACGCCATCGAGCGAGGCCAGCCAGGGGGTGGTCGTTGCGAACGGGGACGTGGGGTAGTAGTTGGCGCCCCACGGAGCCATCGCGAAGAACATGCCGTAGCCGATTCGGACCACAGTGCCGGAGAAAGCTTGGTACGCGAGGCCCAAGCGCGGCGCGAAATTGTTCCACTCGGGATTCCTGAGATTCCGCCCGGTCTCCAGGTCTACTCCCGGAAAGCGCCAGCCGCCGCGCAGGTCGAGTCCCGAGGCGTCGGCAAGGGGGCTGCGGACGTCGGGGTCGAAGATCGAGAATCGGTCATAGCGCTCTGTCAGGCCCGTCTCCGCATCCCAGCGCACGCCGATGTTGAGGGTGAGCTTGCGCGAGACCTTCCAGTCGTCCTGGACGTAGCCGCCGAAGGACTTGCTGGAGAAGGCCGGCCGGATCCGATTGTTGATCCTGCCGCTGGCGCCCGTTCCGAGCAGGAAGGAGGCGTAGCCGAAGCCTGCATCCCTTGAGACCACCCTAGGGTCGGGCCCCTGTGTCATGCCTGCGGTGAACTGGTAGAACATCTGCCAGGACGCCTGCATGTGATTGATCAGGTTGACCCGCCATTCGCCGCCGGCCTTGAGGCTGTGGCTGCCGATCACCTTCGAGTAGGTGGCATTGAGCGTGTGGGACATATTGGCGGACCGGAAATTCCAGTGGTGCCTGAGACCCGGAGCAGTCATCTCCGCAATGTTGAATTCCGGGAACACCAGCAGGTCCGCTCCGTTTTCGAGGTGCTTCGGGAGTCCGAGCTCCGACGGCGAGAAGTCCTGGAACCACGAGCCGCGATCCAAGATCGAGCGCGCGAAGCCGTACCGCAGGCTGAGCAGGGATGTGGGCGTCAGCGTGTTGTTGTAAGACAGCGCCGCATTGTTGAGGGCCTCGTTGTTGGTAAAGCAGCCGCCGTCAGGGCAGCCGGGGCCTTCCCATAACTCGGGTGCCGAACTCACCACGTCCAGCACGGTGTGGCGCACGAAGATCCGCTGGTTCTGCCCGACAAGGTGGTCCACCTTGAACACGTTCCGGTTCGAGTTGTTCGGCCGTCCGCCCGCGAACTGGAAGTTGTTGCGGCCTGTGAACGGTTGCCCGGGCACGTTCGGCTCCGCCCCGTAATAGCTCGCCGTGGCGAGCGCGACCGGATCCATCATCGCGTTGGGAATCCTGTTGTCCGGGAACGCCGTTCGCAGGAACTCGCCTGATCTCGCCGGGTCCGGGGAAGTCGAGAACGGATCATAGATTGTCCGCACTTCGCCGCTCGTGTTCAGGGTCTCCGAGAAGTCGCCGGCCTTCTGCAGAGCCGTGGGGAGGGTCAGCAGCCGGACGGCTTGGGTCCGCTGGCGGCGGCCCTCGTAGGCTTCGAAGAAGAATGTCCGGTTCTTGATGATCGGGCCGCCTATGCTGAAGCCAAACTCGTTGCGCTGGAATGTGCCCAGCTCGTTGCCCGCCCGGTTGGCGAAGAAGTTGTTCGCGTCCATTTTGTTGTTGCGAAGGAAGTTGAAGGCTGTGCCGTGCAGCTCGTTGGTCCCCGACTTGGTGGTCATGGTGAGCACGCCGCCGCCGCTGCGGCCGTATTCCGCCGAATAGGAATTGGTCTGGATGCGAAACTCCTCGATCCCCTCGATGGTCGGCAGGGCGCTGTTCGCGTTCATGTTGTTAGTGTTCGAGTTCATCGTGACCGGAACGCCGTCCATCATGATCATGTTGCTGGAGTCCCGGCCCCCGTTCACTTGGAAGATGCCGATCGAGTGAAAGCCCTCGCGGAACTTCCCGCGAGCCGGGTCGCGCGTGAACACTCCGGGCGTCAGCACGGCCAGCGAGTACACGTTGCGCCCGTTCAGTGGCAGGTCCATGATCTGGCGGTTCTCGACGACCCCGCTTAGGGTCGAGTTCGTGGCCTCGATCAGCTGCGCCGTACCTTCGACCGTGATCGATTCCGTGACCTGGCCGAGTTCCATCTCGATGTCCAGGCCGGCCTTTTGTTGTGTCGCGATCGGGAACGGTTCCAGGATGTAGCGCCGGAATCCGTCGCTCTGCGCGGTGATGCGGTAGTCGCCGGGTGGCAGCGGAGCCACCAGGTAGAACCCGGCCTCATTCGTGGATGTCTCGAACGATACGTTGCGTTCGATGTCGGTCACTTCCAGGGCAACGCCCGGAATCACTGCTCCTGTCGAGTCCGTGACCAGTCCGGAGATGGATCCTTCCGAAGTCTGGGCAAGGATTCCGCTCGGGACGAGCAAACACGCCGCCAAGCACAGCAGCGCACCAAGTTGTCGAGTCATGGAGTCCTCCTGTCTGCGAGCTCGGCGGCGGCGTCAAGCACCGATTCCACGCTGGGAAACCCGCATCGAGCTCGGCACCGCTCAAGCGACCCCCGCTCCGTTCGCGCGAAAATCATAAGCACGCCGCCGCACCTTGTCAACCGTGAACCGCGTATTCATCTAGTGCCCGTGAAAAAAACATGCCTGATTGGTCACTATTCACGCCTCCGTTAGTGTCGAGGCGTGAGTTGGTGTCGGGCCAAAGTGTTGTTCGAGCGTGGCGACAGCGTTGCCGGCGAGCGCGATCTGGATGGCAGCGAGAGGATTGAAGCCGAGCGCGTCCATGGACTGCAGGTAGCTGGAGATGCGGGTATAGGCCCGTTCGAAAGCAGCCCGACATCCACTGGCGCGGCGGCATGAGCGAGCTGGTCAAGATCGCGCACATGGCCGCCGCGCACGACATTCCGGTGATTCCGCACGGCGGCGGCCAGCGCGATGCTGTGCACTTCATCTACGCTACGCCCAACGCCCCTTGGGCGGCGATGCTCATGGCCGCACCGGGCGGGCCGGATGTCGTGCACGAAAGATACGAAGAATGCAATAGCCTGAACCGGTCGTAACTCCTTCCAGCGCGGGAGGTGCCGCATTTGGGCGCCGGGTCTCTTCGCTTCCGTCAGGGTCTGTCGCTGGCGGCGGTCTCGCTCCCTGTCTCGAGGAGCCGCCGGATAGCATCGGTGGTGTCCGTTGGGCGGACGACCTTGGCCAAGCGCTCCGGATCGCCGTCCGTGTTCTGGCGGCTGAGCGCTTCTTGGAATCGCTCCTGGTGATCCGCCAGGTCGAGCGGCGTCTCGCCCTGATCGTTCTCCCAGTCGATCGGCGCGCCCTTTGCATGCAGGAACTCGATGACTCCGGGCGAGCGGTTGCCGGCGGCAATGTGGACGGCCGTCTGGCCCTGCCGCGACAGGCTGATCGCCCTGACGGGGTCCGGATACCTGTCGTCCGGATCGTACGTCGCTGTCAGGTCGGCCCCGTGCACAATCAGCTCTTCCAGTACCGGCAGGTCTCGCGCGACCACAGCGACAGAGAACGGGGTGTGGCCGTCCTGCCGCACCAGGTTCGGGTCTGCTCCGGCATCGACCAGCACCTGGACCAGTTCGAGGCTCCCGGAACTCGCGGCGATATGCAGCGCCGAGGATCCGGGCGGTGCGGGATTGATTCTCACGTCGCCGTCGGGACCCGGCGTCGGGTACTTGGTC
The DNA here is from genome assembly GCA_022824585.1 of Bryobacterales bacterium. GTDB lineage: Bacteria > Acidobacteriota > Terriglobia > Bryobacterales > UBA6623 > VXMF01. Next base: position 5,341 of record JAJDZN010000289.1, on the reverse strand, counting down.
TGCTGGTCCGGGACGGCCCCGCCCTCCAGCAGCCGCCTCACCAATTCGAGTGCGTCCTCGGGGCCAAAAGGCAGGGGCTGGGGTGGCGGGCCCAGAGTCACCAGCGCGGGCAGTGTGCGATACACCCCGTCCGACCTGCCGTGCCGGGGGCGCGCGACCCAGGCGACGGCCAGGGCCGCGGCGTGTAGCGGGGTGTAGCCAGCCGTGTCGGCGGCGGTCGCTGACGCTCCCCGATCGAGAAGGATGTGCGCTGCGTCAATGTCCGGCGCGAAGTTCTGCGAACTCCCCGCACGGGCCGGCGCGCCCTGGCCCGGCTTGAAGTCCTCGGCGAGAGGCACCCAGTTGTACAGCGCGGCAAGCAGCGGGGTGGTCCCGTCGGCCGCCGCCTGGTTGACATCGAGCCCGCCGTCTAGCAGCATCCGGGCCGATGCTAGGTCGCGCTTTCTCAATGCGAAGAAGAGGGCACTCTGGCCTCCTCGCTTGCTCATGTAGTGCCCGTCCGAATTCCACGGGATCCCGGTCTTGCCGAGCGTGAAACTCGTCGGGATGTAGACCGTGTATTTCACGTCCCACGTCTTCGTCACCGCGTGGATGTCCGCACCGCTCTCAAGTAACAGGCGAACCGCTCCCGGATTCCCTGCCGACCACATCAGCGCGGTCTGTCCGAATCTTCTCTCGCGGGCATCGGGATCGGCGCCGCTCGCGACCAATCGCCGCATGATCCCCACCTGGCCGAGGCGGGCGGCGGTCATCAGGGGGGTTTCCCCGTTCTCCCGGGCAATGTTGGCATCGGCGCCGTGGTCCAGCAGCAGCCTTGCCACGTCCGGCGCTCCGTTCTCGATCGCGAGGTGAAGGGGGCCGAGACCGAGCGCGTTGGTGCGGTCCGGATCGGCACCGTGCTCCAGTAGCTGCCGCGCGATCTCCGCATTGCCGCGGATCGCGGACCAGGCCAGCGCGGTCGAGCTGTCGCCCGCGACGGCGTCCGCATCCGCCCCCTGTGCCAGCAGAGCGGCCACTGCCGAACGGTCGTCATCGTGTGCGGCCTCGACAAGTGCCTGACCGCTGCCTGCGGCGGCCGGGCCCCCGATGGCCAGGCCGCCGGCCAGTGCCAACCGTGCGACCGGCCCGGACCTAGTCATTCGCCTACACCTCCACGCGGTTGAGCCTGCCCGTGCTGTCGCCCAGCTTCTCGGTCGGCACGCCCACCTTGTCGAGCATCGTCAAGTACAGGTTCGTGAGCGGGGTCGTGTCACCAGGGAACGCGACATGCCGCCCGCCCGCGACACGCCCCGCGGCCCCCCCCGCGAGCAGGATGGGGAGATCCCGCTGGCTGTGGCTCGTCGGCACGCTGAGGCTGCTTCCGTACATGATCAGCGAATGGTCCAGCAAGGTGGAACTCCCTTCGCGGACAGCGTCCAGCTTGCCCAAGAAGTAGGCGAGCAGCTCGCACTGGTTCACGTTGATCCTCGCGAGCGCGTCCAGCTTGTCCTTCTCGAAGTTGTGATGCGAAATCTCGTGGTGCCCCATCGAGATGTCTAGGTGCGGGAAGTTCATCGAGGTCGCCTCGCGACCGTACATGAATGTCCAGACCCGGGTCAGGTCTGCCTGAATCGCCAGCATCTGCAGGTCGAACATGAGCTTGACGTGCTCGGGCCACGAGTCCGGTATGCCCGGAGGGCGGTCCGTGGGGGGGAGGTCAACCGGGGGTCTCTGCATCGCCACTGCGATCCTCCGCTCTACGTCGCGAATCGACTCGAAGTACTGGTCCAGCTTGCGCCGGTCGTCCGCTCCCAGCTCCGCCTCGAGTTCGGCGATCCTGCCGGCGACGGCATCCAGCGCGCTCTTGTCGGCCGCGTCCCTGCGCCGGGCTGCCTGCGGGTCGACGCGGCCGCCCTCGCCGAACAGCCGTTCGAACACGAAACGCGGGTTCTTCTCGAACGGCAACGGGTTGGTCGCGGTCTTGAATACGGGCCCGGGCAGATTCCCTATCTCTTCGGTGGTGAGTTCCAGCGAGGAGAACTGGGTCTGCTTGCCGAGCGTCCGGGCCGCCACCTGATCCACCGAAATCCCCACCTCGATCTTGCCCTTGGTCGGCTCACAGCCGGTCATGAACGAGGCCATGGCCCGGTCGTGGAATCCGGCCTTCGAGCGGTCCGGATCGGACGAGAGGCCGGTCAGCACGACGAGCTTCTGCCGATGCGCGGCGAGCGGCGCCAGCGCCTCGCTCGCTTCGTAGCCGGGGCCGTCCCCCGTTGGCCGCCAGCGATCCCGGTCCACGCCGAGGGGAAAGTAGATAAATCCGAGGCGGCGCACGGGAGCCGCGGCGGTCCGGCCCTCAGCAGTCAGGGCGGGAACCATGGCATCCAGCAAGGGAAGCGCCAGGGCTGTTCCGGTGCCACGCAGGAATGTCCGGCGGGGAAGATGCTTTCTGGTCACGAACACGGTTGGCTCCTCCTAGTCTTCGGGCGATTGCCGCATTTGGAACGGCACGCTTGCGATCGCGCCGAGCACCAAGTCGGCGAAACGGTACCCGTTCGATTCGGTCTCGCGCAGGATGCTCCGGACGGTCGGCTGATCCCGAGCGTTCAGCTCGCGCCCGAGGGCGTACGTCAGCAGGCGCTCGACCGTGGCGTGCGCGAAGCGTTCCGGCCGGCCTAGAAGCAGTGCTTTCAGGCCCTCCGGCCCTTCGATGGTCTCTCCGGAAGCCAGAGAGCCGGATGCATCGATCGGTTCGCCGCGATCCTCGCTCCGCCACCGGCCGAGAACGTCGAAATTCTCGAGTGCGAATCCCAATGGGTCGATCCGGGCATGGCAAGAGGCGCACGCCGTGTCGGCCATGTGCCTTGCCAGCTGTTCCTTGGCTGTCAGCTCCCGGCCGCCCTCGCCGCTTTCCTGAAGCGGCGGGATATTAGCCGGAGGGGGCGGGGGCGGCGAATTCAGCAGGTTGCCGAGAATCCAGGTGCCCCGCAGGACGGGCGAGGTACGCGCGGCGTGGGAGGTCGCCATCAGGACGCTGCCGTGGCCGAGCAGCCCGCCCCTGCCGGACTCGCGCGGCAGCCGAACCCGGCGGAATCCCGGGCCGATCACTCCAGCGATCCCGTAGTGGCGCGCCAGCCTCTCGTTCAGATAGGTGTAGTCGGCGCCGAGCAAGTCCAGAACGCTCCGGTTCTCCCGGAACAGGCCGCGCAGGAAGAGGCGGGTTTCCTTTTGGAAGGCCGCCTTTAGCGCGGAGTCGAATCGGGGGTACGCATCGCGATCCGGCTGGAATCCCGCGACCTTCCGTAACCCGAGCCACTGCCCAGCGAAATTCTCGACCAAGGCCGAGGATCGCCCGTCTGCCAGCATGCGCCGGACCTGGCGCTCCAGTTCTGCCGGATCCCTCAGATCCCCCCTTGAGGCCGCGTCGAGCAACTCGTCGTCCGGGATGCTGCTCCACAGGAAGAACGAGATGCGGGACGCGAGTTCGAAATCCGACACCGGACGAGCGGAGTCTCCCCGCGCGGCGGGTCCGTCGAACTCGAGCCGGAACAAGAAGTCCGGCGCCAGCAGGATGTCGCGCAGGGCAGCGGCTATGGACTCATCGAACCCTTGCTCTCGGCGAGCGGCCGAGAACGTGGCCAGCAGGGGGCGCAAGTCCGCTTCGGAGACATCCCGCCGAAATGCGCGGCGCGCGACCGAGGAGAGGATTCTGGACGCGCACCCTGGCTCGTCGCGCGCGTCGGTCGGCATGCAGACGAAGAGGCGCCTGCGGCTCGGCGTGTCGACCGCTCGGACGGGATCGAAGGGGCCAGAGATTTCGATCCTGCCCAGGGGGGGCGGTCCGGGAAGGCCGTCGAATGCAGATTCTCCCGAGGTCATGCCCGCGATTTCGAATAGCGCGACCCGCCGGCCGTCCACGCGGAATTCGATGGGTGGCCTGACCGCCGTTCCGAGCAGGTCCAGAGGACCGCCGAGGGCCTTTCCCCCGCGGCCGCTGACATCCGAGACCGGCCCCTCCCGGACGGCGAACTCATCGGGGAAGGCGACGATGACGACGTGCGGGCCGGCATCCAGCCGGACTCTCGTGCGGAAGAATCGCACGCCCTCGGTCGGCGTCAGGCTCTGCTTCTCGAGAAACGCCCGCAACTCGTACTCGCCCCCGTACGGGAAGTGGTGGGCCACGCGGATTCCGCCGCGCGTACCGTACGGCAGGCCCTGTCCCTGCCACTGGGCCTGCGTGCCGGTGGCCCGGAAGATCTCGACCACCGGGGAAGGATCGCTGACGCCCGCGGCCAGGCGGCTCGCCCGGCGGGCGGCCTTGAGGTACCCCTCGAGGAGCAGCGGAGACATCGACAGGGCGTCGCCGATGTTGTCAAAGCCAGACGCCTCCCCGTCTGGCGGCAGTCGGCTCGCGATCGGAGCGCTCAGCGCCAGCAGGTCGCGGACCGCATTGGAATACTCCGTCCGGTTCAGGCGTCGGACGACGGGCCGTCCTGCGTACGGCGACCGTCTGGCGGCCTCGTCTAGGTTCTTGATCAGCCCGTGTTGGAACGCGTTCATCGCCGCCGCATCCGGTCGCGGCGCGCCGGCCGGTGGCATCTCCCCGGCCGCGAGCCTGCGGACGACCCGTTCCCATACGTCGGGGCGGGCCGGCGGGTTTCCGGGATCAGCCTCGCCGAGTGCCAAGCCTCCGGCTGCAGCGTCGCCGGAGTGGCATGTCAGGCAGTACTGCCGCAGGAAGGCGCCACGATCCGGCTCGACCGCCGCCAGCAAGGCTGGCACCACAAGCAACGGGGCGGCCATCAGGGCACGCGGGACCCTGCGGCCGTTCGATGGCGGCGGCATCTGGCGCCACGGTCGACGGCGACCGCAACCGTTCGTGTTTCTTCGCGAACGCATGGCCGCAAGCGGGCTGGCGATTCTATAGTACAGTAGCGCAGTCTCTTCCAATGAGAAAATGAGCCTGACGAGGGCTCTGAAGCGGATATATCGATCATCGGAGGGTGGTCTTGAGTCTCGATTTGGAGACACATCCGAATTCGGGCGATCCGCCCCGCTTCCTCGCGGGCAAGGCGGCAGGACAGTCCTTCGTTCCGCTCAGTGCGCCGCAGGCCCCGAGCCCGCTTGTGCAGGGCAGGCACGTTTTTAATTGCGGGCACTGTCGGCAGCGGGTGCCCTCGCGCAGCGGATGCGCTTGCGCGCGCTGGGTCGCGAGGAATTCTCCGACGAGGCGCTTCGCATCGTCGAGCGCCCGTTCCCTGACGTGAGTGGCAATTGGCGCGCTTTTGCGGAGATAGGACACGATGGCGCAATCGACACGCCTGCGCGCCTTGGCGAGCACGGCATCTGCGTCAACACACTG
>JAJDZN010000302.1 GCA_022824585.1 Bryobacterales bacterium | reverse complement strand
AGCCGGGCGCCGGCATGCCGACACGGCTGAATCCGACCCGCCAGGGCGCTGGGGGAGCTCGAATCTCCGCGGATCACCGGGTCGCGCGGGCCCGGCGCCGCCCGGATCGGCGGTCAACGGGGGGTTCTCTGGCGAACACTAGCTAACTGACGGTTCAACCTGCCACTTCGCCGCCGCGACGTCGTCTCGAGCTCGGGCCTGCACCCAATGTTCACCATCCTCCGTTTCTTCGCGTTTCCAGAACGGGGCCTTGGTCTTCAGCCAGTCGATCAAAAACTGGCAGCTCTCCAGGGCTGCCTGCCGGTGGCGAGCGGCCGTAACCACCAGCACGATGCGGTCCCCAGGTACCATGCGGCCATACCGGTGGACGATGAGACTTGCGCACAGGTCCCAGCGCTGGTTCGCCTCCTGCTCGATGGCCTCGAGCATGCGCTCGGTCATGCCAGGGTAGTGCTCCAACGTCATCGCCCGCAGTGCCGGACCGTCCTCAGGATCGTCGCGAACCACTCCGATAAAGCTAGCCACACCGCCGACAGCGGTGTGCCCATCCAACAGTCGGTCGATTTCAGCTCCCGGCTCGAAGTCAGCGCTCTGAACCCGAATCACCAGATCATCCCCCGGTCATGGGCGGGAAAAAAGCAATCTCATCACCCGTGGCAATTGGATGGGCAAATGAGACGTGCTCTTGATTGACAGCTGCCCTGAGCACATCGCAGTCCCGGAAAGCTTCAGCATGTTCCTTGCTTTGCGTCGCGAGCCATAGCGCCAGCTCGCCCACCGTGGTCACCGCGTCCGGCGGATTCACGTGCTCACGGGCCGTCCCAACGCGGTCACGCACCCACGCGAAATAGAGTACTTCCACGGAACGCGCCCTAGCCCGCCAGTCGACCGCGGCGAAAATCTTCTTGGGCAGCATGAACTTCCGACAGCGTGTTCATGACAATCCCCCCGCTGCGCGCGACCGTTTCACGAAGCGGTCGTCCGGAGACTAACAGGAACCGCGCTCCGTCTGTTCCCGCCGATACGCGAAGCTCCGTACCGTGGGAGAGTACCGCAAGCGTCTCACCGCCGAGTGGATGCACGCTCAAATCGTCGCCAGGAAACTCCAGCGAGCCGTTGATCATGTATATGAAAGCGTTGTGATCGCTTGGGACCGGCTCCAGAACGGCAGCCCCAGCGCCCAAGTCAAAGTCAAAGTAGCGTGGTTCGGTCAGCGGCTGGCGGACCGGTCCGGTGGTACCTCTCCCAGTTGTGCCAGCAATTACCTTGACCGTTACCTGGCTTCCTCGTTCTTCCACCGGGATTTCATCAGAACGAAACTCTTGGTAATTGGCATCTGTCATCTTGTGCGATTTCGGCAGATTCACCCAGAGCTGCAGGCCGGCTACCAATCCAGTCTTGCCTTCCGGCATTTCCGAATGCACCACACCCCGGCCTGCGGTCATCCACTGCACGCCTCCGGCCTGCAACACGCTTTCATGGCCGGCACTGTCTGCGTGTCGAACTTCGCCTGCGAGCAAATACGTTACGGTCTCGAACCCACGATGCGGATGCGGTGAAAACCCCGCACTCCGGTCCTCTTGAGTGTTCACCGAGAACACATCCAGCAGTAGGAACGGGTCGACCATGTCGAGTTCCGGAACGCCGATCAGGCGTCTGACTTCAACCCCGTCGCCCTCGGTTTCGGCCCGACCAGCAAATACGGTGCGCGGGATGCGGTACCCGGTCGTAACTCGTTCCAACATCGTTCCTCGCGATTGCCAATTGTGATGGCGTCAAGGCCAGGGACCATATGCTCTTCATGGCCTGCAAAAGTGCGGATTTGCGCGCTCCGGCATTCTAGAAGGCGGCCCAAATGGGGTCCCAATGCTCGTGCGGCGAAGCCGAGGGGGTCAAGTCCGCTCCGAGTTCAGGACACGGACGAATCTCAGGGTGTAGAGACTGCCACTCCAAACGCTAAGTGCAACGCTGGTCCACAGGAGCCCCAATCCGGCGGCGGCAAGCCATTCAACTGTCGCTACGCCTGGCGCCAGCAAGATCGTACTTAGCGCGAGGAACTGCAATGCTGTCTTGGCTTTGGCAACGGGGGAGACCGCCAACACTCCCCTGCCCTCTTTCATTTGCCGCAACCCGCCTACCAGGAAGTCGCGTGCAATCAATATTGCTGCGGCCAGCGCGGGAACGCGTCCGTCTGCAGCTAGCATGATCAGTGCTGCGGCATGCATGATTTTGTCCGCAACCGGATCCAGGATTGCCCCGAGCTTGGTCACCATGTTCAGGCGTCGGGCCATCCATCCATCCAGCGCATCACTGATGCCTGCGACGACAAATATGCTGCCGGCCCCCCAAATCCCCCAAGGCTCAGGCCAATAGAAACACGCTACGAAGGGGACTACCAGGACGATACGCCCGCAGGTCACCAGCAGGGCCGCATTCAACGTGTTGGCTTCAGACATCGCTGGAGAAATGATCGTGGATGGTGCGGGCCACTGTCGCACTGATGCCCTCTACCTGCAGCAATTCGGCGAACGTCGCATCTCGAATCGCCCGGAGCGAGCCGAAATGCAAGATCAGCGCCCGTTTGCGGCGAGGTCCAATACCTGGCAATTGATCCAATTCCGACTGTATTCCGGCGCGCAGTCTGCGAGCTCGATGCCCTTCGATCGCGAATCGATGCGCCTCATCGCGAAGTCGTTGCAGGAAATACAGTACCGGGTCATCCGTGGCTAGCGAGATTGGGCGCTCAAAGCCAGCGTAGAAGAGCTCCCGTCCTGCATTGCGGTCCGGCCCCTTGGCGACGCCGACGACCGCAGGTCCGCTGATTCCGACTTCTGCCAGCGCCGCGACGGCGGCGCTGCGGTGACCTGCGCCTCCGTCAATCAGAAGCAGGTCCGGCCATTGCCCCTTGCTCCGGTCTGGATCCTCGCGCTGGAGCCTCTTGAAGCGCCTCACCAGTACTTCCCGCATCATCGCGTAGTCATCACTGGGGTCGGCGTTTCGGACATTGAACCGACGATATGATGCTTTCGCAAAGCCGTCCGGTCCGGTGACGACCATTGCTCCCACTGGGTGGGTCCCCTGTAAATGACTGTTGTCGAAGACCTCAATGCGGCGTGGCGCATGCAGTAAGCCGAAAACTTCCACCAAGGCGTCCAGCAGTTCCAGCTGATTGGAACGTTCGGAGATGCGGCGAGCCAATGCGGCTTTCGCGTTGTCCTCGCCGGCGCGCACTGCCTGTCGTTTGTCTCCCCGCTGCGGAACAAGGATCGCAACACGCCGCCCAACCTTGATGGAAAGCGCCTCTGCCAACAGTTCCATGTCCGGCACTTTCTCGTTGAGCAGCAGGGTCGCCGGCGGTGCTTGGGTGTCATAAAACTGTGAAATGAAGGCCCCCAGCACCGTGGCAGGAGGAATCTCTTTGCCGTGCATCGGGAAATGCGTTCGATTGCCAAAGTTGCTGCCGCCGCGGAAAAAGAAAACCTGGACCGCAATCTGCCCACCCTGTTCCGCGACGGCAAAAACGTCTGCGTCGCCCACATGTTGCAAATCACCGCCGCGAGCAGTCTGAATGGTATTCAGCGCCTGAATCCGGTCTCGCAGCACCGCGGCGCGTTCGAACTCCAGGTCGGCGCTGGCACGATCCATGGCGGAGCGCAGGGATGCCTGAACTTCCTTGCCGCCGCCGCCCAGGAAACGCCTCAGATGTTCGACAAATCCGGCATATTCGGAATCTTCGACCTTCCCGACGCAAGGGGCGGAACAGCGGCGGATCTGATACTGGAGACAGGGTCGGTCACGCGCCTCAAATTCCCTATCGGTACAAGTGCGTAAGGGAAACGCGCGTTGGAGAGCGTTCAAGGTCACGTTGACAGCGCGGACAGAGGCAAACGGTCCAAAATAGTGTCCGTCCCTTCGCTTGCGTCCTCGATGTTTCAGGAGTTGTGGCCATGCATGATCGGTGCGAAGGTGGATGTAGGGATAAGACTTGTCATCCCGCAAAAGGATGTTGTATCGAGGCCGAAGCTTCTTGATTCGATTGGCCTCTAGCAACAACGCTTCGGCTTCGTGTTCCGTCACCGTGAACTCGACATGTCTGACCTGTGCGATCATCCGCCGAAGACGGATCGGCAAACGCTGGACTGACGAGTACGTGGCCACCCGGTTCCTCAGCACACGTGCCTTCCCCACGTACAGCACTTCCCGATCTGCCGCTTCCATCTGATAGACGCCGGGTCTGGCAGGGAGTGAGCGTGCCGCGGCGCGCACCACTTCCGCTCCGATCTGCAGATCGCTTTGCCCAGCTCCATTCGGGCTGGTGCCAGATTGACCGGATGGAGCCAAGTGTTTCAAAGGACCAGATGTTCGCGGTTCCATGCCTGACTTTGACTTGCCGAAAGCGGGCAATCAACCGCTTCCCTCGATTTACTGCTGAACCGGCACTGTGGAAAACCTTGTGGAAAAACTCACCGCGGCTCGCTCAATCGCTTGTGTCTAATGGATAAACTGCTTGGAAAGCGCAATTGTCAGGTATAGTCACGAGATTCTAACCGGTTGAATTACAATACCTATTAAGTGATCCCAATTCTGGACCAAGCTGCGACTGCCGGATTGGTGTCTCTGGTTAGTTGGTCACACCACAAAACTTACCTCTTGTGAATAAAAGTCCTGCAACTACAGGTTGGTAGCGCTTGCATCTTGCACAATCAGGCTTCAACGAGTCTGCCGCACCCTTACTCCCAACGCGGCCACATCGGGGAGCACGTCAGGTTTTAGCACCGTGACATGGACGCTGACAGCGCCGTCAAAGCCGAGGCAACAGGTAGCCACACGGTCGGCAAGCGTCTCGACCAACTGGATATGGCCGTCTGCCGCCAGGCGTCGGACCGCCACTACCACGTCCTCGTAACTGACGACGCGCTTGAGGTCGTCGCCATGTCGATTTGGTTCGACCTCCAGTTCGACGTCGACTAGGACGCGCTGCACGCTGCTGCGTTCGTGCCGATGGACGCCAATCAGGCATTCAACTTCCAGGCCCTGGACAAGAAGCGTGCGTGAATCAGCCACGGATCGGCTCATCTGGCGCAGGGTGAAGCCAGCCAAGGTGCTGGCCTCCGTCCGGTGCAATCATCTGCCCGGTAACTGACTTCGCGCTGACCAGGTAAACCAGCGCTTCGGAAATATCTTCCGGCGACGGACCAGGTGACAACGGCAGTCGGTTGCGTGTGGCACGGAAGCCGGCCTCTCCTTCAGACTCGCTGGAAAGTGTCGGTCCGGGGCCGATGGCATTGACGCGAATTCGCGGGGCCAACTCTAGGGCAAGGATGCGGGTCGCGGCCCATAGGCCCGCTCGGCTCACGCTGTAGGAAAGGTAGTGCGGCGTCACAGTCCAAACTCTAGGGTCCAGCAGATTGACGATCAGGCCGGATGTGGAGGCAGGCAGCAGGTCTGCAAACACACGGCTAAGTACCAAGGGAGCTCTGAGGTTTAGCTCGAGATGGTCGTCCCAGGACGTCCGAGTTCCGGTAAGCAGCGTGTCGTGGGCAAAGTGCGAAGCATTGTTGACCAAGATCGTACATGGACCAAGCTGTTGTGTCGCGGTCCGCAATAGCTGTTGCGCGGCTCCATCCGATCGCAAGTCCGCAGAGAATGCGTGAGCCACGCCTCCACTATCTGCTATCTCCTTAACAAGTCTTGACGCCGCATTTCCGGAGCGCATGTGATGTATCGCGACCGGGTATCCAAGCCGTGCAAGCGCCCTCACCAACGCCGCGCCAATGCGGCGGGCCCCCCCGGTTACCAGTGCCATTCCTCGCCCAGAATCGTTGCCCACGTCAATGACGCCTTGAACGGGTCCGGCCGGAATTCCCGACGGTTCGCCGACGACGTGGTGGCGACCTGGGCCCTGCGCTTGGAGATAACCCCAGCTCATTATCCCGCAGCGCCTTCAGTTCATCGCGTACCAACGCAGCTTCTTCGAACTCAAGTGCAGCAGCGTGCCGATGCATCCGTTCTTCCAGTTCGGCTTCGTAAGCTTCCCTGTTGTGCCCAATGCGATGCGGAACTTCGGGGCTGATTTCTACCGTTACGCGATCCTGCTCATGAATGCTGCCCAGTACGTCAGCGATCTCCTTCCTTACGGTTTCCGCCTGAATTCCGTGAGCGCGATTCCACTGCATCTGCAGTTCCCTGCGTCGGCGCGTCTCGTCCAATGCCCCCTTTAGCGAGTCAGTTTCCTGATCGGCGTACAGGACGACTCGTCCGTCTATATTCCGTGCCGCTCGTCCGATCGTCTGAATGAGGGACGTGCGTGATCGCAGGAATCCTTCCTTGTCGGCATCGAGAATGGCAACCAGTGCGCACTCGGGAATGTCCAAACCCTCTCGTAAGAGGTTGATGCCAACCAGGATATCGAACACACCGCGCCGAAGGTCACGGATGATCTCAATTCGTTCCAGCGTATCGACGTCGGAGTGTAGGTAACGAACCCGGAGGCCGGCTTCTTCCAGGTACTCGGTCAGGTTTTCGGCCATGCGCTTGGTGAGGGTGGTAACAAGCACGCGGCCGCCACGTTCGGCGACGGCGCGTGCCTCACCAAGCAGGTCATCAACCTGGTTGCCTGCCGGGCGGACCTCACACTCGGGATCCACCAGACCAGTTGGCCGGATCACCTGCTCGACCGCTTTGCCACCGGTGTGCTCGAGTTCCCATGGACCGGGCGTCGCGGACACCAGCACGGTAGCGGGCCGCATCGCATCCCATTCCTCGAATTTCAGGGGACGGTTGTCGACGCACGACGGGAGCCTGAAACCGTGAGTAGCTAGGGTGGTCTTGCGGTTAAAGTCCCCTCGAAACATCCCACGCAGCTGGGGAACCGTGACGTGGCTTTCATCCACGAACAAGATCGAGTTTTCCGGCAAGTACTCGAACAAAGTGGGTGGCGGCTCCCCGGGGCGACGCCCCGTCAGATAGCGCGAGTAATTCTCAATGCCGGCACAGCTTCCGGTTGCTGCCATCATTTCCAGATCGAAATTGGTCCGTTCTTCCAATCGTTGACGTTCGAGCAGCTTCCCCGAGCCCTCCAGTTCCGCCAATCGCTCGGCCAGTTCAACCCGAATGCGTTCGATGGCCTGCGCAAGTGTCGGCTTCGGCGTGACGTAGTGGCTGTTTGCGTATATGCGCACCTCGTCCATCGTGGCGGTGCGTTCTCCGGTCAGTGGGTCAAACTCGGAAAGTCGCTCTACGGTCTCCCCGAAGAGATCAATCCGCCATGCACGGTCTTCAAGATGAGCCGGAAAGACCTCGATCGTGTCTCCTCGAGCGCGGAACGTTCCTCGAACCAGGTTCATGTCGTTTCTGCGGTAATGCAATTCGACCAAGCGGGCGAGGAGAGCATTCCGTTCCACACGACCACCGGTCCTCAGTTCGATGATCATTCGGGTATAGGTCTCGAGCGGTCCGATTCCGTAGATGCATGAAACGCTGGCCACAATGACTACGTGGCTCTGCTCAAAAAGTGCCCGGGTCGCCGCGTGGCGCATACGATCAATGTGCTCGTTGATCGAAGCGTCTTTTTCTATGTATGTGTCCGTCCGAGGGACGTAAGCTTCGGGCTGGTAGTAATCGTAGTACGAGACGAAGTACTCGACGGCGTTGCGTGGGAACAGCGATTTCATCTCGCCATACAGCTGTGCCGCTAAGGTCTTGTTGTGGGCAAGAATCAGTGCCGTGCGCTGCAACCGCTGAATGACGTGCGCCATCGTGAAGGTCTTGCCGGAACCAGTAACGCCCAGAAGTACTTGCTCGCGTTGACCCTGCGTCAGACCATCAACCAGCTCTGCGATTGCCTTCGGTTGATCTCCAGCAGGATCCACCTCCGCGATCAGCTGGAACTTGTTGGAGATCTTCGAGGTTCGCTCCGGCACCAGTTCCGCGACCTTGTTCACTAGTGGTGGCCCCAGCCCTCGGCTACAGCCAGCTGGCGAATTCGTTTCATGGCCGTGCGGATCTCGTCGACGCCCGCAGCGTAACTCAAACGGATATAGCCCTCGCCCAGCGCACCGAAGCTGGTTCCAGCCACCGTTGCAATGTGCAGTTCCTCCAGCAGGCGATCCTGCAATTCCAACGCCGGGATGCCAGTGCCTTCGACGTTAGGCATGGCGTAGAACGCGCCCTCTGGGCGAATCATTCGCAACCCGGGAAGCGTCTTGACCTCTTCGATCAACACCTCACGACGCTCGGCAAATGCGGTGACCATCGCGTCGACATCGTCCTGGGGACCTTCCAGCGCAGCAATTGCCGCATACTGAGTTGCAGCGTTAGTGCAACTGACGGAGTTAATGTTCAATCGTACTGCGTGCTCAACAAGCGATTCTGGCCAAATCGCATATCCGATCCGCCAACCTGTCATGGCGTAGGTCTTGGACCATCCATCCAGCATGATGAGACGGTCACGCAGATGAGAGTAGCGCAGCATCGACGCAAATTCAGAGCCCGGATACACGATGCGCGAATAGATCTCGTCGGAAAGGATGGCCACATGCGGATGATCGGCAAGTCCTTCTGCAAGCCGATCGAGCACTGGAACCGGGATCACGCCTCCAGTTGGATTGGCGGGACTGTTGACAATGATCAGTCGCGTCTTCTCCGTTACTTGTCCAAGCACTTCGTCGGGGTCGAATGCGAATCCGTCCGCCTCCGCTAACGCGATCGGCACAGGTGTCGCTCCGGTAAATCGAATCGCTGATTCGTAGATAGGAAAGCCCGGGTTGGGGTACATGATTTCTCGGCCGGGCGCACCAAACATGAGAATCGCGTGCCACATGGTCACCTTGCCCCCGGGGACGATCACCACGTGGTCGGGATTCACGTCGATTTCGCGGCGGGCGGAAATATCGGCGGCTACCGCCTCTCGAAGCGGAAGGATCCCGTTGGCTGGCGTGTACCCGTGATGGCCATCCCGCAAGGCCCCGACGGCCGCTTCGACGATATGGCCGGGAGTCCGGAAATCTGGTTGACCGATGCCTAGATTGATGACGTCTTTACCCTGCCGTTCAAGTTCGGAAGCACGGCCTAGCACCACAAATGCGCTCTCGGTACCGAGACGCTCCATCCCGTCCATAAGTGCGAGATTCGACACGCGCCGACCCTCCGGTTCGATCGATTCCAATTCGCCCGGCAGTATAAGTGGGGAATTCATTTTCACCGACGAGCAGGACGTGTAATCGAGTGATCCATCGCCAGTATCACCGTGCTCGAGCATCTCGGTCACCGGGGTCTTCGTAGTGTCAATTAGCCCAGCGCTTACCGAGCAGGATCACCCGTCACCCAGGGGCCATCGGCAGTGCAGCGTATGTCGATCCACGTGGCGAGGCGCGGTTGCCGGGGCGACAATCTCGGTGGTCGTGACCGCGCCCGCCCCATCACCTCAGAAGCCTGGTTATCGACTATCCATCAAGGGTCACGCGTCCTCGGCCTTCTCGTCGAGTGTGTCAATCCGTCATGGTTGGCGAGTTGCTTACGAACAAGTCCGCCTTTCGAAGATCTTCCGCGGTATTGACGTTGAAAAACGGATCCACGGACGTGATGTCCCACTCGACAACGGCAACGCGGAAATTCGAAGTGAACGCATCGATCTTTCTGATGCCGTCAGCCAAGGCCTGCTCGAGGTCAGCAAGAACAGACACCGGCCAGCACGCAACCACTGGGTGCTGGCGACCGCCGGAACCGGCAACCGAGATCGCTGCTCCCGTGGAATGGCGAGATTCGGCAAGACGAGTGACAAGGTTTGCAGGCAGAAACGGCGCATCGACGGGAACGGTTGTCACCAGTGCCGTGGGGCCGGCTTCACGCGTCGACCAGGCAAGCACCGCGTGTATGCCTGCCAGAGGACCCGCACCTCCCTCGTCGGCAAAGCTGTCTGGTACAACCGGAGAATTCAGGAATTGAAACCGCCCCGGGTCGCCGTTGGCATTGATCACGATTCGATCGACTTGAGGCATCAGGCAATCGTGGGCTCGCGCGATCATGGGACGATCGCCCACGCGGACCAATCCCTTGTCACCCCGACCCAGGCGCCTGCCTTGCCCGCCCGCCAGCAGGGCGCCGACATGGATCATGGCGGGCATTATTGGCGGACCGCACCCTTTCGAATGCTGGTTGGCGGATCGTCGGGCACCTTCGCCGGATCGACATCGAGAACAAGACGTTGGGTTCCTGCCAGTGCAAGGAATCGTCGGCCACGCACCCGGCCAACCAACGTCAGATTGGCCCGTTCGGCGAGCTCTACGCCCTGGGCCGTAAACCCAGATCGCGACACCAGGGCCGGGATTCTCATTTGTACCGTCTTGATGACCATTTCACTGGTAAGGCGTCCAGTCGTATAGAGCAGCATTCGCGAGGCATTGACGCGATTGATCCACAGCCAGCCGGCAATCATGTCTGCAGCGTTATGCCGACCAACATCTTCGACATACAGCAGCACTCGTTCTCCGTCGCAGAGTGCACAGCCGTGAATCGCGCCAGACTTGAGATACAGAGATGGCTGCAGGGTGATTTTTCGGCTAAGGGAATACAGCGTGGACGTCCGAAACCGGACATCCGGGTCCAGTTCGGTGTCTTCAAAACTCTCCATTACCTGCCCGAAGATCGTCCCCACCGCGCAGCCGGATGTGCGGATGCGATGACGCATCATGTCTTCGTAATCAGTCGTACGTTCGGTCCGAACAATCACCGCCTCACCTTCTTCGTCGTAGTCCACCGAGTTGATGGTGTCATCCCGGCGGAGCATCGCCTGATTCACGAGGTACCCAACGGCTAGCAGTTCAGGATGGTCACCGACGGTCATGGCCGTCACGATTTCCTGGTCGTTGAGGAAGATAGTCAACGGTCGCTCCGCAACCACGTATGCCGTCACGCGTCGGCCTTCGTGATCGATTCCTGAGACCTCTCGTGTCAGGTTCGGATCGTCAGGACTGGGAGCGATCAAGAACTCCCCGGACAGATCCTGGCCAGAGCATTTCGGTAGTTCGGTCACGTGACGCTCTTCAGGCATGTGACTTAGGAAGACTGGATAACGGCATTGAGTTCGAATCGGAAATCAATTTCCGGAATGTGGATCTCGGCAGTTGCCTTAAGGGGACTGTCGGGCAGCCGCTGGCCGCTAGCGGCCGCACGAATGGCGGTCTCGATTTCGCGCTGGGCGTTGACACCAAGCGTCTTCAGAAAACGACGCAGGCTCCGATTGAGTGTTTCTTCATCCATGTCGATCTCCTTTCCGCCATGGTGGCGGAATCCATCCAATACGTGCAAGATACATTTTGCTCGTACTGAACCAACTTGCTGGAGAATGCTAATGAAGGCATTTCTGGTGGCTTTGTTCGCCACGGGCGCGATAGCTGTTCTTACTGCAATGACGTTGCCGAGCTGGGCGGACTGTTACGGTCAGGACGCGCGAGTCGGCACAGACGTACGCTTGTAGGCACCGCTAAGCGTCTCGGCATGGGCCCGACTGGGCTGCAGGCCTGTTCTACTTTCCGCGTATCCCCTCCCCCGGTGCAGTTACTTGCGGTGCGCATCGCGGAACTCGGCAAACTCCTTGCGCAGCGACCGCAGTTCGCGAAGCACTGAGTCCGATTCAGCGGTCTCGTTCTCCGCTCGCATCGATGCGGCGGTACGTTCTTCCGCGTGCATGGTCTGCATCGAATCAATCACGATTGCAATGAACAGATTGAGCACCGTAAAGCTGGAAATGACGATGAAGGAAACGAATACGATCCAGGCCCATGAGTACTGTTGCAGAATCGGACGAACGATTCCCATCGACCAGCTTTCCAGGGTCATGATCTGGAAGAGGGAAAACATCGAATCGCCGATCGTGCCGAACCATGCAGGAAAGGCTGGCCCAAACAGATTGGTGGTTATCACGGCATAGACGTAGAAGATCAGCAGCAGCAGTACTCCGATTGCGGCCACTCCTGGCACTGCGTGCAAGAGCGCACCCACCACTCTCCGCAGCCGAGGAATTGCCGAGACCACACGCAATACACGGAGCACGCGCAGGGCACGAAGCACCAACAACGAATCTGCAGCGGGAGCAAGCGTGATAGCGACGATGGTGAAGTCGAAGATCCCCCAGGGATCAAGAAAGAACCGGAGCCCGCGTGCGGCGATCCTGAGACCAATCTCGACGCAAAAAATTGTGATGACGAAGCGGTCGAAGATACGGAGTTCCTCACCGACGACTGCCATCACCGACGGAGACGTTTCGAAACCCAGGGCAATCGCGTTCAGCACGATCAGGGTCATCGTGGTGTAGCGGAAGACTCTGGTATCGACCAGTTGACGAACCCTGTCTCGCAGCCGAGCAATTCGACTTCGGCTCCGGCCGGACGGGCCGTTCGCGAGATGTTTTCGGGGGGATGCAGACCTGACTGAATCGATATGTCGTAACCGCCGCAGCAAATGCGATGCGCCCGAAACCTGATGAAACTTCAATGGCAAGTCTCCAATGCAACCGTCGGAACAGCTGCCACGTTCCGCCTGTTCTTAGAGCGGCGTGCATCTTCGCGGCATGGCACATGACGGACGTGACGCGGTGACGACCGCGCGCCGTCCACGACCATTCAACACGTGTTGGCGATGATTCTCGCGAAGCCCGGGGTGGTTTCGCGTGCGATCGTCAGCGCAGCGCTCTGGGCCCTCTAATCGTCAGCGAACTTCGCATCTGAGAGCGCCGAAGAATTCTGTTGTGGCTAGCCTTGGCCCTCCCTAACGGCGGATGGAACGGCGTCGTCCTCCGCCGGTGCCTCCTCGGCGCTAGCCGCCCAGAGACTGTGGTGTTGTTCAGCCCACGCTGCGTCTACACGGCCGCTCCCCATCGCCTGGAACGCCCCCTCCATGCCAATTGTACCGATGTATATGTGTGCGAACATGACCACAATCAGCCCCAACGACACCACCGAGTGCCACAGTTGTGCAAGCTGCATTTCTTGCATAGACGTCAGGGTTTCCGCAAAACCGAAACCGAACAGATTCAGAAAGGCGAAGGTCTTTCCGAACATCGGAAAAGCGAACGGTAGCAACAGGGCAAGGCCGGAAAGGCTTACGGATATCCCGCCCAGCACCACGATCCAGAAGATCGCCTTTTGACCGGCATTGAACCGGTCCGCGGCCGGGTGATGCCGGTCCGAGAATAGGCCGCCACCTTGCCGAAGCCATTTCAGGTCAACTCGGCTGGGAAGGTTGTGCCGCACCCATAGGACAAATATCAGCACGACGCCGAACATGAATGGGAACGCCACAAAGTTGTGAAGGAGCTTGCCTGCCTCGGTCACGGTCGCGAAAGCCTCTTTACCGATGACAGGGATAAAGAGATACCGGCCGTACAACAGATTGAGGCCGGACAGGGCGAGCACAATGAAACTGGTTGCGGTCATCCAGTGGGCGAAGCGTTCAATCCCGTTGAACCGTACCACTTCTCTATGGGCCGGCTTGCCTGCCAGTGAAATACGCCCACGCCACGCGTAGAACAGGACCAGCAGTACCAGCATGGCGAACATGGCCCATGCGCCTATGACTGTAACCGGCCCGTTTCGAATCGATCGCCAGATCTCACCTTCCGACTGTATGAGAACCCCGGCTTGAGGATCCGGGATCGACACTCGACCAGCGGCACCAGTGCGGACGCCTCGCCATCCGTCTGACTTGCTGC
Source organism: Bryobacterales bacterium (assembly GCA_022824585.1). GTDB lineage: Bacteria > Acidobacteriota > Terriglobia > Bryobacterales > UBA6623 > VXMF01. The sequence goes on along the minus strand of JAJDZN010000302.1, from coordinate 4,602 downwards.
TTTGTTCGACGACGGCATGAGAATCACCGATCACGACCGCGGCACCCATGATGGCGACCCCGTAACCGGCCGCGGTCAACCCGGCAATCACGCCGACCGCCGTCAGGAAGGCACGCAACTGCTGCGACATCACCACTCAGAACCGCTGGTATTCAGCACGGCGCCCCAACGCCTCTCGGACTTCCGCACTCAGCTGCTGGTCAGGCGCGCCGGCGTAGGTTCCCTTGCCGGTGTCCAGTCGGCGGCCCTGCTCGCTTTCCCTGCAACCGCACAGGGCCACCAAGACAACGAAGCAGAGCGTGCTCAGGTATCGGAACCGTATGCCGTGTTCCATCCCCAAACTCCGCCCCCGAAACCGCGCGCTGTAACCCGCTCCCGGTAAATGTCCGATACGGCATCCGCGTCCCCCGCCAACAGCGCCTTGGTCGAACACATCTCGGCGCAGAGAGGAAGCTTTCCTTCGGCCAGGCGATTTCTGCCGTAAAGCGCAAACTCTTCCTCGGACCCGTCCTCCTCAGGGCCTCCAGCGCAGAATGTGCATTTGTCCATCTTGCCGCGCCCGCCAAAGTTACCTGCCTGCGGATACTGCGGGGCTCCGAACGGACAAGCGTAGAAGCAGTAACCGCAGCCAATGCACAGGTCCTTGTCATGCAGCACCACGCCCTCATCGGTCTGGTAGAAGCAATCGACCGGACATACCGCCATGCAGGGCGCGTCGGAACAGTGCATGCAGGCTGTCGAAATCGACCGCTCGCCCGGCTGCCCGTCATTGATCGTGACCACTCGCCGGCGATTTACTCCCCACGGTACCTCGTGCTCGTTCTTGCACGCTGTGACGCAAGCGTTGCACTCAATGCAGCGATCAGCATCACAAAGGAACTTCATGCGGGCCATTGTGAAGTCCTCCTCAGGCCGCTGTGATGCGGCAGAGCGTAACCTTGCTCTCCTGCATCTGGGTCACGGAATCGTAGCCGTAAGTACCAATGGTGTTTGACGATTCTCCGAGTACGTACGGGTCAGCGCCTTCCGGGTACCGGTGACGGAGATCTTGCCCCATGAACCGGCCACCGAAGTGAAACGGCATAAACGCCACCCCTGGATCGACCCGGCGGGTCACCAGCGCCTTGACAAGCACGCGCCCTCCTTCCGGTCCCTCAACCCAGATGTCGTCACCATCCTGGAAGCCGGCATTGTTCGCGTCGCGCGGATGGACCTCGCAGAACATCTCCTGCTGCAATTCAGCCAGCCACGGGTTCGACCGGCTCTCGTCGCCGCCCCCTTCGTATTCCACGAGACGCCCCGTCGTCAGGATGATGGGGTAGTCCTTGGAGTAGTCCCGCTGCTGAATCGAGCGATAAAGTACCGGGACTCGGTATCCACGCGTGTCCTCATAAGTGGGGTAGTCGGACACAAGATCGCGGCGCGTCGTGTAGAGCGGTTCACGGTGAAGCGGGACCGGGTCCGGGAAATTCCAGACGACCGCTCGGGCCTTTGCATTTCCGAACGGCGCACATCCGTGAAGTATGGCCACCCGCTGGATCCCGCCGGAGAGATCCGTCTTCCAGTTGGTCTTGTCTCCGGCAATCGACTCGATTGCAGCCCGTTCATCCGCTGTCAGATCTCCGTCCCAGCCCAGTCGCTTCAGCATCGCCATTGTGAACTCGGGATACCCGTCTTCGATTTCGGAATCCTTGCTGAATGAACCGTCTGCCAGAAGATTCTCACCATCCCTTAAAACACCGAAACGCGCTCGGAACGTCAGTCCTCCGTCAGCGACGGCCTGTGAGGTGTCGTAGAGGATGGGAGTTCCCGGGTGAGCCAGCTCATCGTTGCCCCAGCAGGGCCAGGGAAGCCCGTAATACTCGCCGTCACAGGGGCCGCCCTCCGCCTTGAGTGTGGTGCGGTCAAAGGTGCCCATATTGGCCATGTGCTTGCGCAGACGTTCGGGCGTTTGACCGGTGTACCCGATCGTCCACATTCCGCGATTGAACTCTCGCGTGATGTCCTCGATGACCGGCTCGTTGTCTTGAACTTCAATGTTGCGGAACAGCGGCCCGTCAATTTCGAGCTGCTTCGCGAGCCGATAAATGATCTCGTGATCGGGTTTCGACTCAAACAGTGGCTCGACAACGCGTTCGCGCCACTGCAGTGAGCGATTCGACGCAGTGACGGAGCCGTAGGTCTCGAACTGGGTTGCCGCGGGAAGGAGATATACGCCGTCCTGACGTTCGTGCAGCACAGCTGTCAACGTCGGATACGGATCCACCACGACCAGCAGGTCAAGCTTGTTCATTGCCCGGCGCATGTCCGGGAGACGTGTCTGGGAATTCGGCGCGTGTCCCCAGAAGATCATTGCCTTGAGGGATTCGGGCTGATCCAGGTTCTCTTTGTCCTCGAGAACGCCGTCCACCCACCTGGATACCGGGATTCCCTTCGACTGCATCAATTCCTGAGAAGAGAAGCGCGTTGCGAGGGTCTCGTACGATACCCCCCAAACCCGGGCCCAATGCTTCCATGCGCCTTCCGAGAGCCCGTAATAGCCTGGCAGCGTGTGGCTCAGCACCCCGAGGTCGGTAGCGCCTTGGACATTGTCATGACCGCGGAAAATGTTTGTTCCGCCTCCGGCCTTGCCCATGTTTCCCAAGGCCAACTGGAGAATGCAGTACGCGCGCGTATTGTTGTTTCCCGTGGTGTGCTGGGTCCCTCCCATGCACCAGATAACTGTCCCGGGCCGGTTCTCCGCCATCGTCTTGGTAATTTGGCGAACCTGCTCACCTGGAACACCGGTGACCCGCTCGGTCTCGGCTGGAGTCCAGCGGGCGACTTCCTCGCGGATCTGGTCAAGCCCCCACACCCGCGACTGGATGAAGGACTGGTCCTCCCAGCCGTTTTCGAACAAGTGCCACAGCATGCCCCAGACCAGGGCTACGTCCGAGCCCGGACGGATGCGGACATACTCGTCAGCGTGCGCAGCAGTACGCGTGAAGCGCGGGTCGACCACGATGAACGGCGCACCTTTTTCCTTGGCCTTCAGCAAATGCACCATGGAAACCGGATGCGCTTCGGCCGGATTTCCTCCGATCAAGAAAATAGACTTGGAATTGTGGATATCGTTGTAACTATTCGTCATTGCGCCGTAGCCCCATGTATTGGCCACGCCCGCAACTGTGGTCGAATGACAGATACGCGCTTGATGATCGACGTTATTGGTGCCCCAGAATGCAGCGAACTTTCGGAAGAGGTAGGCCTGTTCGTTATTGTGCTTGGCTGACCCGAGCCAGTACACCGAATCTGGTCCCGCCGTCGTTCGGATCCGTTCAAGTTCTGCGCTGACTTCTTCGATCGCACGGTCCCAATCAAGCCGCTCCCAGCGACCCCCAACCAACTTCATCGGGTATCTGAGACGGCGTTCTCCATGGGCGTGCTCCCTTACTGACGCCCCTTTCGCGCAGTGCGCTCCCAGGTTGAACGGGCTGTCGAAGCTGGGCTCTTGACCAATCCAGACTCCGTTCTGGACTTCTGCCGTAACCGCGCACCCGACTGAACAATGCGTGCAAACGGACAACACGTTTTCAATGCCGTCGCTACCGGCGGGCGTCGTATCCGCGGCTTCAACCCGCCCTCCCGGGACGAGTCCTGCGAGCGCGGAGCCAGCGGCAACGACGCCCGAGTTGCGAAGAAAGGCCCGGCGGTCAAGCGCGGTGCCGGCGATGGATGATCGAGAAGACATCAGGACACCTGCAGTAAGCTTGAAGAAAACCGCTAGAAGCGCGCCAGCCGGTACACCGTGCGGACGTGCTCGGTTTCACGGTAGCGTGCGTGCGATCTGGAGGGCCTTGACGAGGTGGGGACGGTCGATGGGCGTATGGCCAATGCTGCCGCCCCGGTGACACCTGCTGCGGCGAAGAGGTTGCGGCGACTTAGGCCGCGACGGCGGGACTTGCGCTGAGAAGCGGTCGAATCTTGTGGCATACGCTCCTCCTTCGTTTACCACCCCAGAAGCATAGCGGTACCTGATCGCAATTGCGCGGCCTATTTTGAAATCGATGATCGGCGGGAAGACGAGGAAAAAACCGTGCCCTTGCCCGGTGTTTGCCGGTGCTTCCACGGCGGCAAGACCGCACATCGCACCGCCGGAGGGGTATCGATGACCATCAGCCGTTAAAGCGCTTGCACGGGGGCCCGCGCGGCTGGTGTCGGATTCAAGACGAGGCCGGAGGAAACCCGACCGCGCCAACTCCGGTCTGGAACGAGCTGTCCGGGTGTTTCCCGGATAGACCGGGCGGCTCGAACCTGCATCCTGAAGAGAAGCTGAGGACACTGCCTCGGTGATGGCCCTCGGCCGCCTTCAAGCGCCTTTCGATGCCATCATGGGGCATGATCCTGCGGCCCACCCGCCGGATTACAGACCGCTGGCGACCGGTCCTGCCGTGCGCTAAAAAAAAAAGGGCGGGGGTCGGTTGACCGCCGCCCAAGCGTTGTTTAGGGAATAGGTATCAGGCTTCTTGCATTGCCGCCTTGACCTTCTCCGCAGTGATCGGCCACGAACGTACGCGCGCGCCTACCGCCGCTTGGATGGCATTGGCAATGGCGGGCCCGACG
>JAJDZN010000097.1 GCA_022824585.1 Bryobacterales bacterium | reverse complement strand
CTCCCGGTCCCCAACTTTTCCGCCGGAGGCATCGCCACTCCGGCCGACGCCGCCTTGGTCATGAGCCTTGGCGCAGAAGCCGTGTTCGTCGGTTCTGGCGTGTTCAAGTCCCAAGATCCCGAACGTCGGGCGGCCTCTATCGTAAAGGCGACGACCTTCTTCAGCGACCCCGAGAAGCTCCTGGAGTCCTGCGAGGATCTCGGCGAGCCGATGCCCGGCCTCGATGTGGCAAGCCTTGACGAAGGCGAGTTGCTGCAGACGCGTGGCTGGTAGCAAGTACCGCTGCGCTAGCCAAGGGCCCGTCAGCTGTCGCCCCAGCCGGGCGCGAGCACCGCGATGAAGATAGGGGTACTAGCACTGCAGGGCGACTTCGAGGCTCACTCGCAGCGCCTGGCCGAACTCGATGTCGAGCCCGTCGAGATGCGCTACGCCAGCCAACTTCGCGAAGTCCAGGGCCTGATCCTGCCAGGCGGCGAGAGCTCGACCAACATCATCTTGCTCGAGCGGGAGGGACTCTGGGACGGATTGCTCGAATTCGCCCGCGAGAAGCCGATCCTGGGCACTTGTGCCGGCGCGATCCTGCTGGCCAGCCGCGTCTCGAACCCGCCGCAGCGGTCGCTGGCCGCGGTGGACATGTCGATCGAGCGGAACGCTTACGGCCGCCAAGTGGACAGTTCGATCCGCACGATCGAGCCGGAAGCCGTATTTGCCGAGCGCACCGCGAGAGGCTCGCTCGAAGCTGTCTTCATCCGCGCCCCGATCATCCGTTCGATCGGACCGCAGGTCCGGCCCCTGCTGCGCGACGGGGACGAGCCGATCCTGGTCGAGCAGGGCCTGCACCTCGCGGCCACGTTCCATCCGGAACTGACGGCCGACACGCGCCTGCACAAGCTGTTCCTCGACAAGGTGCGCTCGGCCTGAAGCGGCCTCGCGGCTAGGGCCAAGCTGGTACGATACCTGCGCATGCCACTGTTGAAGAACCTTATCGGCACCGCGGTGCGCAAGGTGGCGTCCGACCCCCGCGTGCGCCAGGCGGCCAAAGACGTCTTCGAGGAGAAGATCAAGCCCACGGCCCAAGCTACGTGGGAGAAGGCCAAGCCGGAAATCGAAGAGAAGTGGGAGCAGACGAAGCCGAAGATGGAAGAGGCCTGGGCCAAGACCAAGCCCGTCGTCGCCGAGGCCACCAAGAAAGCAGCATCCGAGGCGGGCAAGCTAGCGAATCAAGTGAAGCGCGAAGTCCAAGAGAGGTCGGCCAAGAAGGCCAAGCACGACTGACCGAGCACGCGTGGAGGAGCAAGACCGTGGCACTGCCCGGCATCTATGTCTCGATACCTTTCTGCGCGCAGAAGTGTACGTACTGCAACTTCCGCTCAGACGTGTACTCTCGGGCTCTGCGCGCCGAATACCTCCGCTGCCTCGCAAGCGAGGTTCGCGAGGCCGCGCTTCCGCGTGCCGAGACCCTCTACCTAGGAGGGGGCAGCCCGAGCCTGCTCGAGCCTGACGAGTTCGAGACGCTGGCGCGGGCACTGCCCTCGCATGCGTGGCGCGAGGCAACGATCGAGGTCGCGCCGGGCGAGGCCACGCCTCAGCGAATCGCAGCATGGTCCAGAGCCGGCATCAACCGCGTCAGCTTCGGGGTGCAGTCCTTCGTGCCGGAGGTCGCCAGGGCCGCGGGTCGCAAGCACGATGGCGAGACGGTTCGCGCGGAGGTCGAACGGCTGGACGCTGCCGGGATCTCCAATATTTCCGTGGACTTGATCGCCGGTCTGGCCCGGCAGACGTGGGCCTCTTGGCAGCAGTCGCTCGCGTGGCTCGAGCGACTCGCTCCCAACCATGTATCCATCTACATGCTGGAGTCTGACGACGACAGCCGCCTCGGTCGCGAGCTGCGCTCCGGGGGGACGCGCTACGGCGCGAGCGAGGTGCCCGCTGAAGATCTGATCCTAGATTTGTACCTGCACGCCTTGGAGCGCTTGCAAGATCTCGGATACGACCGCTACGAGGTCTCGAATTTCGCCCGACCGGGCGCGGAGAGCGCCCATAACCTCAAGTACTGGCGCATGGTGCCGTATTTCGGGTTCGGCAGCGACGCGCATTCGTTCGATGGCGAGCGCCGCTGGTCGAACGCGGCCAGCGCCCCCGAATATGTCGACCGCCTGAACCGCGGGGAACCTGCACGCGTCTCCACAGAGCGGCTGGGCTCCGAGCGCCTGCTCGAAGACCGCATCCTGACCGGCCTGCGCACCAGGGAGGGCGTTCGCTGCAGCGCGAGCGAGTGGGCGCGGCTGCGTGCCAATGCAGCGGCCCTGGCCGAGCGCGGGTGGCTGGTTGCGGAACAGCGGCAGCTGCGGCTCACGGACAGCGGCCTGCTGTTCGCCGACCAAGCGATCGCAGAGCTGCTGGGCTGACTTTCAGGGTTACCGGCCGAAGAATCTCGCCACCTCGTCCACGTCCTCGGTCTTGGCGTAATCAGGCAGGCTGTTCAAGAAGATCTTCCCGTAGGACTTGGTCCGGATGCGGCTGTCCAGCAGCACCAGCACGCCGCGATCCGAGGCGGTGCGGATCAATCGCCCGAAGCCCTGCTTGAGTGCCAGCGCAGCCTGCGGAATCTGATACTCCCGGAACGCATTGCCGCCCTCGGCGTTGATCCGTTCCGTGCGAGCGTGCACGATCGGGTCCGACGGTACCGCGAAAGGCAGCTTGTCAATGATCACGCAACTGAGTTGCTCGCCGGGCACGTCCACGCCTTGCCAGAAGCTGGCCGTGGCGAACAGGACGCAGTTCCGCGTCCGGCGGAAGCGGTCCAGCAGCTCCGCATTCGACCCCTGCCCTTGGAGCAGGCAGGGAAACTCCAATGTCTTGGATACGATCCGATGCACCTCGCGCATCTGCCGGTAGCTGGTGAAGAGCACGAACGCGCGCCCGCGGGTGATCTCCAAGACGCTTTGAATCTCGCTCGCGGCTCGCTCCGGGAATTCTCGCGCCTTCGGTTCGGGCATTCCCGCCGGGAGGTAGAGCAGGGCTTGCTGACGAAAGTCGAAGTGGCCCCGGATCACGCTCTCGTAGGCAGAGTGAAGGCCCAGCCTGCCGCGGATGTATTCGAAGCTGTCCTCGACCGCCAAGGTCGCCGAAGCGAGCACCGCGCTGGCGTGTTGGCGGAACAGGCGCTCGTCGAGGACCGGTCCCAGATCGATCGGGGTGGCATGCAGGTACACGCCGTTGCCGCGCTTGTCGACCCAATAGACGAAATTCCCGGTCCGGTCATCAGCCACCGAGGCCAGCGCCGAGCTGCCTTCCGCTTCCACCAGCGCGACATCGCCGGCATCGCCCAGCAACACGCGCAGCAGCGCCCTGATCTCGCTGGTTCGCCCGCGCAGAAGTTGCGTCTCCTCGCTGCGCTCCCTAACCAAGCTGAGGGTGGAGTTGAGGCCCTTCAAGGCGGCATCCAAGCCAGCGTACTGTGTCGCGTGGTCGGAGCGGAACGTCGCGCGCTCGCTGAACACCTGCCGGGGCTGGAAGCCCTCGAACAAGGCAAAGAACGCCTTGGCGCTGGCCCGCAAGGACTTCACCGCCGCATCCAGCCCGCTTGAAGCGAAACCGCCCTGCTTGGCAACGGCCAGGGTGTGCCGGGCAAGGTCCTCGACCTGGTGGCTGCTCAACACCTGACCGAAGAACTGACTGGCCACGCTCTCCATCTCGTGAGCCTCGTCGAACACAACGGTGTCGTGCGGCGGAATGATCGGCCCGAAGTCGTCCTCGTCCGCCCGCATGGCGAGGTCGGCGAAGAACAGGTGGTGGTTGACCACCACCAGATCCGCCTCGCGGGCGCGCTGGTGCATCTTGGTCACGAAACACTCTGAGAATTGCTTGCACTTCCGGCCCGGGCACGCTTCGCGACGCGCGTCGAGCCGCGGCCAGAGCTTGCTATCCGCGGGAAGGCCCGCCAACTCCGCACGGTCCCCTGTCTCGGTCTTCTCCTTCTTGACCCAGTCGCGGATCAAGGCGAACTCGCCGGTCTCCTCGATGCCGTTCAGAGAAGGCCTGCGTTCCTGCTCGGCGAGCTTCTCGATGCAGACGAAGTTATTCCGGCCCTTCATCACAGCCACCCGCAAGGGCTGTTCGAGGACGCTCTCAAGAAAGGGCACGTCCTTGCGTACCAGCTGTTCCTGCAGGTTCTTCGTGCCGGTAGAGATCACCGCCCTCCGGCCGGCTAGCGCTAACGGGACCAAATAGGCGAGGGTCTTGCCGGTCCCGGTGCCCGCTTCGACGATCAGGTTGCGCTTTTCCGAAATCGCCCGTTCAATCTCTTGGGCCATCTCGAGTTGGCCCGTGCGGTCCTCCCAGCCGGGCATGCTCGCCGCCAAGACGCCGCCGTGACCGAAATAGTCGTCGACCGACACGGCCGGCGCGGTGTGTTCTTCGGGACTCGGCACGCGATCTCCGAACCTATCTAATGTAGTGCCCCCGGCGGATCGCCAAGGCTCACTTTCGCGCGACGAGGGACTCCAGCAAGCGTTCGTAGCGGTCCGTGACCGCGTCCCAGCTGTAGCGTTCGGCTGCCTCGCTTTCCGCCCTGCGACGCAGGGCCTGCATCCGGTCCGGACTAGCTGCCTCAAGTTCGTCGATCCGGGCGCTGAGCCCCCCCGGCCGAGCGCTGTAGTGCAATCCTGCTCGTTCCGCCACCTCGCGGTTTTCGGGCGTGTCGAGGTACAGCACGGCGCAACCGCGGCCCATCGCTTCGACCAAGGCCGGGTGGGTGCCGCCGACCTCGGTCGCCTGCACGTAGGCGTGGCAATGCGACTGGAGCTCGGCGTAGGCTTCGCCGTACACGGCCCCGGTAAACACGATGCGCGGGTCTCGGGTGGACCTCACCCGGCGGATGTACTTGTCCGCGTACGGAGCGTCGCCCACCATGACCAGCCGGCGCTTGGCCGAGCTGCTCTCGAACTCCCGCACAACCAGCAGGGCGTTGTTCTCCGGCTCGAAGCGGCCGACATAGAGGTAGTACCCGCCGCGCTCCAAGCCCAGCTCGGCCAGCTTGGCGGCGGTCTCCGACCGCCCGGCTGGCGCGCCGTAGGCGATGCAGTCGGTGTCCAGCCCGTACCGCTCGCGATAGTAGGACCGGATGACCAGCGCGTCCGTGACCACGCGGTCGGGGCACAGCGTCGACCAGCGCTCGGAAGCGGCATACCACCCGCGGCCGGCGACTCCCCACTTGCGGCGCTTGCGCTCAAGGCCGTCGACATTGAGCACCGTGGGGATGCCCAGTAGCCGCGGCCAGAACGAGAACACTGCGTTCGCGCCGTTGCAGTAGATCGCGGCGTCCGCGCCGCGCCGCATCAAGTGGAGGGTGGATAACAGGGTGTGGACAGGCGTGTCGGTATGCTTGCCGCGAACTGTCGGCAACACCACCAGGCGCGCCCCCCGGCATTCCCGCTGGCCGCTGGCATGGTGCGCGCGGCAGTAGACCGTGACTTGATGCCCGCGTTCGGCAAGGCGGGCCGCAAGCTCTTCGGCGAATGTCTCGAAACCGCCGTAATTGGCGGGAATGCCCCGGGTGCCCAGCAGGGCAATCTTCATGGCGCCCGATAGCGTACCGGCTCCGCAGCCAGCTTCGCTCCCCGCGTCGCTTCGGCCACTTCGTCCTGCAGGGGCGCGCTGACCGGGCGGTAGCGGAACCAGCTCGCCATGTACGACTCGTCCACGCGCCGCCGCGCCTGGATCCAGCGGCGCTTGCGCAGGGCGCCGCGGTAATTGCGCGCCAGGTAGAAGAACGCGCGCAGCGAGTACCGCTCGAGCAGCATGCAATACGCCACGATGCCGAGATCCCGGAACGTGATCGGCAAGAAGTTGCGCGCGTAGAGGCCGGGCGTGATGTTCTTGATGCGCATCAGGAAGCGGTTCTTGACCGAGTGCATGTTGATCTCGGCCGGAAGCTGGTTGCGCATGCCGGGGCGCAAGCTGCGCACGTGGTACGCCGCCGCGCGCGGGTCGAAGATGCACTTCCAGCCCAGCAGCTGGGCGCGCCAGGCGACATCGGCATCCTCGCGGTAGGTGAAGAACTCGGCGTCGAAGAACTCCCCGTCCACAGACACGTCGGCGATCATCTCGCGCCGGTAGCAGGCCGCCGCGGCGGTGGCGCCGAACACGTACTCGTACCGGCGGTAGTGTCCGTTGTTGGTTTCCATGCAGCCGCGATCCTTGTGGCGCAGCATGGGCGTGAAGAACATGCCCGTGGAATCGAGCCGCTGGACTCCCTCGATATCGAAGCTGGCGTCGGCCAGCAGGAGCTTGCCGCAGACCGTGCCGGCCATCGGGTCCATCTTCGCGGTCATCATCAGGCTGTCGACGAAGTCCGACAGCAGCAGCACGTCCGGATTGAGCGTGAGCACCCAATCTCCGCGAGAGAGCGCGATCGCTTGGTTCTGCGCCGCGGCGAATCCGACGTTCTGCTCGTTGTAGACCACGACGCAGCGATCCTCGAAGCGCTCGAGTATGTCGCAGGTGCCGTCGGTGGAGGCGTTGTCGATGACGATCACCTCCAGCGGCCGGTGAGTCTGCTCCAGCGCCGATTCCAAGCAGCGGCGGATGAACCGCCCGCTGTTGTAGGTGACCAGCGTTACCGAGACCAGAGGCTTGGCTGACATGAGGATTGATTTCGTTCCGAAAGTTCCGGCAGGGCGATTACGCCATCACGACAGGCTGGGAAATCCAGACCTCACAAGGCGAGCCGAGTTCCAATAGGCGCGCGCAGCCTGGCCCCAGCGAGCCCGCGCCAAGAAATAGAGGGTCCGCGATACCAACCCCACCAGTACCGCACAGCGAACGCAGCGGAACCAGCCGCCTGAAAAGTGTTTCTCGGCGTATCGCAATAGTCCACCATACCAAGCCATGAGCCTCGCTTGCAGGGGCAGCGTCGCGACGGCATGCCCGCCCGCGTGCCGGGCCACCGCAGCGGGATTGTAGCGAAGCCTGAATCCGGCGTCTCGCAGACGCTTGCAAAGATCCACGTCCTCGAACCAGGCCGGGTGGAATCGCTCGTCCAGTCCTCCGACCGCGGCAAGCGCGTCCCGGCGCAGCAACAGCAGGGCACCTGCGGGCTGCTGGACATCGCAGGCCGCATCAAGGCGCATATCCAAGAGCCGGTAGCGCCGGTTGACCGGGTTTCGCCTCCATGCACGATTCACGCCGAGCACCTCGAAGATCAGGGTGGTTGGCGTGGGGAGCGAGCGGGCGAAGAAGCCCACCTGCGCCGAGCCATCGGAACCCTTCAGCAAGCCGCCCGCGCCGCCCACGCCGGCAGCGTCGCACTCGGCGACGAGCTCGCCGAGGCCGCCATGCAGCTCGCAGTCGGGATTCAGCAGGAGGATGTTGGGCGCGCTGGTTGCGGAAATCCCTTGGTTGGCGGCCGCGGCAAAGCCGCGATTGGAGTCGTTGTTGATCCAATCGACCCAGGGGAAGCGATGCTGCAGTTCGGGATCAGGCAGCTCGCCGGGCGTGTTCTCGATCACAACGGCCTGTTCGACCTTGCCGTCCAGCGCCGCGAGGCAGCCGGGCAAGTACGAACCCGATCGGTACGCCACGATGACCGCCGCCACGGGTTGGGTCAAGGCACCCTCCGCGGCGGCTGCCCGACCAGCCGGAAATACCATCTCCAGTACGAGTCCCAGCCCCCGGCTAGCTGCAGGGCGGCGATCTCCCCCTCCCCGGCCCTCAGCGCGGCGGCCAAGCCTTCCTCCCCTCGGCGCGCGCGGGGGCTCCAGTGCGCCCGGCAATCCCGCAGCCCCAGGAAGATGCCCGCCAGCCACGCCCGGAATCGCCCTCGCGACAGGGCCAGCGCCGCCCAGAGCAGCTGGGCAGCCAAGACGGGAAGGGCGAATCGCAGCAGCAGCGCTTCCGAATAGTGCTTGGCGATCAGGAGCAGCTGATGGCGCGTGATCCAAGCCACGCTCCGGCTGCTCCAGCGGCCGGAAGTCGCGCTGCCGCGATGCCACGCATGCGCATCCGGCACGTACACGCCCGCCAGCCCTAGCGCAGCGGCGCGCATGCCAAGGTCCACGTCTTCCAGATAGGCGAAGAAGGACTCGTCGAACAGTCCGGCGAGGTCGAAGAACTCGCGCCGGAATAGCGCCGCCGTGGCCGAGGGGAAGTATGTCGAGCGCGGGTGCGAATACTCTGGTCCGTCGAGCTTGCCGTGCCCGAGGCGCCAGGCCGTGCCGCCTCGGCAGACTGCGTCACCGGCTCCATCAAGCACGCCCGCGCCGCCGGTTTCGTAGACCTTGCCGGTGACGAACCATGCATCGGCTCTCTGGGCGGCCCCGAGCATGACTGCCAGCCAATCGGGAGCGAGGTCCACATCATTGTTGAGCACCGCTATCCAAGCACCGCGAGCCGCCTCGATGCCTCGGTTGAGTGCCTTGCTGACGCCTTGGTTGGAGCCCAGCAGGATGCTGCGCGCGCCGTGGGCAGCCGCCACGTCCGCCGAGCGATCGCTAGAACCGTTGTCGACTACAATGACCTCCAAGCTGGTCTCGCCGGGCAGGCGCTGGTTCGAGAGGCAACTCAGAACTCGCTCGAGCAGGTCGGCTCGGTCTCGGTGTGGAATGACCACGGAGACGGTCATCTGAGCGGAGCGGTCACGCCCATACCTAAGCTTTACACTATCGGTGTGTTGACCTGACCCGGCGTTGGGGATGGGGCGCTGTTAGCCGAGCATGTCGCGAACGTTCGACACAAGTTGGATTCGATCCCAGTACCCGATTTTCGATCCCCGAACGGGCCGGCCACCGGAACTCTTTTTTGATGGCCCCGGCGGCACCCAAGTGCCGCGCCAAGTAGTCGAGGCTGTCTCGGGCTACCTAGTGGGCTGCAACGCCAACCTGCACGGGGCCTTCCACTCAAGCCGCGAAAGCGATGCCATCGTCGCAGAGGCCCACCGCGCTGCGGGTGACCTGTTGGGCTGCTCCGCGCGCGAGGTGATCTTCGGCTCCAACATGACCACGCTGACGTTCTGGCTCAGCCGGGCGCTGGAATCGGAATTCGGGCCCGGCGACGAAATCGTGGTGACGCGGCTCGACCATGACGCCAACTACGCGCCTTGGAAGAGCCTCGAGCCGACAGGCGTTACCGTTCGCGAGGTTCGCTTCAAGCCCAAGGACTGCACGCTCGACCTGTCCGCGCTGCGCTCCGCCATCAACCGGCGGACGAAGTTCGTCGCGGTGGGCTACGCCTCGAACGCGGTTGGCACCATCAACGACGTCAAGACCGTCATCCGCCTCGCGCATGCGGTCGGCGCGCGCGTGTTCATAGACGCGGTGCATTTCGCGCCGCACGCCCCCATTGACGTCAAGTCCCTCGACTGCGACTTCCTAGCCTGCTCGGCCTACAAGTTCTTCGGCCCGCACCAAGGCCTGCTGTATGGCAAGCAGGAGCACTTGGAAGGCCTGCGGGCGTACAGGGTGCGGCCTGCGGACGACGATCTCCCCGGACGTCTCGAGACAGGCACGCAGAACCACGAGGGCATGGCCGGCACTGCGGCCGCGATCCAGTACATCGCGGGAATCGGGCGTCGCTTCGGCGGGGTGGACCCGAACTGCAGCCGCCGGGAAGCCGTGGTGGCCGGAATGACGGCTATCCGGAACTACGAACGCGGGCTGGTGCAGCGCCTGATCCGCGGCTTGCTCGAAGTCCACGACCTAGAGTTCTACGGCATCCGCGACGAGGCGCGCTTCGACTGGCGCGTGCCCACCGCGGCCTTCCGCCTGCGCGGAATCCACCCGCGAGCGATCTCCGATGCGCTCGCAAGACGCCGCATCTGTGTCTGGGACGGAAACTTCTACGCCCTCAACGTCACCGAGGACCTGGGCCTGGAGGATTCCGGAGGGCTCGTGCGCGTCGGCCTCACGCACTACAACACTTCCGAGGAAGTGGACCAGCTGCTCGACGCGCTGCAGAACCTGCGCCACTAAGGTGCACCCGAACGCTGTCGGCACGACACGAACGCGTGTGCCTCACATGCGCTGGACGCCATCAGCAGGTGCACGGAGGAACTGATTTCGTGGCCTCAAGCCGCTAATCGTAGACGAAACCAGTTCGCGACCTCCTCTTCGGAGACCTGTCCCGCCGACGCAGCTTCCATGATCCGGATCGCGTCGAACGGATCGAATTCCAGGCTCCGGCCATTCGCGAGCAGGAACAGGCGCGCCGTGACCCACGCGACACGCTTGTTGCCATCCACGAAACCGTGGTTCGAGACCAGGCCGTGCGCATAAGCCGCTGCCAGCGAGGCGGCATCAGGATCGCCGTATGACACCAAGTTGACAGGACGCGCCAATGCCGATTCGACAAGCCCGAGGTCACGGATGCCATCGACGCCGCCATGCTCGGCAATCTGGCGGCCATGAATAGCAAGGACGACCTCTAACGAAACCCACCACCAAGGGGTAGGCTCTCTAGACGTCACTTCGCCAGTGCTCGCAGGACCTCGCGGTCGTCATGCATGATCTCCTCGGCGTGCGCCATCTGGCGGGCGAAGTCAGGATCGTGAGGAGTCACCCGGTACCCGCCGCCCGGAGCCTCGGTCAAATACAGGATGTCGCCCTTTTGCACCCTGAGGCGGGCCATCGCCTCCTTGGTGAGGATAATCCCGGATGACGAACCGACACTGGTGATCTTGAATGAGAGCATTTCCACCCCTGCTATATAACATTGATTATATAGCTTGCGCTTGGCCGACCTCGGCAAGCCTGAGGCGCGGTCCGCTCGCTAGAACTCTGGCAAGTTGCGCATCATCGAGCCGGTGTCGCCGCCTCGCGAGAACTGAGCCGAGTCCAAGACTTGCCGGCTCGGATCGTAGCCGCGCTGCATTGCGTCCCGCACGCCTCAATCGACGTCAAGTCCCTCAGCCGCGACTTCCTCGCCTGCTCGGCCTACAAGTTCTTTGGCCCGCACCAAGGCGTTCTGTACGGCAAACAGGAGCACTTGGAGGGGTTGAGGGTGTACAGAGTGCGGCCTGCGGACGACGATCTCCCCGGACCTCTCGAGACAGGGACGCAGAACCACGAAGGCATGGCTGGAACTGCGGCCGCGATCCAGTACATCGCCGGGACCGGGCGTCGCTTCGGCGGGGTAGAACCCAACTGCACCCGCCGGGAAGCCGTGGTGGCCAGAATGACGGCCATCCGCAACTGCGAGCGCGGTCTGGCGCAGCGGCTGATCCGCGGCCTGCTCGAAGTCAACGACCTAGAGTGCTACGGAATCCGCGACGAGGCGCGCTTCGACTGGCGCTTGCCCACCCAACACTTCCGAGGAAGTGGACCAGTTGCTCGATGCGCTGCAGAGCCTGCGCCACTGAACGGCCGTTGCACCTTCCAGATATCAACCTGACGGATCCGGCATTCGAAACCTCGATGCGTATGTTGGTGCATTAGCTATGGAGGTTGCTTACGGACAGATAGCGGGCTCACTACGATAATATTCAAACTGTAAGAAAGCTCCTGCCTTCCACAAATCCGCGAACACGGCCCTCCTGCATGACGAAGTTCATTCGGGAGGGAGCGAAGGTTGTGACCTGTTCGACGCGCTGCTCCGTGCGGTTTCGCGGCGGAAGTCGACATTGGAATCGGGGCGATACCGTGAACAAGATCCGTTTGGAGAACTTCCGCTGCTTTAGGGCGAAGCAGTCGGTGCGCTTGGCCCCTCTGACACTGCTCGTTGGCGAGAACAGCACCGGCAAGACCTCGTTCTTGGCGCTGGTCAGGGCGCTTTGGGACACCGCATACTCTGGAACGACTCCTGATTTCAAGGAAGCGCCGTACGATCTCGGCAGCTTCGACGAAATCGCCCATTACCGGGGCGGACGTGCTGGTCGCGCATCAGAGTTCAACGCGGGATTCGATGCAGTCGCCAGAAATGCTAGGCGGCACAGAAAGGTCGTCGGATCCGATAGTGGGTCGCATCGTTTCGAGGTCAGTTTCGGTCGTCTAGGGACCGCACCAATCCCGACAAAAATACTATTCGAGCGCAATGATGTCACGCTCACTGGACACTTCGCCGACGACATGTCGCAAGCAATCCGTTTCCGGACCCGCAACGGCGAGTGGGTGAAGACGGTGGAAGCGCAGTCCTACGCAATGCAAGAAGCCCGACCATACTGGATGGCGCGGCACTTGTTTACAAAATGGTTTCACCTCGAGGATGCGAAGCCGATCGCCGATTCCCCGCCCTTTAGCCAAAACGATGAAGAACGATATCTTCGGCTCCTGGGGGAGTTCTTTGCCCCTTCTTTAGCCGGGAGGCCGTTCGCCAGTGCGCCTGTGCGCTCGAAGCCGCGTAGAACCTACGATCCTTCTCGCCCTAGTCGCGATCCAGAGGGCGAGACGATTCCGATGTACCTTTCTACAGCGTTTTTCGAAGACGCCAAGTCGTGGGGAGCATTGCGAGGAGCGCTGGAGCAGTTCGGGCGGGAAGCAGGGCTGTTCGATGAAATCTCAGTCAAGCCGCTAGGAAGACGGGGAGGCGAGCCGTTCCAGATGCAAGTACGCAAGTTCGGACACCGAGCCAAGGGCCCGCTGCGAAACTTGGTCGACGTCGGCTACGGCGTCAGCCAGGCACTACCGGTAATCACCGAGCTGTTCCGAGACGACAAGACGCCGATGTTCCTGCTGCAACAACCGGAAGTGCATCTCCATCCGAGCGCCCAGGCCGCACTCGGCAGTTTGTTTTGCCAGATCAGCGACTGGAATCGGCAACTGGTTGTCGAGACTCACAGCGACCACTTAGTCGACCGGGTGCGCATGGATGTGCGCGACAAGGTTGGCAAGCTTAGGCCCGACGACGTATCGATCCTGTTCTTCGAGCGCGAAGACCTAGACGTCCGGATCCACTCGCTGCGGCTGGACGCAGAAGGGAACATTCTGGGCGCTCCGTCGGGCTACCGCCGTTTCTTCATGGAAGAATCACGGCGGTCACTGAAACTGTAGAATGTGCGCGATCCTCGATGCCAACGTGGTCGGACAGGTGTTCGGCTTAGATCGCCCCTCGGCGGGGCAGGCGTTCTTTGACTGGCTCCACTCGGATCGCGGACGCCTGGTAGTCGGCGGCCAGTTGAGACGAGAGCTTGATCGCAACACCGCCTTCAGGCATTGGCGCGCACAAGCAGTTCTAGCGGGGCGTGTCACGCTCTTGAATGACGATGCGACTGACTCTCTGGCGCAGCAGCTGGAGAACGAAAGCAGCTGCCACTCGGACGATGAGCACATTGTCGCCGTCGCCCAGCTTAGTGGAGCGCGCTTGTTATATACCAACGACAGAGACCTGCAACGTGACTTTGTAGAGTCGGGGAGCGACGCGCCGACCTTAGCAGGAGGGAGTAGCTGTTGTCCGGATGGCTTTCGCGGCGTTCCGGTGCCTCAGTCTTCTGCATAGTCTCGTTTCCGCTCCCCGCTCATCGAACCCAGCGTGCAGTTTT
>JAJDZN010000207.1 GCA_022824585.1 Bryobacterales bacterium | reverse complement strand
TTCCCGTCCGGGGCCGACCCGTTCGGGCGGCAGGGCCTGGTGCGCATCGTCAACCCGTCCGGCCGGGCGGGGGAGGTGCGCATCCGGCCCGTCGACGGCATGGGCCGGCGCCACGCGCCGCTGCGGCTGGCGCTGGGCGCGGGCGGGGCGGCGAACCTGAGCACCTGGGACCTTGAGCTCGGCAACGCGGCCAAGGGGCTCGGCGGCAGCGCGGGGCCGGGGACGGGCGGCGACTGGCGGCTGGAGATCACCAGCGGCCTCGCCATCGAGGTGGGCGCCTACACGCTCGGCCGCACGGGCTTCATCGAACCGGCGCCCGCCGACGCGGCGGGAGCCCTCAGCCGGGGAGTGCGAGGGGCCGGCCCCTCGCAGGAGACACGTCTAGAGGAGGAGGTTGAGTCGCGGTAGCGGCGCCGCGGTCGATTGGAAGAAGATCACGGGGCGGCTTTCGCTGACGCTTTAGAGACCGCCACCTTCCCGTTTCGTATGGTGTGCAATAGCGACGCTCCCTTCACCACAGCCGAATGACGTTGAAGCCGTCGAACGCCGGGTCTGCCGAGATGAAGGGAAGCTCGTGCGCCAGGGCCTGTGCGGCGAGCATCCGGTCGAACGGGTCCCGATGAGGACCGGGCAGGCGCCCGGCACGTTCGGCATCGGTGACGCCGATGGCCAATTCCTCGAATCCCTGCCTGCGGATGTGGCCGGCAACATCGAGAGCAATGGCCTCGCAGCCCGGCAATTTGCCGATCCGGAACTTGGTGGCGATTTCCCAGGCGGACGCTGCGCTGACGGCGATGTCGTTGGATTCGTCCTCGATCGCTTCTAGTGCGGTCGTGGAGAGTTTTTCGCTATCCGAAATCCACCAGAGAAACGCATGGGTGTCCAGCAACACCCGCACCGCTATCGGTCTTCCCACGCGGCCAGCTCTTCCTCCGGCAGCGGGTCGAAGAACGTGTCGGGAACAACGATCTTTCCCTTGAGCACATCGGGCTGGCGCTTGACCGGGGCCTTGCACGCGACGACACGCGCGACGGGCTGGCCGCGCCGCGCGATAACGACATCCTCGCCAGCCTCGACCCGCGCCAGTAATCGGGAAAGCTCGGTCTTGGCTTGATGGACATTGACAACGTGCATGGCATTCGATCCAGGCTGAAGTTTACTTAGCTAACAATAAGACTAAGAATGCGGCCAAGTCAAGACGGCAAGAGGGTCCATGGGCCGCCGTCACGAGAAAGTATTGCCGAATCCGGCGGCGGCGCCGAGGATCTGCGCTACGGGGATACGGCATGCACCATGTGCCGCTGTTCCATCCCGCGGGCAAGTCCACCGAACCGTGGTTCTTGACGACCCGCTTGTCGACGACGGTCGGCTGTTCGCAGAACACGATCAGATTGCCCTGCGTCGAGTCGCGCGCGTTCGGCACCCGCAACCCGTCGGCCCCGAGGAACGCACAGGCTTCGGCGATCTCCTGCGACCGCGGGTACTCCTGCTCGCGTTCCAAGTAGCTTAGCCGTCCGTATCCCGCCACCCGCAGGCCAACATCCGCCAGCGCCTCAAGCCCCGCGTTGCCGTTTGTAGCATATTAACTACAATACGAGGCATGAAAGCTGTAGTGTTCCAAGGGCAGGCCAAGGATGAAATCAGGAGCTTTCCGGTCAACGCAAGACGGTCAGCAGGCGAACAACTTATGCGGCTGCAAACTGGAATGGACCCGGAAGATTCCAAACCAATGCGCAGCATCGGTGCCGGCGTCAGGGAAATCCGCATCAGGACGGGCGATCAGTATCGAGTGATCTACACGGCAGTCTTCAGCGAAGCCATCTATGTGCTGAGCGGCTTTCAAAAGAAATCTCAGAGGACACCCAAATCCGAAATCGAAAAGGCCAAACTGAGGCTTGCAGCGCTGCGTGACTATAGGGGAAATCTATGACTGAATGGGTAAAGAGCAGTGGAAACGTTTTCGAAGATCTCGGGTTTGATTCCGCTGAGGCCGAGGTCCTGAAAGTAAAGGCACAACTCAAAATGGAGTTGGAAAAAGAGCTGATTCGACGAAAACTGAGCCAAACCGCAGCGGCAAAGCTGGCAGGTGTCGATCGACCAATGCTGAACAAGGTCATGCGGGGCAAACTCACGGGTGTGACCATCGACAAAATGGTGCAAATGCACAGTCGATTGGGCAAGTCAGTCGATGTGAAGGTGAAACGGCAACAGAAGCGCACTGCTCCATTGCACTAAAATCTAGGGTGGCAGGTCCCGCAGAAAGTCAGCAACGGCCTGGGTGAACAGATCGTTGCGGTCTCCAGCGACAATCAGTATGAGAAGCCCGCAACAATCAAGAGGGGAAAGTGATGCGGCGGGTTTTAGGTTCCGACGTCGGCGGCGAGCGTGGAAGCGGGCGCCGTATTCCCCACAGGCGTTGGCCACTTGAGTTGCACGCCGCCAGCGCGGACTGGTAGTATGCTCGCCGCTTGTGGGTCAACCACGGGTTGCCCGCCAGCGCTGAGCACTAGGGAGAAGCTCATGTTGAACGGGTCCGTGCGAACCGCGGCTACGTCCCCTTATGCAATCCGCGCCACCGAGGGAGCGGGGGGTGTACGTCCCGATTGTGAGATTCACGCTCTGCGGCGTGCGCGTCGTTCCCAGAAGTCGTCGAAGCGATTGCTTTCCACGGCACATCGGAGGGCGATGATGGCGTTGGCGCCGGCGACGGTCCAATGCATGCCACCCT
>JAJDZN010000035.1 GCA_022824585.1 Bryobacterales bacterium | reverse complement strand
TGACCGCGCGGCACAGTCACGTAGCCGTCGTCGCGCACGATAGCCCCGACGACGGCCCCGCGGGGCATCTTGATGTCGCGCAGCTTGCGGTTGACCATGTTGGAACCCTTCGTCGCGATGAATTCGAGGGCCTCGGCCTCTTCTTCGCGGAAGGTGGTCACTGACAGCACATCGGCCTTGCGGACGAAGCTGAGGATCATGTCGACGGCGGTCAAGCGCTGGCTGATGGCCGTGTTGATGCCTAGGCGTTGCACGATCGGAAGATAGTTAGTGCGGTTCGTCAGGGCGACGATCTTGTCGGCCCCGAGACGGCGGGCCAACAGCGAGGCGACGACATTGTCAGCGTCGTCGCGGGTCAGCGCGAGAAAGGCGTCTGCCCCCTCGATGTTCTCCTCTTCGAGCGTTTGCTGGTCGGTGGGATCGCCGTGCACCACCACTGTCTTGTCAAGGATTGTGGAGATCATCTCGCACCGGGCCGGATCGCGCTCGATGAGCTTGACCTGGACTCCCGCCTTTTCGAGTTCCTCCGCGACCCAGATGCCGAGCTGTCGTCCGCCAACGATGACGACCCTTCGCAGGGCCGCCTTCTCTTGGATTCCCATGAAGGTGAGCACTGCGCTGAGGTCGGCGCTGGTGGTGCAGACATAGATGTGGTCCCCGGGCTGAAGTTTCTGCGCCCCGTGCGGAATGATGACCTCCTGGCCCCTGAAGATCATCGCGATCATGCTGTCCTTCGGGGGGCCGGCGGCGTCGAGTTCCTCCACGGTCTTGCCGGCGAACCAGCTGTCGGACTGCACATTCATGCCGAAGAGCTTGATCTTGCCATCGGCGAAGTCCAAGATGTCGGACACACCCGGGGCGTGCAGAACGCGCATGATGCGGTCCATGATCGTGGTCTCGGGGTGAATGATGCGGTCCACGCTGAGCCCGAGGTCGCCAAGGATCTGGTCCCATTGGCGGAACTCGTGGGTCCGGATCCTGGCGACCTTGATCGCGACGTTCGAGTTCGCCTGGGCGATCAGGCAGCTGAGCAAGTTGGTCTCGTCGGAGTCCGTCTCCGCGATCAACATCTCGGCATCAGCCAGCCCGGCCTTCTGAAGGGTGCTCACACTGCCTGCGCTGCCCTGGACTATCTTCGCGTCGAGGTGCTCCTCCAGCTCTACGCAGCGCTGGGCATCCTTTTCGACGATCGTGACCTGATTCCCTTCTCGGATTAAGCGAGCCGCAATCAGGGCAGCACCTTCGCCCCCTCCAGTGAGAAGAATGCGCACGGCAGATCGCCCACCAAAATTTGAGCGTATCACGGTCCTGCACCTTGGCGAAGCGGGTTGCGCACGCCGCCGCACATCATTGCGATGAACCCTTCGATAGCCGCAGTTCGAGGGACCGCAGGGCACGCGGCACCGTCACATGACGCTAGCCCGGGCTTGGGGCGACGACTGTCGTCACGCCTGTCGGCCCTGGTCTCGATGGCATACAGGGAGCGGCGGAGGCCAGGGCCATGGGCGCGGTCACTGCGCTCACGTCGCAACAGCACGGCACGCGGCACCGTCACCTGGCGCCAGCTCGGGCTTGGGGCGGCGGCGATCTCGGCCGACCGAGTCAAGCCTGTCCGCAGAGGAGTCGCTCGCAGGCCGAGGCTGTCGCCAGCACCAATGCGTCGAGTCCCGGGGCGGCCGCAAGCTGCAGTCCCATCGGCAACTGGCTCGGCGGCGTCGGCATCGGGACTGATACCGCGGGCGCGCCGAGCGCGGTGAACGGCGCGTTACAGCGCGGATCCCCGCTGGATTCCAGGCCCTGCGGGGCCGGGCCAAGCGCGGCAGGCGTGGCTACGACCGGATGGTGGCGCGCCCATTGTTTGTAAGCATCCCGGGCCGAGGCTAGCGTCTGCTGCGCGCTGGCGTACGCGTCTGGTCCAACCCCTCGGCCTTCCTCCAGCAGGGCGGCGAGTTTGTCGCCGATCGCGGGGCCGTGCTCGCGATAGCGCTCGCCGTGCTCCCGCACAGCCTCGTAGGCCATGACTGTGTGAAGCGCCGCGGGCAAGGCGTCCAGAAACTTGGGGCGGGGAAGTCGTCGAATCGGCATTCCGGAACTCGCCAGAGTCTTCATCGCCGCGCCGAAGCACACCGCCATTTCCGGAGTGAGGGGGCCTTCAGGCGGCCAGTCCATGATCGCAAGCGCTTGGGCTCCCGCTTGTGTAGGCTCAGACCCGAGCGCCTGCCAGGCGAACTCCATGTCCGCGGCGGATGCTGCGAACAGTCCCGCGTGATCCAAGGTCGGAGCAAACGGCATCACGCCGCCAAGGGGCAGGGTGCCGAATGTGGGCTTGAAGCCAACGACGCCGCAAAACGAAGCCGGGCGCAGAACCGAGCCTTGCGTCTGGCTGCCGATGGCCAGCGGCACCATCCCGGCCCCCACGGCCGCGGCCGACCCGCTGGACGATCCGCCGGGAGTGTGCCCGGCCGCGAGCGGATTCTGCGTTGGCCCAGTGTCGTAGTACGCATATGCCGTGGTATGAGTCTTGCCAGCGAGGACGCAGCCGAGCGAGTCCAGTGCCGCAACGAGTTCGCAATCGTCGCTCGGAACGCGACCGCGCTGGGTCGCGCTGCCCCACTCCGTGGGCAGGCCGGCGGTGTCGAAGATGTCTTTCGCTCCGTAGGTCGCGCCGTGCAGGGGACTGGCAGGCGGGGAGCGTTTCAGCGCTTCGGTCAGGATCTCTGCCCGCTGGAGGGCTGCATCTAGGTTCAAGTGGCACCATGCTTGAACCGCGGGCTCGGCTTGGCGGACGGCGCTGGCCGTGGCTTGCACGATGTCCAACGGAGACAGCGCGCGCTCTTGGATGAGCCCGCTGATTTGGCGCAGCGACCAAGGGAACGACGGCATGGTGGCGAGCCGATGCGGCAATTGTCGCACCAAGCCAGCCCCAAGACCCCTCAAGCCTGAAGCGAAGTACAATGGCGCTTCAGCGCACCATGTCCGACGAAAAGACCGAACTGACGTTTGAACAGGGGCTGGAATCCTTGGACAAGATCGTCGATAAGCTCGAGAGCGGCGATCTCGAGCTGGTGGAGTCGTTGAAGCTCTTCGAACAGGGCGTGCTCCTGAGCCAGAACTGCCGCAAGCAGCTTGAAGAGGCCGAGACCAAGGTTGAAGCGCTGATCAAGCGGGATGATCGGCGCGCGCCCGAGCCCTTCCAGCTCGAAGACAAGGAGCCGTTCTAGCCGGTGGAGCCCGAAACCCTGGCCGACTACCTGCGCGACCGCCGCCAGCGGGTCGACCGCGATCTGGATCGGCTCCTGCCGCCAGCCTCCGCCCCGCCGGGAACGATCCACGCGGCCATGCGCCACAGCGTGTTTGCTGGCGGAAAGCGCATCCGTCCGATCCTTGCCATCGCTGCTGCGGAGGCCTGTGGACAGCAGCTTGGCGTCACCGACGCGGCCTGCGCCTTGGAGTGCGTCCACACCTACTCGCTGATCCATGACGATCTGCCGGCGCTTGACGATGATGACTTGAGGCGCGGCCAGCCAACCTGTCACAAGGCCTACGGCGAGGCCGTGGCTATCCTCGCGGGCGACGGCCTGCTCACGCTGGCGTTCCAGTTGCTGGCGGGGTTGGACGCTCCGGACCGTATCAAGACCGCGCTGGTCGCCGAGCTTGCCCTTGCGGGCGGCACGGTGGGTGGGATGATCGGCGGGCAAGTGGAAGATCTTGCTGCCGAAGGCGGCGTCCCGTCTCCAGCCCAGGTCGAGTACATCCACCGCGCTAAGACCGCCGCCCTGATCCGCGCATCGGTGCGCTTCGGAGCGCTCGTGGCCGATGCCGACGCCCGGCGGTTGGAAGCTCTCGGCGAGTTCGGAGGCGGGATCGGGCTGGCGTTCCAGATCGTGGACGACGTTCTGGACGTGGTCTCGTCCTCACAGGAGCTGGGCAAGACTGCCGGCAAGGACCAGGCACAGAGCAAGGCCACCTATACCGCGGTCTACGGCGTCACGGAGGCACGGTCGCGCGCCCGGCAGTGTGTTGACGAAGCCTTGGCTGCGATCGAGGACTTCGGCGAATCCGCTTGGGCGCTGCGCGAGATCGCCCGATACATCGTCACGCGGACGAATTGAGGGGCGGCGCATCGGCAGCCAAGGTCTCGTCCGGGTATTCCACGCTCACCAGGAAGAGTCCCCGAGCCGGAGCGGTGGGGCCCGCTTCGCGGCGGTCGCGGGCAGCGATGATGCGGTCGATGTCATCGGGCTGGAAGTTGCCCCGGCCGACTTCTAGCAGCGTGCCCACGAAGTTCCGCACCATCCGGTATAGGAAGCCCGAACCGCGCACGCGGTAGACCAGCAAGTCGGCCTCTCTTTCCAGCACTGACGAGTACACCGAGCGCTCGGTTGACTCTTCGACGCCGCCGCCGCTCGATGCGAACGAGCGGAAGTCGCGGTCTCCGGCCAGTCGCGACGCCGCTGCGCGCATCGCGCCCTCGTCCAGCGGATACGGGTGCCAATAGGCGAATCGAGCCTCGAAAGGCAGACATATCGGCGCCCGTTGAATCCGGTATTCGTAGGTCTTGGCCGTGGCCCAGTGGCGAGCGTGAAACCCTTCCGGCGCCAAGCGGGCGTCGGTCACCCGGATGTCGGCCGGCAAGAGGCGATTGAGCGCCTTGACCAGGCCGTGGGCCGGAATCGGGCTGGCCAGCGTGCAAGAGCACACCTGGGCCAGTGCATGCACGCCCGCATCGGTGCGTCCCGAGCCAGCGAGTTTGACGGGTCGTCCCTCGACCACCGCGAGCGCATCCTCGACGGTGCCTTGTATCGTCGTCGCGGCGGGTTGGACCTGCCAGCCGCTATAGGCGGTGCCGTCGTATGCTAGCGTGAGTCTCCAACTGCGCTCGCTGGCCACAATATACGCAGCGTAGCGCTGTTCGCGGTGCGGTTCCCGGCACCCGTCGCGTAACCAGCGGACCCCCCGCAGCGTCTAATCTTTCTGGGATTCTGCATTCGCCTGCAGTGCTTTGGCCCCTATCCCCTCCCCTATGAAGATTTGGACTGGCCAACTATCGCTGTTGCTAGTCGCAGCAGTGCTCCTGCAGCCGATCGCGAGCGCCCAAGAGATCAGGTCTAGGCCGACCGACTACAGCATGGGCAACTCGGCCTGGCCGCCGTTCACCAATATCTTCAAGGCACCGGATGTTCCCGAGATCTCGCTGAGCAATTCCGGCCGGCTGGAAGGCCTGCTGCACGACGCGAAGATCTATTTGTCGCTCGCGGACGCCTTAGCGCTGGCGATCGAGAACAACCTCGATATTGCGTGGGCCCGCTACGGCCCGCAGAGTGCTGCCAACGACCTGATGCGGGCCAAGTCGGGCGCGCAGTTGCGCGGCGTGCAGAACCAGATCAGCACGCTCTCCACGGGCCTCGGCGACACCGGCGGTGCCGGGCCGGCCGGCCAAGCCACAGGCATCACCCAGCGCGCCGGGGGTGGCGGCGCTGCCGGCGGCCAAGGCG
This sequence comes from Bryobacterales bacterium, assembly GCA_022824585.1. Taxonomy (GTDB): domain Bacteria; phylum Acidobacteriota; class Terriglobia; order Bryobacterales; family UBA6623; genus VXMF01. Next base: position 57,705 of record JAJDZN010000035.1, on the reverse strand, counting down.
GGGCGGCGGACATTGGCGACGCCAGCACTTTCTTTGGCACCCAGGCCGTGAATCTGGATCCCACGATCTTCAGCAACGTCGATTGGGGGCACTTCTCCAATCCGCAGACCAGCAACTTCGTCACGGGCACGAACACGCTGGTGCGCGAGATCAGCAACTCTCAGCTGGGCGTTCGCACGGGCTTCATTTCCGGTGCCACGGCCGCGCTGATCTGGGCCAACTCGCTAAGCGACACCAACAGCGTGCGCACCAACTTCAACCCGTCGCTGGTCAGCGCGATCACGCTGCGCGTCACTCAGCCCCTGCTGCAGGGCTTCGGCGTGGCGGTCAATACGCGTAACATCAGGGTCGCGAAGAACAACAACGAGATCTCGAACCTGCAATTCAAGCTACAGGTCGAAGAGGTCGTGTCGCGGGTTGCCGGGATCTACTGGGGCCTGGTCTCGCTGCGGGCGCAGGTCGAGAGCCAGCGGCAGAACCTTGCCTTGGCGCAGAAGCTCTACAGCGACAACAAGCGGCGTGTAGAGATCGGGACGCTCGCGCCGATCGAGATCATCCGCGCCGAAGCCGAAGTCGCGGCCCGCGAGGCAGACCTGACCGCGGCGCAGACCGAGGTGCAGTTGCAGGAGACCATCCTCAAGGACGCCATCAGCGTCAATGGAATCGCAAGCCCCACGTTGCTGCATGCCGAGATTGTGCCGACGCAAGACATTGAGATCGACCCAAGCGAGGTGTTCGAGCCGCTGCCCACTCTGATGGAGGTTGCGCTGGCGGCACGCGCGGACATGGAGCAGAACCGCCTGCGCCTCAATAACACCGATTTGGGCTTGATCGGCGTCAAGAACGGCATGCTGCCCAGCGCGAACCTGATCGTGGACCTGACCAACAATGCGCTGTCCGGATCGGAGAACGAACTCTTTAGCGGCTTGCCGGGCGAAAGTTCGCTGGTCTCGCCATACTTCCTCGGCGGGCTCGTCAACGCGGGCGGGCAGCTGCTGCGCCGCAACTTCCCGGACTACCAGGTTCGGATGCAGGTCAACATCCCGCTGAAGAATCGCCAGGCTCGCGCCGATTACACCGCGGCGCTGCTGGAGAAGCGCCAGCAGGAGATTCGCTTCGTGCAGGCGGCCAACGCGATCCGGACCGAGGTGCAGTCGGCGTTGATCCGCATCCAGCAGGCGCGAGCGCGTTACGCGGCCGCGCTGAAGTCGCAGGACTTGCAGCAACAGACGCTGGATGCCGAGCAGAAGAAGTACAACCTGGGCGCGTCCACGATCTTTCAGGTCGTGCAAGCCCAGCGGGACCTGGCGAACGCCCGCACCAGCGTGATCGCGACCCAGAACGAGTACGCCAATGCGCGAATCAACCTAGATCGCGCCACGGGCCATATGCTCACAGCGCATCATATCTCCATCGCCGAAGCGTATGATGGAGTCGTTAGCAGGCGGCCCGATCCGCTGCCGGTTTCCGCCCAGTAGCAGCGGCCGGGGACAGGCGGTGCGGCAGGCCCGCGCCGCGCAGGCGGCTTGGAGGTGGTGGAAACGGCAATGGCCGAGACTGAGTTCGACGTAGTCGTGGTGGGTGCCGGTGCCGGCGGCGGCACCATGGCGCGCGTCCTGAGCGAGAAGGGAATCAACGTCGCCCTGCTCGAGGCGGGTCCGATGTTGGACCCGCAGAAGGACTTCAAGACCAACAAGTGGCCGCACGATTACGGTCACCGCGCGGCCGAAGAGGGTGGCAAGGCATACTTCGGCACCGGTCAAGCTTACGGCTTCATGACCGCGGTCAGCGGCGGTTGGGAGTTGGAAGGCGAGCCGTACACCTCCGCGCCCGGCACCGAGTTCGCCTGGTTCCGCTCGCGCGTGGTGGGCGGGCGCACCAACCACTACGGCCGGATGTCCTTCCGCTTTTCCGATCTGGACTTCAAGCCGTACTCCCGCGACGGCATCGGCTGGGACTGGCCGATCGGCTACGACGACATCGCGCCGTGGTATGACCGCGCCGAAGAGTACATCGGCGTCACCGGCACCGTCGAGGGCATCCGCAGCGCGCCGGACGGCAAGTTCCACGAGCCACCGCCGCCGAAAGTGCACGAGCGCCTGGTGCGCGCCGCTGGCAAGAAGCTCGGCGTGCCGTTCATCGCAAACCGGCGCGCCGTCATCACCCGGGCTCTCAATGACCGCCCCGCTTGCCACTATTGCGGCCAATGCGGGCGCGGCTGCCTGACGGCCTCGAACTATTCGGCGTCCCAGGTGGATATCTTCCCCGCCATGAAGACAGGCAACCTGTCCGTGATCACCGATGCGATGGTGCGAGAGGTCGAAGTCGACGAGCAGGGACTCGCCAAGGGCGTGGCCTACGTCGACAAGGCAGCGAGGGCCGAGAAGCGCCTGCGCGGACGGGCCGTGGTGCTGGCGGCATCGGCGTGCGAGACGGCGCGGCTGATGCTCAATTCCAAGTCCAAGCATTTCCCCGACGGGATTGCCAACGGCTCCGGGCTGGTCGGGCGGTATCTGATGGACACGGTGGGCTTCAGCCTGCGCGGCACGCTGCCGGCCCTAGAGAACCTGCCACGCTACGACACGGAAGGCTTCGGAGGGGCGCACCTGTACGCCCCGTGGTGGCTGTGGGATCGTCACGACCGGCTGGACTTTCCGCGCGGGTATCACATCGAGATGGGCGGGGGCTTCCGCATGCCGGGCCCCAACAGCTTCGGAAGAACTGCGCGGGCGGCGGGATACGGAGCCGAGCTGAAGCGCAGGATCCGCCAGGAGTACGGCTGTGGAATCGGCCTGTCCGGACGTGGCGAGATGATTCCCAACAACCAGAGCTACATGGATATCGACCCGGACACCGTGGATCGCTGGGGGATTCCCGTCCCGCGTTTTCATTTCTCGTTCAGCGACTACGAGTGGAAGCAGGCGCGCCACATGGAGCGCACGTTCCGCGACTTGATCGAGGCGGCGGGCGGCCGCGTGCTGGGGATCGGCAACATTGCGCGCGAGGCCCAGGGAATCGCCGTGCCGGGCTCAATCATCCACGAGGTCGGCACCGCCCGCATGGGCGACAATCCTGGCAGCTCGGTGCTGAACCGGTATTGCCAGGCGCACGAGGTCAAGAACCTATTCGTGGCCGACGGGGCGAGCTTCGTCAGCAATCCGGACAAGAATCCGACACTCACGATCAACGCGCTGTCGTGGCGCACGGCGGAGTACCTAGCCGAGGAACTGAGGAAAGGCAATGTCTAGCACCCAAGGATTCGTGTCTCTGGACGCACTGTCAAGGCGGGACGCCCTGCGGCGGATCGCGCTGGCGCTAACCGCCGCCGGGCTCGGCCAAGGCATGGACCCGGCGGACGCGGCCCAGGTCCACCAGCAGGTCGGCGAGGAGCGCACGCTGCAGGGCCAGTACAAGATCAAGTACTTCAACGAGCACGAGTTCCGCACGTTGGAGCGGCTGTCGGAGTTGATCGTGCCGGCTGACGAGGGCGGGCCGAGCGGTCGCGAGGGCGGCGCTCCGGAGTTCATTGACCTGCTGTCGAGCCAGAACGAAGAGCTGGCCCATGTCTTTTCCGGCGGAATCCTGTGGTTGGACAACGCCTCGGTCGAGCGAGACGGCGCGCGCTTCGTAGAGTGCTCGGAGCAGGCGCAGACCGGACTGCTGGACTCGCTGGTAGATGCCGAGCGCAACGAAACCGGCGCGGAAACGAGTTGGGACACCCGGGAATACCGGCGCTTTTCTGTCTTTGGCGTCAAGTCGCCGTCCGACATGCGTCAAGGGCTGGAGTTCTTTGGCTGGTCGCGCCGTCTGATCGTAGATGCGTACTACACCAGTCCCGCGGGAATCAAGGATCTAGGCTTTCTGGGAAATTCCGCGCACACCGAGTACACGGTGCCCCGAGAGGCGATTGATTACGCTTTCAAGCGCAGCTCGCTGCGCGACGCGTGATGCTGCGTTCGGCGGGCCGCTGGCTGGCAGAATGGTCGCGCAAGCGAGCCTGACGACAGGCCTGAGCGGAGCTCGATGCCGCCGGTTGGGGGCGGTCTTCGCGGTCGTCGCGCTCTTGGCGTCTCCGACCGCGGCGCGTTCCCAGGGCTCCGATCCAGCCACCGGCATCAAGCGGCTGCTGCTGGATGCCAGCCGCTCCCTGCAGTCAGCCAACGCAGCGCTCTTCATGGGGCTTTTCGACCGCGCCTCGTTTGACGGCTACGCCGCCCTCCGAGAAGACATTGGAGCGCTGACCGCACACCGCCGCATTGCGTCGTCAGTCTCTGTCGGCGTTCCCGAGGGCGGCCCCGAGCAGTGGACCGCCAGCGTGGATTGGTTGCTGGAACTCACGCCCAAGCTGGATCCGGGGCCCGTGGAGCGGCGTCGCCAGACCCTCCGCGTCTCGGTGCGCAAGCGTGGCAAGCGCTGGAGAATCGTCGGCTTGGCACCCGCAGGATTCTTCGCTCCCACCCAGCCTGGCCGATAGCGGCGCGGGCGCTCGCGGCATCGGGCCCGGCGTCGCGCCGAAACCGTGCGCGGGCCTAGGGTGACGCTAGCTTCGCATGCGCGCCCTCTCGCATATACTAGTTGCCATGGCGAATTCGAGAATCTCGCATCCAGCTGCCGCGGGCTCGGGCCTTGGCGCGCTGGCGGCACAGGCGATTGCCCAAGACGACGCTGGCCGGGGCATTCCGACTCGCCGGCTGGGACGCACGGACGAGCAGGTCTCGATCCTGTGCCTCGGCGGGGCTCACTTGGGCCGCGCTGCGCAGGACGATGGCGAGCCGGTCGCGCTCAAGCTGGCCCACGCCGCGGTAGACAACGGTGTTTTCTTCTGGGACAACGCTTGGGCATACCACGACGGGTATGCCGAGGAGTTCATGGGCAAGGCTCTCAAGGGTCGCCGGGAGCAGGTCTTCCTGATGACCAAGAATTCCGGTCGCGACGAGAAGTTCGCCCGCCAGTGCTTGGAAGACAGCCTCACGCGCATGCAGACGGACTACATCGACCTGTGGCAGTTCCATGAGATCAACTACGACAATGACCCGGAATGGGTGTTTGGGCGCGGCGGTCTCAAGGTGGCGCTGGAGGCGCAGCAGGCTGGCAAGGTGCGCTACATCGGGTTTACCGGGCACAAGCACCCGCGCATCCACCTCAAAATGCTGGGCAAGGGGTACGAATGGGCTTCGTCGCAGATGCCCATCAATCCGATGGACTACTTCTACCGGTCCTTCCAGAAGGAAGTCGTGCCGATGTGCCTGGCCAAGGATGTGGGCGTGATCGGGATGAAATGCTTGGGCGGCGGGCCGCGGATTGGCGAAATCCCGTCGACCACCAAGGTCACCGCCGAGATGTGCGTGCGCTGGGCGCTGAACGTGCCAGTTTCGTCGATCGTCCGCGGCTATTTGACGATGGAACAGTTGATGGCCGATGTGGAGATTGCTCGCCAGTTCCGCGGACTCTCAGATGAGGATCGCGAAGCGATACAGGCTCTGGCGTATCCCGAAGCAGGAGACGGTCGCCACGAGCACTTCAAGTCGACCCAGCGCTACGACAGCTCGATCTACCGGAAAATGCACGGGTTCGCCGCTTAAGGGAGCGCTTGCCCTCGGGTTCGCACCTTGTCGCCGGCTGATCGCTTCGGCGTCTGTCGACCGAGTGCCGCGAACCGGGAGAGGGTGGGCCTTGCCCATCGCCAGGGCAGGATTTGCCTCCCTCCAGGAACTTTTTCGCCGGATCGGAAGTGCATGAAAGTCGTACAATCAGGGGAGCTTCCGCGCTCTTTGGCGGCTTCCCAAACCCATGTCTCTCAAGCTCTTCGGCACGGACGGAATTCGCGGTCGTTCCGGCGAATTCCCCCTCGACGACAAGACCGTGTACGCCGTTGGCCGCGCATTGGCCGGCCAGATCGCGAAGTCTCGAAACCCCAATGTGCTCATCGGCATGGACACGCGTGTGTCGAGCATGCACATCGTGCGGCTGTTGGCAGCCGGCCTGCAGGACGGTGGAGCCGCGCACGCGTTCGCCGGCGTAGTGCCCACGCCCGCGGTGGCCTATGCCACACAGCAGGGAGACTATTCGCTGGGCATCGAGGTGTCGGCGTCGCATAACCCGTTCGACGACAACGGCATCAAGGTGTTCGGCCCGTTCGGCTACAAGTTGCCGGACCAGACTGAGTCGGAAATCGAAGGGCGCGTCGAGGGCCTGCTGGCGCAGCCCGGTCGAGTACGAGCGATCGAGCCCGATGATGAGCCCGATGTCGCTTTGCAGTACGCGCGGCACCTAGTGCGCGCCGGCGCGGTGCCACGGCAGGCGCGGCACCTGCGTTTCGTCGTGGACTGTGCGAACGGTGCTGCATCCGAGGTCGCCCCGATCTTGTTCGAAGCGATCGGCGCGGACGTAAAGTTCATCGCCTGTGCTCCGAACGGGAGGAACATCAATCTCGATTGCGGCGCCCTGCACATGGACCGCTTGGCCGAGGAGGTCGTTGCCAGCGGAGCGGATTTCGGTGCGGCGCTTGATGGCGACGCCGACCGCTGCCTGTTCGTGGACGAGTTCGGCGGCGAGTTGAACGGCGACAACGTCTTGCTGCTGATGGCGCAAGCGTTGAAGCGCAAAGAAATGCTGCCGGACAACTTGGTCGTGGCGACGGTCATGTCCAACCTCGGGCTCGAGCTGGCTCTGCAGGACCAAGGAATCAAACTGGTCCGCACGCCGGTGGGCGACAAGTATGTGATCGATGAGATGCTGTCCACCGGTGCGGCACTCGGCGGAGAGCAGTCCGGCCATGTGATCTTCGGTGATTACTCCACGACCGGTGATGGCTTGCTGAGCCTGCTTATGGTGTTGCGCACCATCGTCGAAGAGGGCGTGCCGTGCAGCGAACTCCGCAGCCGCTTGAAGGTTTCCCCGCAGAAGCTGATCAACGTGCGCGTGAGGGAGAAGCGCCCGCTCGAGCAATTACCCGAAATCCGCGACGCGGTGGCCGACCGGGAGCTTGAGCTAGCCGGCCGCGGTCGGGTGGTGATCCGCTACTCGGGCACCGAGCCGGTCGTCAGGGTCATGGTTGAGGCAGAGAACCAGCGAGATGTGGTGCAGCATTGCACCGATATCGCGAGACTGTTCAAAAAGCACCTCGGGCAGTGAAGTCGCGGCCGGTGCGTGCAATCGAGGTCGACCGTCACTCCGAGTAGGAACGCAAGCTGGTCCTGTATTCGGGTGAGTTCCCGCGCGGCTCCCATTCCGGTGCCTTCCGGCGTCGTTCGGCCGAGAGCGCCGCATGCGCCATCGTTGGCGCTCGGCTCATTCCGAGTCCGGTTGGTCGAGCCAGTCAGGCCGCCTGAGCACGTCGCGCGGCCTGCTGCCATCGGGCGGACCGATAATGCCGTCGCGCTCCATCGCGTCGAGTATCCGGGCCGCCCGCCCGTATCCCAAGCGCAGTCGCCGCTGTAGCGTGGATGTCGAAGCCTTGCCCAGCTCCAGCACAAGGTGGACCGCGTCCTTGTACATCGGATCGTCGAAGTCTGGATCCGCATCCGGGCCGTCCTCGTCTTGGTCGCCATCGGGAGAGGCCAGGTAGTCAGTCTCGTACTGTGGGCTGGCAAGATCTTTCCAGTGGGAGACCACGCCTTCGATTTCGCCTTCGGAAACGAGCGGGCCGTGCAGGCGCCTCATGCGCCCGGCGCCACCCGGCGGCAAGAACAGCATGTCACCCCGGCCGAGCAGGGACTCGGCGCCGTTCGCATCCAAGATGGTGCGCGAATCGACTCGCGTTGCCAGCAAGAACGATAGCCTTGCGGGGATGTTCGCTTTGATCACGCCCGTGATCACGTTGACGCTCGGGCGCTGAGTCGCGAGCAACAGGTGGATGCCGACCGCCCGCGCCATCTGGGCCAGGCGCTGGATCGAACCTTCGACTTGGTTGCCGTACTGAATCATCAGATCGGCCAGCTCGTCGACGATCACGACGATGTAGGGGAGTTTCTCGAGTTCGAGGCTGGCGACGTCTTTGGGCCCGTCCTCGCCCTGCCGCTCTACGTACTTGTTGAATTGGCTGATGTTGCGGCATCCGTGCCTCGCCAGCAGCTGCAGGCGGCGCTCCATTTCGCGTGTCGCGTTCTTGAGCGCGTTGCTAGCCTCCTTCATGTCGATGATGACCGGCGTGAGCAGGTGCGGGATGTCCCGATACAGAGTCATCTCGACCGCCTTGGGGTCGATCAGGATGAAGCGCACATCGTCCGGCGTGGCATGCAGCAGGATCGACATGATCACCGTGTTGACCATGACGCTCTTGCCCGAGCCCGTCTGCCCGGCTACCAGCAAGTGAGGCATCGTGGCTAGGTCCGCGCAGTGGATTTTTCCGTTGATGTCCTTGCCTAGGGCGAACGTCAGCATGGACTCTGAGTTCTCGAAGACCGGAGTCTCGATGACTTCGCGCAAGGAAATGATTTCGCGCTCTTGGTTGGGGACTTCGATGCCGACCGTGGATCGGCCCGGGATGCGCTCGATCAGAATGGACTCGCATTTCAGGGCGAGGCACAGTTCTTCGGAAAGGTTGACGATCCGCGCGACTTTCATGCCCGGCGCGGGACTGAACTCGAATGTTGTCACCACGGGTCCGGGGTTGATGCGTTCGATGACGCCGCGCACTCCGAATTCTTCGTATCTCGCGACGATCTGGCGCCCCGTTTCGTGGAGCTGGGCCTCGTCGTAGGGCGCGCGCCCGAGCGGCGCGTTGAGAAGGCCGGTGCTCGGCAGCACGTATTCCGTTGCCGGACCGCCCGTCGCAGCATCATCGCTGCTGGCAGCTGGGCCGCTTCCTAGGCCAGTCAGCATGCTCGCCAGATCCCCGTCCTCGTCGCCCTCGAACGGCACGATCGGCGGTGGCTCCGGCGGGCCGGGTTCAGGGGCCTTGCGCGGCTCGGGCAGCCTCGGCCGAACCGGCACTGGATCGGGATGAGTGCCGAGGGCCGGCCTTGACGGGGCGGAGTCAAGGTCCGAGCGGATGGTTACCGGGATCGCTTGATCACCGTCGCCGTTTTCTGCCGGAGCGGCGTCTTCGGGTTCTTCGGGGCCGCGCTCTCTGGAGCGTCCCACGAGATCGACGACTCGGATCGAGGTCAGCAAGTATGTGCCGACGGCCGCAACCGCCGCCATCAACAGGATCGTGCCGCCGATATTCAGCACCGAGATCAACGATTCGGCGCTGACCTTGCCGGCTGTTCCGCCGGCCTTGACGGTTTGATGCCAGCGGTCGGGCAGGGCACCGTCGACAGGCCGGCTGAGCATGTGCAGCACCGTGCATAGCACACCGGCCAAGAGGGCCATGCCGACACCGCGCCGAATCGGGTTCTCGACTTCCAGTTGGCGTATCCGGTTCCAGCCGAGCTTAGCCAGATAAGCGGGCAGCAGGAAACCGACCAGCCCGAAGGCCTGCAGGAGCAGGTCTGCGCCATAGGCTCCCGGGAAGCCCATCCAGTTGCGGGCTTGGCCCGGCCCGGCGGCAACGTTGGGAGAGGGGTCCGCTGGGCTGTAGGAGACCAAGCTCAACAGCACTCCGGCCGCGGCGATCCACAGCAGGACGCCTGCCATCTCATTGAAGCGCGGGTTGTCTACGAGGAGCTTGATTCTCATCCGTCTTGCCCGATCGCGGCCAGAGATTCTTGGAGCCCGGAGGTACTGGCAAGAACTAGCACGATTATCCCAAATGCCACGCGATAGTAGACGAACGGCGCCATGGTTGCGCTCTGGAGGAAGCGCAGGAATCCAGCGATCACTCCGTAGCCTGCCACGGCGCTCACCGCCACGCCCACGCCTAGCGGGCCGTACGCGATCGCCAGGGTCTCGCTGCCCGAGAGGGTCTCCAGCCCTGTCTTCAGCGATGCGCCCAGCACCACAGGCATAGCCAGCAGGAAGGAGAACCGTGCCGCGGCCTGGCGCTGCAGGCCGAGCAGCAATCCGGCGGCGATCGTGATGCCCGAGCGCGAAGTTCCCGGTATCAGCGCGATTGCCTGCGCGCAGCCAACCAGCATGACAGCGTAGAACGGAAGCGAGCCCAGACCGCTGCGAGGGACCGACCGGCGGTCCGCCCACCAGATCAAGCATCCCACTGCGATCAGCATGAACCCGATCACGGCAGGACTCCGCAGCCTCGCTTCGATGAAATCCTGCCAGAGCAGCCCGGCCAGCCCCGCCGGCACCGTCGCAGCCGCCAGATACCACAGCAAGCGCGGATTCTTGTAGAGCTCGAGGTCGGGATCGCCGGCGTCGGGGCGGAGCACTTCTCGGCCCGCGGCCAGCCCGAGGATTCGCATCCAAGTGCGAGCGAAATACGCGGCCAGGGCGAGCAGGGTGCCGAAGTGCAGCGCTACATCGAAGAACAGGCCTGGGTCCTGCCACCCGAGCAGCCAGCGGGTCAAGATCAAGTGGGCTGAACTGCTGATGGGCAAGAATTCGGTGAAGGCCTGCACCAAGGCCAGCACGACCGCTTGCAAGATGTCCATTGGGAACAGGCCTAGCGCTGGCTCCCCGTGAAAGGCGTACTGTCGCAGCCCGTCAATTGCCCGAGCTTGAAGTCACGCGGCCGTGTGGCGCGCCGCAGACGCCTCGAACGGGCTGATCAAGTCGCCCGAGGGGTCGAAGGGCAGCCCGGCGGCCTCGCCCTCCAGGGAGATCGAATCGTTAGCGGCCAGTTCCTCCAGCAGGTTCTCGCTAGCCAGCAGGTAGGACAGATCCAGGGTGTTGCGAATCCAGATGATCGAGCACGTCGCCGGGTCGAGCTTGCCACACGTCGGCAGCACGCGCTCCAAGCACTCGCGATCGGTCGCGAAGTGCAGCGGCGTGAATCCGGGCGATGTGACCGAGGATGTCAGGGCGTTGACCCATGTGGCCTGAAAGTCGACCTTCTTCACGAGGCGGTCGTGCACAATGTCCGCCAGGCCCATACCAATGGCGTTTCCGTAGGTGTTGCCCGACAGGTCGCGCACGAAGATCCGATGCACCGTTGGCACGCCCTGCCAGTTGTTGGGCCCGTGCCCGCCGCCGCGATTGACCACCTTCGTGTCCATCCCGGCGCCGCTGATGTCCTTGCCGATCTCATCCAAGATCAGCAAGTCGACCTCGCTGACGGGGAGGTTCGGCTTCCAGCCCTTGACCCGGCGCAGCAATTCCTCTTCACGCTCGGCCATGCCATCGGCACCCAGCGCGTGGACCTCGGCAGTGCCGTGGTAGGCGTCCTCCAAGATCGCCAGGCCGCCGAGCATCTTGCCCGTGGCCAGCATTGCGGATCCCACGCTGCGGATCACTTGGCCCATGCCGATCTTCAATGCCCAGCTGTGATATCGCTTGGCACCTTCCCACTTGCCCAGACCGATCGCCATCATCTTGTGAATGCCGCTCTCCAGGGAGCCCTCGAAGTCGGTGTGCCACTTGACCCGGCCGCAAAGCATGACGCCGTCGCTCTCGAACGCCCGGCGGTCCATCGAGACCTCGATGCCCTCCGGCGTGGTGCCCACCCGGACGACTTCGAGCGAGCTCTCAACCGGCACGCCCATGGTGGACTCGTCGATTCCGTAGTGGGCGAGCACGTCCGCCTGGCCCTGGGCGGTTGCCGCTCCGTGGCTGCCCATCACGGGCACGATGAACGGCTGGACGCCGCGCGACTTCCAGAAGTCGACCGCCGCCTTGGCGATCACGTCGATATTGCGGATGCCGCGACTGCCGACCCCAACCGCGACGCGGCTCCCTGCCGGAACCCGTCGCGTCCAAGCGGCGGCCTCCATTTGCTGTCGGACGGCTCCTGCAACATCCGCGAGCGCTCGGCTCGGAAAGCGCTGGAGAACTGGGACGAGCTTTTGCATGCGCATGGTCGGACCTCCTAGCCTTGGAGACGAGTCTAGATCACGCTCTGCATCGACTGCAGGTATTGCTGGATGCGGTCGGCGTACCGCACCACCAGCCCCTGCTCGCTATAGTCTCGGACCTTCTGGCTGCGGAAATAGTCGAAGACCATGGTCCGCTTCTCGTTGAGGAGGGTTTGGCGCAGGGCATCGCCATCGGAGGCGAGCGCGGATTCGTCGGCGGGCTGCATGCCGATCGTGCGGAAGACGACCCAGCGGTCGCCCACGGCGACGGGACCTTGCAGCTCGCCGTCTGTCATGGTGAATGCCGCCTCTCCCAGCGCGTTGATGGATCCCAAGCCCTCGATCTCCCCTCCGCGCTTGGTCCAATCCGTCGTGGTGGTGGACAGTCTGGCGCGTCGCGCGGCTGCGGTGAGGTCCGCGGACGCATCCTTGGCAGCCTGCGCCAGATCCTCTGCCCGCTGGCGCGCGATATTGGCAGACTCGGTGTCGATAAAGTCTTCCCGGACCGTCGAGCTGACCTCTTCGTACTCGGCGTCGCGGGCGGGCACGGCCTCGGTCACGAATCCGATGTACAAAGTGTCCTCCTCGGCCACGGTGAGGACTTGGCCGACGGGCTGTTCGAAGATGGCCTCGACGAGGGCAGAGGCCTTGGGTAACTGGTCGGGCAGGTCCGCTCGGCTGAAGGCCTCGAAGGCCTGATACGGCAGGTCTAGCTCGCCAGCGGCGTTCTCTAGCGCGGCGCCGGCCCGTTCGGCGGCCGCCATGGCCCGTTCCATCAGGCTGTAGCGGTCGCTCTGGGCGCGTTCGGCGCGCAGGTCTTGGCGGATTACGTCGCGCACCTCGCTGAGCGGCTTGACGCTGGGCGCTTGGCGATCGTCGAGCCGGATCAGGTGGTAGCCAAACTCCGACTCTACCGGTGCCTGCGTGATCTCCCCGGTTTCCCGAAGCGCGAAGCTGGCCTCCTCGAAAGCCGGGTCCATCATGCCCCGGCTGACCCAGCCCAGGTCGCCGCCGTTCTCGGCGTTGCCCGGATCCTCGGAGTGCTCCTTGGCCAGCTCCTCGAAACTCCCTCCGCCGCGCAGGTCTTCGAGCACGGCCTCGGCGTCTTTGCGGGCCTGCTCGGCTTCGGCTTCGGACTTGCCCATGGTCATGAACAGGATGTGGCGCACCTTGACCCGCTCGGGATTCTCGAAGCGGTATTGGTTTTGCGAGTAATGCAGATCGATCTCCGCGTCCGCGATCTCGTGGTCGCTGACGGAGGCGTCGGGGCCGATCGTCATCAGCTTGAGCGGCCTGCGCTCCGCATGCCGGTAGCGCAGCTTGTTGGCGTCGAAGTATGTGCGCAACTGCTCTGGGTTTGCCTCGACCTCGCCGCGCACGCTCGCCGAGTCAACCGCTGCCCATTCGATCCGCACACTGTCGTTTTCGTCGTGGAATCGCCGCTTGAGTTCCTCCTCGGTCACGCTGACGCCATCGGTCACCAGCTGCCGCAAGTGCTGTGAAATGGCGATGTTGTAGAGGATCTCTTGCTCGAACTCGGGCACTGTGCGGCGAAACTGCTGGCGAACGAAACGATGGTAGGCGTCCGCGCCGATGTACTTGCCATCCGGGAACAGGACCTCCGGGAGCTGTTCGCGGATCCAGACCGCGAGTTCTTCGTCCGTCGGGACCAATCGGAGCGCCGCAGCCTCGGCAAAGAGGACGCGCTCTGCGATCAGGGCATCGATCGTGTTGCTGGCGATCATCGAGATCGCCGCGGGAGGGACGTTGTTTGCGCGGTGCTGCCGCAGCTCCACCTCCACGTCGCCAGTAGTGACCGGCACGCCATCCACCTCTGCGAGGATGTCGGCGGCGCCCGGACCGGCCGGGCCGAACACGTTCGGCACCAGCGTGATGATCATGGAGCCAGCCACTAGGAAAAGGATGATCCCCATGGTCCAGCGCAGGATCTTCCCTTGGTTTTGAAATAGCTTCAGCATTGCAGGGTTCCGGCGGGCGGGCACATCGTCCGATCCGCCTGCGGCGAGCGCCCTAGATTCTGCGACCGCTCGGCCAGTTCGCGGGGGCGCGGCCGATCCGTTCTGATTGTACTATGCGGCCTGACGCTGGAGCGCTCCGCCGCCGGACACACGGGCGCGAAGAGCTGGCAGGCGCCCCCAGCCGATTCATTCTCCGGGAGCGGACGCGCTCTGGACGATGGCGGGGGATCGGTCCAGCAGACTCTTGACGGTCGAATCCAGCTTTGTCGTCAGCGTGGCGGGAATCAGGCCGACCACGAAGACGCCGACTACCAGCGGGACGAGCGTAGCGATCTCGCGCGCGTTGAGGTCCGGCAGAGATTCGAGCGACGCGCGGGGCTGGCCCAGTACGACGCGCTGCAGCATCCAGAGCATGTACGCGGCTGCCAGCACGATCCCGCTCATCGCGAGCAGGACCTTGAGCATGCCGCCGAAGGATGTGCCCAGCAGCACCAGGAACTCGCCCGTGAAATTCCCCATGCCGGGTAGTCCGAAGGAAGCCATTGCGAAGATCGAAAGCAGGACGACGAATCGGGGCATGGGCTTCTGCAAGCCGCCGTAGTCGGCGATCATCCGGGTGTGCGTGCGGTCGTACAGGAAGCCGATGGCAAGGAACAGGGCCCCTGTCGACATGCCGTGAGCGAACATCTGGATCACGGCGCCCTCGATGCCCTGTTCGTTGAAGGCGAAGATGCCCAGGGTCACGAATCCCATGTGGGAGATCGATGAGTACGCTACTAGCTTCTTGAGGTCGGACTGGGCCAGTGCGAGGCACCCGCCGTAGATGATGCCGACGATGGAGAGCCACAGGATGAACGGGGCGAACTCGACGGATGCCTCGGGCAGGATCGGGAGGCAGATCCGCAAGAAGCCGTAGCCCCCCATCTTCAGCAGCACCCCCGCCAGGATCACGCTGCCGGCAGTCGGGGCCTCCGAGTGGGCGTCGGGCAGCCACGAGTGGAAGGGAACCATCGGCAGCTTGATGGCAAACCCTAGGAACATGAACGAGAAGATCCAGATCTGGACATCCTCGGGGATGGCATGCCCCACCATGGCCTGAATGTCGAACGAGCGGCCCGTCTGCAGGTACAGGGCGAGGATCCCGACCAGCATCAGCAGGCTGCCTGTCAGGCTGTAGAGCACGAACTTGATCCCCGCCTGGATCCGGCCCGGGCCGCCCCAGAGGATGATCATGAAATACATGGGAATCATCGTGACTTCCCACAGCATGAAGAACAGGAACAGGTCGAGCGCGGTGAAAACGACG
Source organism: Bryobacterales bacterium (assembly GCA_022824585.1). Classification (GTDB taxonomy): domain Bacteria; phylum Acidobacteriota; class Terriglobia; order Bryobacterales; family UBA6623; genus VXMF01. Next base: position 42,571 of record JAJDZN010000035.1, on the reverse strand, counting down.
ATCATCGCGCCCTCCACCAGCAGGATCAGGACCATGTAGGCCTTGACCTTGCTTGCGATCGAGGTCCATGAGGCGAGCACGCAGAGCGGACCCAGCAGCGTGGTGAGCAGGACAAGGACCAGGCTGATGCCGTCGACGCCGACCGCGTACTGGATGTTGAAGTTCTCCATCCAACTGGTTCGCTCGACGAACTGCATGCCCTCGATCGACGGATCGAATCTCCACCACAGCGCCGCGGACAGGCCCAGCGCGAGCAGGGAAACCCCCATGGCGACGCGACGGACCCACACATCGCCCCGAACGAACAGCAGGGCCACGATTCCGGCAAAAGGAACAGTGATCAACGACGTGATCAGGTGTTCTGTGAAGAGTGATGTCATTAGGGCACCTTTTCGATCGCTACTCCGTCAGTTGGCCAGCAAGTACGTAAGGCCGATCGCAAGCGATAGCCAGCACACGATGATTACCAGATGGTGGCGCAAGGTCCTGGGCCCGATCCGCTGCAGTGTCTCGCCGGTGTCGTCGGCGAACCCGCCGACTCTCGGGAGGGTCTCTTCCGTCACGGGCTTGTCAACAACGCGGAACAGCCAGCCCGATACCCGCACGAGTAGGTTCGTAGCCATCCGGGGCCCGCGGGTCACCAGGCCCGACTCGGCCAGCCTTTCCAGCCAAGCTGCGGTGCCGGTCACGAGACGGGCCACCCCGGCCACCGCGGGGTCGATCACGCCGCTTTCCGCCGACCCTTCGAGCACCCGGGCGCCCTCTCGCACCCCTGCCCCCACTTCGTGGACGGTCCGGTTGATGATGCGGTCTTCAAGCTGGTGCAACAACCAACGCGAGATCCTCAAGGCAGGGTTCACGGCAACCGCCCGGTGGATCTCGTCGAAGTAGAGCTTGTTCAAGAAGAGCACGTACGCTGTCTTGACCCATTCCCGACGCGCGAAAGGAACCGCCGCAGGGCGCAGGTGGCAATAGTACGCGAAGCACCATCCCAAGATTGCAACTGCCAGCGACACCGCAAGTGCAACTGGCAGGCTCGCCTCAGCGGTCTCGGTCGGGAGCGCGCCAAGAGCTGGCTGCAGGAATTCGCTGAACCCTGACCACACCCCGGCCAGCAGGGCCGTTACCGCGATTCCGCAAACGGCCAGGCCTGGCAGGTGGGCGGCCGAGAACAGGCTTGGCCGGGCCTGAACGGACTTGCCGACTGTGGCGCCGAACAGCGAGACGACGCCGCGAAACGCGTAGACTGCGGTCAGGAACACGGCCGCGAGGGCCACGACCCAGAACGCGATTCGCGCTGACGGGACATGCTGCGAGTTCCAGAGCTGCTCGTACGGCCCGGAAAACAGGACCAGCGGCGGCACGCACGCGAGCAGCAGGGAGCCAGCCGCCAGCCGCCGGATCCGGCCGGGGGCAGCGTCGGCGTGCGCGTGCCCCCCGGTCGCCCAAAGGGAATCGCCTGTGGACAGGAACAGGTACGCCTTGAGAAATCCGTGCGCCAAGAGATGGAAGATGGCGGCCCCAAATGCGCCGACACCGCACGCGAAGATCATGAAGCCGATCTGGCTGATCGTCGAGTAGGCCAGCAGCCTCTTGATGTCCGACTGGGTGAGCGAGACCAGCGCGCCGTAGAGTGCGGTGATCGCGCCAACGACCGCAATCGCTGCCATCGCCGACGGGGCCAGCAGCACCAGGGGGCTGAGCCGTGCGAGCAGGAACGGCCCCGCGTTCACCATCGTCGCGGCATGGATCAGCGCCGAGACCGGCGTCGGCGCCTCCATGGCGTAGGGCAGCCACACGTGCATGGGCACCTGTGCCGACTTGCCGATCGCCCCGCTGAGCAGGCAGAGCGCGATCAAGGTGTTCCGCTCGATTTCGAACCCGAACGCGCCGAGGGTCTGCCCTTGCATGGCCGGAGCTTGGGCAAGGATTTCTTGGATGTTGAAGGTCCCGTACGTGGCGAACGTGAGCACGACGCCGAAGCCGAGGCCGACATCGGCGACGGCGTTGACCAGGAATGCCTTTGTCGCCGCCTGGCCCGCTTCCCGCCTGTGTGCCCAGTGGGAGATCAGGAGATAGGAGCAGATCCCCATCACTTCCCAGCACATGTAGGTCACCAGCAGGTTGTCGCTCATGACCAGCATCGTCATGGCGAACGTGAACAGGCCGATGACCGCGAAGAACTTGCGGTACCTCGGGTCGCCGGTCATGTATCGCGCCGAGTAGACATGGACCACGAAGCTGACCCCCGTGATGAGCGGGAGCAGCAGCACGGTGAGCTGGTCGGCGTAAAGGCCGACCGTGACGACAAGCTCGCCCACGTCCAGGAAGCGGTAGAGCGGGATCGAGAGCGCTCCGTTTCGGGCCACCTCTGCCAGCGCCGCGATCGAGAGCGCGAAAGAGAGGCCGACTGCGGGAATCCCGACCCGGTGGCTGGCGTCTCCGATGCGACGGCCGCCGACCGCCAGGATCACGAAGGCGGCGAGCGGAAGGCCGGGAATCAGGGCAAAGATCGGCATCCTAGCTAGTGCCCCCCTTCGTGCGTGCCGTGTCCGTCATGGGCGTCATATCCCGAGAGGCGCTGTGGCGTCTACCAGCAGGCCGACCACCTGGTCGTTCCAGATGCCCAGTCCCACGATTGCCGCGACGAGGGCGGCCATGGTCGCGCGCAGCGGCCATGGCGTCTCCGGCTGGTGAGCGGAGGCGCTGTCGCTCCCGGCGCGAACAAGCTTCTCGAAGACTTGGGCGAAATAGCCCAGTGTGATGAGCGTGGTCAGCACGACCGCGGCGGCCGCGATAGTGTTGTCTGCCTCCAGGGTGCCGAGCAGGATTCTCAGCTTGCCGAAGAACCCTCCGGTGGGAGGCAGGCCGACCATGCCGAGGCCAACCGCCACGAAGGTCACGATCGCCCACCGGTTCCGCACATGGGCGCGGCCCAGCTCGTCCAGCGTGGACGCCCCGTATCGCAGGGCCAGGAATCCGGCCAGAACGAACAGCGAGCACTGCATCACCGCGTCGTTGAGCAGGTAATACATAGCACCCGACAGGCCGGTCTCGTTGGCCTGCCCGACCCCGATCAGCACCAGGCCCACATGGGAGATTCCGCCATAGGCGAACATTCGCTTCAGCTCGCGCTGGCGAAGGGCCAGACAGGCCCCGGCGACCGACGCCAGGATGCCGAACGTGGTGACGAGAGCGAATATGGTGAGGGTCCCGCCGCCGGCGCTCGGCTGCATGACCCAGTACAGAATTCGCGCCCAGACGAGAAGCGAGATCTTTGTCACCAGGCCCGCGAGCAGCGGCACGGTCGAGGCCGGCGCGTCGCTGTAGGCGTCGGGAAGCCAACCGTGCAGCGGCATGAGGGCCATCTTGATGGCCAGCCCGATGAACATGAAGATCAGACCGCCCATGACCGCCTTGGATTCGAGCAGGCCGGGCAGCCGCTGGGACAGGTCGGCGATGTTCAGGGCGCCGGTCGCGGCGTAGAAGTACCCCACGCCCAGCAGGTAGAAGGCGGTCCCCAAGGCGCCCATCAACAGATACCGGAAGGCCGATACGAGCGCGCGGCCGCCCGGGACGGCCACGAGGGCGTAGGCGGACAGCGAGACCACTTCCAAGAACACGAAGATGTTGAACAAGTCGCCGGCGTAGATGGCGCCGCTGAGCCCGGCGACCAGCAGCAGCACCATCGTGTAGTAGGGGACCGCGCGGCCGCCCAGAGGGCGCTCCCCGAGCCCGTCGGCGAACAGAAGGCAGAGCACGCCCAGCCCGCTCACAACCGTGACCATCGTCGCGGCAAGCGAATCCGCGAGCCACTCGATCCCGATGGGGGGCAGCCATCCGCTGAACGAGTAGCGGATCTCTCCGTGAACGGACACCGACCACAGGCTCGCCACCGACAGCACGGTCATGCAGCAGATCGCGATCAGCGCAATCGGGCGGCACAGGGCCGGGCGCCGGTGGCCGGCCACTGGCATGGAGATTGCCGTGGCGAGCGGTGTGAGGAACACCAAGGCCGGGAGGTGCTCGATCATCCTAGCTTCTCCAAGACCTCTTCTTCGTCAAGGCTTCCGAACCTCCGGTAGATCCTCGAAACTAGCCCCAGCGAGACCCCCAGAGTCGCGATCTGGACGACGATTGCCGTCAGGGTCAGCACTTGCGGGAGCGGGTTGACATAATCGTCCGCTCCGGGCGCCTCCACCCCGCCCAAGATTACGGGCACGGTGGCGTCCTCCTTGGCTCCCGTCGTGACGAGAAAGAAGATGACGCTGGTCTGGACAATGTACAGGCCGACAAGCTTCTTGACGTAGTTGTGGTGGGTGATCGTGATGTACAGCCCCCATAGCAGCAGCAGTACGAACGCGATGAGGTTGGGCCGCCGCAGGGCCGCTTCGATCAGCTCAAGCATCGGTCTTTCCAACTGCGACGCTACGCGACAGGCTGTACACGATCGAGACCGCTGCGACGGCGACGTCCAGCGCCACGCCTACCTGCGTCAGCAGGATGCCCAGGTACCGCCGGGCCGCGCTGTCGAGCCCCGGAATCGGGGCTTGCGAATAGTTGAGAAACTCGCCGCCGCCGATCAGGCAAAGTCCGCCTACCGCAACGAAGAGGAGCAGGCCCACGCCGTCTCCCGCCAGCAGGCGCGTGGCCCGTTGTGCAGTCGCACTGTTCTCTCCGAACACGAGCAGCCCGAAGACCAGGCTTGCCGCGATCATCACTCCCGCGACAAAGCCCCCGCCGGGCCCGTACTGGCCGAAGAACAGGACATAAAGCGCAAATAGCTGTACCAGAGAGACCAGCAGCGAGGCGGTTCTCCGGACGATGACGCTGCCAAACGGGGATTCGATCACTCTGGATCCCTCCTGAGCAGGAGCCAGCAGGCAATGCCGGAAGTGAAGACAACGACCGTCTCGATCAGGGTGTCAAGGACGCGGTAGTCCATCAGGACGGACGTCACGACGTTGGGGGTGCGGGTGTCGGCGAGGCTGTTCTCGATGTAATGGGGGGACACATGCACGCTGGCCGGGGATGTGGGATCTCCGAAGGCGGGCAGGTCGTTCGCCGCGTACAGCAGCAGCAGGCCCAGAAGCGGAAGCGCGATCACGGCGGCGATTGGTGGCGGAGGCCTTCGGATGCGGGTGTCCTCTGGAGAGGTCTGCGAGAGCGTCAACAGGAAGAACACGGTTGCGAGCCCGGCCCCGACGACTGCCTCCACGAATGCGACGTCCGCCGCCCCCAGCCAAGCCCAGACCAGCGCGAGGAAGAAGCTGTATGCCCCGAGAATCAGCACGGCGCTGATCAGCTCCTTGACAATGATTGCCCCGGCAGCCGTCAGGATCAGCAGCGCGAGCAGGGGCAGCTCGAACGAATATGTCATCGCCGGTCCTCCGCGACGGGCTTCTGGCCGGACCGCAACGCGGCGCGGACGGTTGCGTGCGAAATGACGGGATTCACCAAGATCAGCAGCGCGAGCACGACAAGTATCCGGAATGTGTTGGTGCTGAATCCGTGGTAGGTCGCCAGTCCCATCAGGACGAAGAAGGCGCCTAGGGCGTCAGTCAGCGAGACCGCGTGCGAGCGGGTGTATACGTCCGGCAGCCGCACCATCCCGACGGCCGCGACGACTAGGAAGAACAGGCCGACGGCAATCATCACTGTCACGCCGACCGGCATTATGTCCTCCACCTCTGGGTCAGGTACTTGGTGATCGCCAGCACGCCCACCAGGTTCAGAAGCGCATAGCCGGTCGAGATGTCAACGAACATTTCGACTCGTTCGTACACGGTTCCGATCACGACAAGCAGGATGATGGCCTTGGTGGAAATGCCGTTCAGCCCTAGCAGGCGATCGAACACTGTCGGCCCCCGGACGACCCGGTACAGGTACATCACGATCAGGATCGCGATGACATCCAGAACGAAGAGGAGACTCATCTCTGCCCGCCCCCGGCAGGGAAGACCGTGGCCACCATCTTCTCAAGCCTCTGGCTGATCACATCCCCGGTCGAGTCCTCGTCCAGTGCGTGCACGATCAGTTCCTCTGAGTCCGCCTCGACAGTGACAGTGCCCGGGGTCAGCGTGATGGAGTTGCCCATCAGCAGAATCGCCTCCTCGCTGCCCAAATCGGCCCGGTGGCGAAAGAGCACGGGCTTGATCGGCAACCGCGGATGGAGGATGAGGTACGAAACGTGAAGGCCGCTGATGAGCATCCGGCTGAAAAGCCATGGAATGTACAGCAGCGCCCTCCACCAGCGAATCAGGTAGGTCCGCTCGTCGCGCAGGTCTGTCCGCAGCAGCGCAACGAGGAAAGCCGCCCCGAGGCCGACCGCCATGTGCAATGCGTTGAAGCTCTCCGAAAGCAGCAGCCACAGCACGAACAGGACGGCTGTCCAGTAAGCCAGGCGCTTGGTGTACAGTGTGCTCATCGCAGTCAGGCCGCCGGCTCGAGAGTCAGTCGTTTCCAAGTCGCATCAGTGCCGTATCTTTGGAACTCGTTGCGGTCGGCATCGAAGGCTAGCAGGTTCACCCACTGGTTGTGAAACAGAGCCTGCAGGATCTCGTGCTTCGCGATGATCCCGGAAATCCTCTCCGCCGGCGCGTCGATGACGGCTAGCAGGCGCATCGGTTCGTGGTAGCGGCGCGGCCCGTCAATCACGCCCTGTACTGGCAGGCCGCCCTGCAGGTCGCCTTGGCTGCCCAGCATCACGCCGACCCCGCCCACCACGTTGTGGATCACCTTGCTCCCGCTTCCGTACACCCATGGGTCGGCCGAGGAGAAATAGTACTCCATGTTAATCCACTCCCCGACGATGAGCGGAGCGGTCATGATGCGCTCAAGCATGCCGCCGTCAGGGTCGCTGGCCGGGTCGTAGGAATGCAGAAACGACCGCGCCTCCAGATCCAGCCCCTTGGTCAGCCAGCGCCTGCCGATCAGGAACGCCGCGTTGCTGGAGAGCCCCCATTCCGGGCGCGGATTGGCCCAGTCCACGCTGCGTCCGATCGCGTGGAGCGCGGCGCGCCGCGCGCTCAGGCCTCGCGGCGCCCCGGGCAGCTTGGCGATCCGCTCGCTTGCCTGCGCCACGCCGGCCGCGGCCAGGTTCCCTTCCAGCCGGCTGAGCTCCTCCCGGTGGCTCGATGGCAGGTCGATCAGGTCGAAGAAGGAGACGCGGTCGGTGGCAGTGTCGTGCTTGGCCGGGACGAACCACACGTCGTCGGGAATCTGGAGGCCGCTCTCGGCTACGGCGCGGCGGACAGCCGGGTCGTTCGCCATCGCGGCGAACACTCGCGCGTTCGGATCGCCGTGCGCCCCCCCGCAGGCGCCGCAGTTGTAGGCCGCCGCGTACGGATTGTTGTCGGACTCCGAGCCGTGCCCGCACACGACCACGAGCCGGGCCATCGGGTCGGTCAGCCCGATCATCCGCAGGCCGCCTCCGACGAACCCAGCCCTCTCCTCGATGGTGAAACCGCCAGGCCCGACCGATTCGACTTCGGCCGTGTCCAACGTAAAGCTCGTCTCCAGCTTGGCCCGGAACCTCCTCGCCAGCAAAGAACGGATCGCGGCGTAGGGCCGTTGGAACAGGGTCTTGCCGACCAAGGCGATGCTGAACAGCAGGCCAAGCACGTCGACGAGCACGAACGAGCCCAAGGGGTGCTGCTTCAGGTCGTGGAAGAGCTCGTCTCCGAAGCGCCGCCAGCGTGTGCCGGAGGCATACTTCGCCAGCGGTCCTTCCTCGCCGGGCCGGGGCTCCTCGTCGACTGCGCGGGGTGGCTTCAGCAATACGGGGCATAGCGCGAGGCGGTCATGGCTGTCGAACGCCTCGTGACTGAAGGGAACGCCGAAGAAGCCGGCATAGCCGAAGGTCTCGTAATTGCCGGAGGCCTCGATGTGTCGCCGGAACGGCTCGGAGCGGGCATCGATGCAGAAGATCAGCTGCGCGTCCGGCCGGGCGCTGGGCACCCGTTCCGCCCGGCGGTGTCCCGCCAGCTTGCCCATTAGGTGGTCCGCATAGGTGTCTTCGTAGGCCGCCAGCCACACTGGCCCGTGCTGATCCTCTGGAAAGCGCTCGAGCCAGCCCAGCAGGGTCTTGGCTCCATCGCCGGCCAGCTCGCGGACCTGTTCCGGACTCAGCCCTAGGACCACGGCCAGCTGGTAAAGTCGGCCGACAGCGAGTTCGCGGGCCCCTGCATCCCCCCTGCGCCCCGCCTCCTCGCGCGCCCAGGCGCGAATGCCGTCCACGGTGCCGGGCACGCCTAGTTCCTTGCGGCAGGCGGCCGCGACCAGCTCGACCTCGTAGAACAGCCTCACGGCCAGGTAGTCGACCAAGTCGATGGGGTGCTCGCGCTGTGCCGGATATTGCGGGTTCTCGCTCCTCCAGCGCGCGAATCCGGTCCAGCCCGGCAGCTGCGCGAACATGCGAGACTGGTAGTCGTTCCATCGTTCCGGGGGGACGCCGAGCCGTTCCAACCCCTCGTGGATCCACGCCTCGGCGGCGTCCGGCAGCGCGTCCACCTTCGCTGCGAAGTCGTGTACGCCCAGAAATCGGCCTGATCGGTCCCGTCTCGCCAGGTCGCGCCAGCAGCGATAGAAGCCCTCTTGACGGGAAGGCATTCCCCAGCCGGCCATGCCCTCGTCGAGGAACGAGGCCGACCACTTGATCATCTCGTCGTTGATCGAGTCCACGATCGGCAAGCCGGCCAGCTCAGCGACCCAGTCGCTGAGCGTTCTCGCCGGCGGCAGGTCCGGCGCGGCACGTTGGTTGCCACTCCCATTCCCGGGGCAGGACTCCGAGGCGGCCGCCAGCAGCTCCGTGCTGCCCGCTTCTCTGGCCTGCCACGCAAGCACGGACGGCGTGGGAGGCTCCACGCCTTGCGTCAACTGCGCCCAGACAACTTCTTCCGCGTCGAGGACCCGGCCGCTGACGCGGACAGCCCCTTCAGAACTGCCAGGGCCTAGCCGGGCCAGGGCCCGGCGCAGGTGTGCGTCCGAGATCCGGCCGGCACGCCGGAAGGCCCGATACTCGCTGCCTGAAAGAAAGCCGGCCCCTCCGATCATCCCGGCCGCCTCGCGCACGCCTTGATCGAAAGGAAGGTCCTCGTAGCCGCGCACAGGATTGCGGTAGGCGAAGGTCTTCAAGGGCCAGATCTGGGCCGCGGGGCGAGCCGCTTCAAGGACCTGCTCGCGCAGTGCTTGGGCTTGGTCGGGACTCATCGGGGTGCTAGGCTTGGCTGCTCAGGACTTCTTCGTGCGGGCTGCGGTGGGATCGTCCGAGAAGGGGCGATGTCCATCCAGACCCCGGATCTCGAGACTCGCTCCGTCTTCTTCGAACTCTTTCTCCATTTCGCGCAGCCGGTCCATGACCGTGTGATCGACGAGCGCGGTCCCCGAAAGGTCGAGCCGGACCCGACTCTCGCCCTTGAGGGCTTCAAGCCGCTTCTTGAGGCCGATCCAGGTCGAGAACACGGCCGAGTCGCTCACCGTGACGGTGGCTCCATCCTCGGAACGGTCTATGTCGGCCCGAAGCCGGAACAGCGAGGCGACCGGCACGCCGTTCACGAGGTGGATGAGGACCTTGACCAAGATTCCGATCCCGATCCCTACGAGCAGGTCCGTGGCCAGCACCCCGACGATCGTGGCGACGAAGATGACGAGCTGCTCGCGACCCACGTGATACATGTGCACGAACTCCTTCGGCGAGGCCAGCCTGAAGCCGGTGAAGACGAGCATCGCTCCGAGGGCGGCCAAAGGGATCATGTTGATCAGCGCGGGGGCAAGCGCCACAAAGACCAGCAAGAACATGCCGTGGTACATGTTCGCGAAACGGGTCTTCGCCCCGTTGTCGATGTTCGCCTTGCTGCGGACGATCTCGGAGATCATCGGCAGGCCTCCCACCAACGCCGAGGCCGTGTTCCCAACTCCGATCGCCAGCAGGTCGCCATCGTAATTGGTCTTCCTGCGGTACGGGTCGATCTGGTCGACCGCCTTGGCGCTGAGCAGCGACTCGAGGCTGCCGATCAACGAGAAGAGAATGATGTACTTGACCCCTGTGGCGGTGGCGACACCGGAGAAGTCCGGGAACGCCAGAGCGCCGAACATGTTGGACGGAACGTCGACGAGGAACTCCCGCCCCAAGCCGTAGTGCAGGCCTAGCGGCACGGTGACCAGCACGACCACGAGCGGTGCCGGTATGGCCCTCACGCCCGGAATCTTCAGGAACGGATATCCGAACATGATGACCAAGCTGATGATGCCGATCAGGCCCACTTGGGGGTGCATGTCGGTGAAGTAGCTGGGAATCCTGGCCAGCAGCTCGAGCGGCGTCCCCTCCGAACCGAGCCCTAGCGTGACGGGCAGCTGCTTGGCAAAGATAATCACGCCGATCGAGGCGAGCAGCCCGTGGACGGCGGCCGGGGGGAAGAACTCGCCCAAGATGCCGGAGCGGAACACGCCGAAGAGAATCTGGATGACGCCCGCGACGACGCCCACGCCCAGGGCCAAGCGGTACGCCTCGATGTCCGCGGCCGGATCGCGGCCCGCGGTGAAGCCGAAGTCCGTCACGCACCCGATCGCGATGACGATGAGGCCGGCCGCCGGACCCTTGATCGTCAATTCGGAGTTGCTGAAGACGGTACCGACGATCCCGCCGATGATTGCAGTGAAGATCCCCGCGATGGCCGGGTAGCCGCAAGCCAGCGAGATTCCGAGGCAGAGCGGCAGCGCGATGAGGAAAACCAGGAATCCTGACAGCAGGTCAGGTCCCCAGTAGCGCCTAAAGCCCGATCCGTTTCCTTGCGGAATGCCCCCGGTGTCGACCATAAGAGACATAGGATACAGGATTCGGAGCTGCGACCGTCGCGTTGCCCCGGCTAACGCGGGGATCCGCACCGGGGGACGGTTCTGCTATGGCCGGCGTGCGAGGGCCGGCCGCCGCCTGCGTGCCGCAGCCGGAGGCGGTCCACAGGCTCGGACCGGCGTCTTGGCGAGGCGGGCTAACGCGCGCCGAGTGGTGCGGAGCACGAGGGGCGGACGGTGCCGCCGGTGCAGGACACAACGATCGCTGGCAGCGACTGCCCCCGCATGTTTCTGCGGGCCCTCGGCGATCACAGCCCCCGCCGAGACTGCGACTTCCCCTACTGCCGCCCGGGGCTGTCCGGAGGGGAGAATACATAGCGCGAACCGAAGCCGCCCGGCGGAACGTGCTGCGGCGCCCCGGCTACAGGTTTCTCTTCCAACAGGTAGACCCGGTTAGCGGTGTAGATATAGTTCCGGCCGAGCATCTGTCCGTCTTTGTCCAGCAGAACTTGGATTCCCACGCCCGTCCCGCGCTCGGACTCGAGGTTTGGCCTAGTCTCGATTGGCATGTAGCCGCTAAGGTTCGAGTACTGCCGAATCACGATGTAGTGACTCCGTCTGGCGTCCCACCGGAGCACTGCCATGCGGTCAAAGTCATGCACTTGCCCGCCACGGCCCGATTGGAACCACAGCCAAGTGGTTTTGGCTTCGCCGCTAGCCCGGTCGGCCACCGATCCGATCGGAAAGTAGGCAACGATCGAGCGGCCTTGGCCCAGCATCGCGACTTCCAGCGGGATGTCGGCGTACGCCATGTTCGCGATCAGCCAGCCGGTTTGGCCGAGTTTGGGGATCCGCACCAGATACCAGTAGTCCAAGCCGGTCGGCTGGGGCGGCGTCCTGGCGGTGGCTGCAGCGGCCGGCAGGCGATCGACCAGCATCCGGTCCAGCATCTCGACGCCCTCGTCCTTTTCCAACTGGTAGAAGGTCGGCGCCCAACGATATGGCTGCGTATGCACGTTGAGCGTGTCCCGCGCGCGGTAAAGCCCTTGACTTGGCAGCGCAGCAGTCCGGCTCGTCAGCGCTCGCAGCCCGCTTCGCAGGTTGCTGTCAAGCAGCATCGCCCTCGGAGCCCAGCCCTCTCGGCCGTCGATCGTGCGCAGCCGGACAAAGCTCCGGTGCGTATCCAAGATTCTCGAGCGCGTGTCGAAGTCAAGGACGGCAACCGCGGATGCGTCGGGCTCGAGTCCGGAGTACAGCTCGACGCGATTGCGGCTGTAGAACGTTTCGTCTTCCGCGAGTTCTTGCGACCCCCCGCCGCAACCGGCCAGCGACAATGCGGAGACGACTGCGACGATCGCACGTACCAACATACGCGTTCCAGGCCGCGACGAGTCCATGGCGTGGACTTCGCGCTGCGCGACGGCCGCGGTGACGGCTGCGCCGCCAACCATGGTAAGCCTTCCACGGCGGGCGGCGCCTCCGACTTCCGTTCTGGGCTCGGCAAGAGCCGGGGACGGAGGCCCGGCCTAGGGTCGGGCGATCCGGCGCACTTCACGCCTCGAGCGGGACTTGTCGACGTTCCAAGCCGCTTTGTCCCAATCCGAGAGCTGTGATCGAATTGACTCCGTGGTCCAGCAAGTACTGTCTCGCCCGCGCGAGGCCGTAGCCGACCTGCGATGGGGCGTGGCTGTCGTCGCCGAAGCAGAAATGCACGCCAGCCTCGACTGCCAGGCGCACCAGCCAGGGGGAGGGGAACGGTTCGGGCAATCCCTTGCGCCAACCCGCCGTGTTGAGGTCGAGGATGCAGGAATTCGCCTTGGCGGCCTCGATCGCGGCCTCGGCGGCCCTGCGGATCTTCAGGGTGCACAGATCGGCGCCTCGCGGCGCGTGCAGCTTGGGCAGATCGAGGTGGCCAACGATCTCCGGGCGCACGCTGCGAATCATTTCCTCCACCAGTCTGAAGTAACGCTCCATAAGCGGCTCTAGGCCGTTGCAGGCGGCCACGGCTTCTCGAAAGTGCTGAGGGGTCTCGTCGATGGGAATGTCACGGACATGGTGGACCGATCCGACGAGATAGTCGAACTTGTGCTCACGTCGCAGCGCAAGCATCGATTCGAGGTAGCTTGACGCCGGCACGGCCTCGGTTTCGAACCCGCGCAAGATCTCCAGCGAACCACGCATGTGGCGCTGGAGCCTCAATGACTCGCGCGAATACGCCTCAAACTCCTCGTGCAGCCGCTCCACGTCGTAGCCTTTCGCCCGTTCCGAGTCGTAGAGAAACCGCGCGTCCGAGCGCGGAGCGTGCTCGGTAAGGCCGTAGACTCTCAACTCGGCTGTCGCGGCTGCCTCGATGGTTTCGCGGAGTGTGCCGCTGGCATGCTCGCAGAATTCGCCGCTGTGGCCGCCATGCAGCGACAGCATCCATGGGGGGCTGGCCACGATTCAACAGCAACCCGGGCCGGGAGGAGGCTCGGGAGTGGCTTGACGCGACACGTCGCCGTTCAGCCATGGGGCCAGAGCTTTCCGTGGGTCGGCGATCTGCTCGATGCTGGTCAGCCAGTATCGTTCCCAGCTGTCCTTGGGAAGGCCGCAGAAGAGCATCAAGTTCAGGGGGTACACGCCAGAGTCGGTGCAGCGCCGGAAGTCGTCCCGGAACAAGAATATCGGCTTGTGCCACGCGATCGCCATGCCCAGCTCCACCATCACACCCTCGTCTGGCGGGCAGCCGTTGACGACTGCGAAGAGGCCGTCGGCTTCGCGAACATCACGCATGTCGCTTTGGCCCACGAGGTATGCCCAGCCGGCGCCGTCCGTCTCCTTGGTAGTGTTGTTGCGCGCGAACGGCTCCCACACCTCGGCACCGGCCTTTTCAAGGGCAGCGACCAGTTCGGCGAGGGGGCCGCATCGCTGCTGTGCCGAGAATCCGTACGCGCTGGCTAAGTACAGTGTCTTGCGGTTGCCGGTCGGGGGCACGGCGGAAGTCACACTCCTTCCTTACGCTAGCATTGCGGCCGCGGCCCACACAGGAGCCCGTGCGGTAGCCCCGGAAGTGAGTCGCAGCGCAGATCTGCATGGGCTTGCCGCGATCCTCTGCCCTGCGTGACAATCACCTACTGCGAGGGACCTTGTGGCGCGAGAACACTGCTTGGCGATTGATTTGGGGGCCGGTAGCGGCCGCGTGATGCTCGGAAGCTTTGATGGCGAGAGGATTGCCGTCGAAGAATTGCACCGATTCGAGAATCCGGGCACGGAAGTGCTTGGATCGCTCTTCTGGGATCCCCTGCGCTTGTTCGGCGACATGCGGGACGGAATCCGCGCTGCCGCCGGGGCCAAGCCTGTTTCGCTCGGAGTGGACACCTGGGGCGTCGACTTCGCGCTGTTGGATTGCGACGGCAAGCTGGCCGGCAACCCGTACCACTACCGTGACTCAAGCACCAACGGCACGATGGCGGAGGTCTTCCAGCTCATCTCGAAAGAAGAGATCTTCGAACAGACCGGGCTCCAGTTCATGGAACTCAACAGCCTGTTCCAGCTCTACGCGCGGAGGAATAGCCCGGCTTTGGAGTCGGCGAGTTCGCTGTTGATGATGCCCGACCTGTTCCACTACTGGTTCACGGGCGAGCAAGCCTGCGAGTTCACGGACGCGACGACCTCGCAGTGCTACGATCCGCGCCGTCGCGCTTGGGCCCGTCCGGTGCTGGAAGCGCTCGGCCTGCCCGCCGCGATATTCGGTCCCGTGATCGAGCCGGGCACTGTGCTGGGCCGCGTGCGCGACTCGATAGCCGAAGAATGCGGCGTCGCCGGCATGGACGTGATCGTGCCCGGCACGCACGACACGGCCTCGGCCGTCGCGGCCGTGCCCGCCGAAGGCCCGAACTGGGCCTACCTCAGTTCCGGCACCTGGTCTCTGCTGGGGATGGAGACCTTGCAGCCCCACGTGACCCCGGCCGTGCTGGCAAAGAACTTGACCAATGAAGGAGGCGTGTGCCGCACGAACCGCCTGCTGAAGAACATCTGCGGCCTGTGGCTGCTAGAGGAGTGCCGTCGTGAGTGGTCGCGGCACGGGATCGCGACCGAGTACGACAGGCTGCTCTCTGATGCGGATGCCAGCCCACCGTTCCGCTCGGTGATCGACGTGGACGATCCGGAGTTCGCTCCTCCGGGCGACATGCCGAGCAGAATCGCTCGCAAGTGTCGCGCCACCGGCCAGCCCGTGCCGGGCTCTCCGGGCGAGTTTGCGAGGGCGATCTTTGAAGGCTTGGCTCTGAGGTATCGCTCGGTGATGGGAGACATCGCCGGAGTGACCGGCGTTGCCCCGGCGGCCCTGCACGTGGTCGGCGGCGGCTCTCGCAACCAGCTGCTCTCGCGATTCGCCGCTGACGCTTGCGGCGTGCCGGTGATCACGGGCCCGGTCGAAGCCACCGCCGTTGGCAACGTATTGATGCAATGCATGGCTGCCGGACGAATCGGCGACCTTGCGCAAGGGCGCGAGATCGTGCGGCGATCGTTTGAGCTCGGCCGCTTCGAGCCGAACCCAGAACTGGCAGGCGGCTGGGACGAGGCCGCGGGCCGGCTCGCCGCGCTCGGTTCGGGCTAGGGGGCCGCGGCCAGCGGCGGGTCGACTTCCGGCGGTGCTACTCTGCGGCCATGTCGGCCCTCAACGTCGCTCTCATCGGTTACGGCTTCATGGGCAAGGCCCATAGCAACGCCTACGCGCAGGTCGGACACTTCTTCCCGCATCTGACCAAGGTTCGGCGCAAGGTAGTCTGCGGCCGCGGCCAGGCCGGGTTGCAGGCATTGGCGCGTGCGTGGGGCTGGGAGGAGAGCGAGACGGACTGGCGGCGCGTGATCGAACGCCCGGATGTCGACTTGGTCGATGTCTGCACGCCCAACTACTTGCACGCCGAGATCGCGGTCGCGGCCGCCGAGGCCGGAAAGATGGTGCTCTGCGAAAAGCCGCTCGCGAATACGCTTGCCGAGGCTGAGGCCATGGCCGCGGCCGCCGCGGGCGTGCCGACCTTCGTTTGGTTCAACTACCGCCGGGTGCCCGCGGTCGAGTTCGCGGCAAGGCTGCTGGCGCAGGAGCGGATCGGCCGGGTGTACCAATACCGGTCGCAGTACTTGCAGCAATGGGGCCCGGACCCGAATCGTCCGAACAACTGGAAGATGTCGAAGCGGACGGCGGGGTCAGGCGTGAACGGGGATCTCAATTCGCATCTGCTCGACATGGCCATGATGCTGCTGGGTCCGATTCGCGAGGTCTCTGCCACCATGGAGACCTTCTTGCCGGAGAAGCCGGATCCGAGCAGGCCTGGCCAGACTTATCGGATCGACATCGACGATGCGGTGCTGGTGCAGGCGAGATTCGCCAGCGGAACGCTCGGCTCGTTTGAGGCGACCCGCTTTGCCACCGGCTTTCAGAATGACAACAGCTTCGTCGCTCATGGCGAGTCGGGCATGCTGGAGTTCCATTTCGAGGACTTGAACCATCTCACCTACGCCGACATGTCGGGAGAGCCCGATCTGCGGGGGCGCCGCAAGGTGCTGGCGCCGGCCACGGGCCCGCAGGCCAATCCCCATTTCTGGAAGCCCGGCCACCCGATCGGCTACGAGCACACCTTCATCAAGTCTCTGGCCGATTTTCTCGCGGGCCTGGATGCGGGCGAACCCGCCCGCCCGACGTTCGAGGACGGCATGGCCGTCCAGCGAGTGCTGGACGCGATCGAGCGCTCCGCGCGGGAGCGGAGATGGATTGAGACGGGAGCGTAGCCGTCGCGTGAGTGCGGAGGATTCGATCGCGCAGCGAAGCGTCCCGTCGCCCGGGCCAATTGCAGGGTACAATCGGCGCGTTCCGCGAGCTGCCGGCTCTTGCCGGTCCGGCATCCGGCGCGCAGGATCGGATCTGCCTCGATCTGGTTCGGGAGGTTCGTACCGTGTCTTATCGCTGGCCCACCATCAACTTGTTCAAGCCGCTCGTCGCGGGTGCGTTGCTTGGCGCGCTTGTGGGCGTTCCTCTCCCGGCACAGTCGCCGCCAGCCTCCCAGTCGGGTGCGGCGGCCGCCGCTTCGTCAGATTTCCTCGACCATTTCACTTGGCACCCGGGCGGCACCCGCGAAGCCGACATGTGGCAGGTGTTGGTCCTGTTCGGCGTCGGCGATGCTGCCGGCGAGGAATGGGACGGCAGCCTGTCGATCGAGGGCGGCGAGATCCTGGCGCTCACGCCGCACCGCCAGGAGCCGCCTGATCGGATTCTGCCGCAGGGGGGATGGCGGCTGCAGACACAGCCGGTGCAGATCTTGCTGCGCTCCACGGTAGTGCCTCGCCCGACGCCGAGCACGCGCGAGGAAGTGCTGCCCAAGGGGATGTGGATTCGCGGCAGCGGCAACCGATCGACTTCGGTAGCCGTGAGGACCGCCCAAGGCGAATTCGCCTTCGAGCCGATGGCGATGCAGTTCGGCCCCTGGACCAGGGCGCTGGGAGGCCGCGTCGCTATCCAGCGCACCCCGCCCGCCACGGATCTCTCCGGCACCGAGTTGCGCCAGCACGACTCGCCGGCCATCGCGGCTGACTCTGCCGGCAATCTCTTCACCACTTGGTACAGCTATCACGACCGTCGCGAGGAGCTGAACTTCCGGCGCTATCACGAAGGCCGCTGGTCGCGGCTGATTCCGGTCGGTCGCGCCGAGGAAGATCTGTGGCGGCCGCAGATCGCGGTCGACGGAGCGGACAAGCCGTGGCTGGTCTACTCCCAGCGGCCGCCCGGAGACGGCCCCGGGAATTGGGACATCTACGCCATGGCTTGGGAAGACGACGAGTGGGGCCGGCAACATCGCTTGACCGACAACCCGCTGCCCGACATCGAGCCGCATGTTGCCCGAGCCGTTGACGGCACGATCTACGTGGTATGGCAGTCCATGGCCGGCCGCCACTCCCAGGTCCGCCTGAAGTACCTGCGCGAAGGCCGTTGGTCCGAGACGGTGGCGGTCACGAATTCGGCGGCCAACGACTGGTCGCCCGCCGTGGCTGCGGGACCGGGCGGCACGGCGTGGATTGTCTGGGACCGCTACAGCCGGGGATCTGGCGGCAGTTACGACGTGTACGCGAGATCGTTCGCGCCAGCCAGCGGGCTTGGGCGGGAAATGGCCGTGGCGAGCACAACGCGCTTCGAAGCGCACGCAAGCGTTGAAGTCGACAGTCGCGGGCGTCCTTGGATTGCGTGGGAAGCCTCTGGGGTGAACTGGGGAAAGGATCTCGGCCGGGGCTTGGGCGAAGTCCAGCCGGGCACGCCACTCGGCGCGGCGCGGCGCATCGAGGTCGTGTGTCTCGATGGCGGGCAATGGAAGACGCCCGCCGCGGTCAGTTTCGATGATCCGGCGATGGCCGGCTCCACCGGGGAAAGCCGGCCACAGCTCTACTTCGACCCCGACGGGAACCTCTGGATGTCATTCAAGCGCCGCTACAGCCGGCGCTCCTATCGCCCGACGTCCTACTGGGAGTCGTTCCTCACTCGCTTGGAAGGCCGGCGCTGGACCGAGCCGATCACGCTCCCGCAGAGTTGGGCGCGCAAGAGCACTCGCATGGGCATGACCGCCGCCGATGGCCGCCTCTGGTCCTTCTGGCCGGACGAGAGCCGCCAGTGGGCCTTTGCCAGCCGCCCCAGGCTGAACCGGGTCGTGGCGGGCTCCTTGGAACTGCCCGGGGCGGGCCCGGAGCCCCGGCTGTCCCCGTACCGCCCCTCGCCCGGCGAGTCCCGGCCCGACTCGCATCCCAACGAGCCGGACGATGTCCGCTTCATCCGCAATTTCCGCACCGAGCATGGCGGGGATTCGCTGCGGATCGTGCGCGGCGACCTGCACCGCCACACCGAACTGTCGCAAGACGTGGGCGGCATGGACGATGGCTCGCTGCCCGAGTTCTACCGGTACATGATCGACGCTGCGGAAATGGACTTCGGAGCGTCCACTGATCACCAAGCGGGCGGCACGGACTTCTGGAACGCGATGACCCAGAAGCTGGCCGACATGTACCACTTTCCGGAGCGGTTCTCCACGCTGTACGGGTACGAGCGCAATCCCGGCAACCCGTACGGCCACCGCAACCTGATCTACACGCATCGCAACTATCCGATCGTGCCCTTCTTCATACCGGCCCACCCGCGCTTCCTGCTCCCTGACAGTCCTGACGGCGAGCTGCTGACATTCAGCTCGATGGGATTCGGCAGCGGCGTGCGCAACGAGACCAAGCTCATGTACGAGGTCGCGCGCCGTACCGGGGGTATCGCGATTCCGCACACGTCCGGCACAAATTCCATGGGCACTGACTGGCGCGACCACGACCCCGAGGTCGACATGGTGGCCGAGATCTACCAAGGGGCGCGGCAGAATTACGAGCATAAGAACGCTCCGCGCGGCGTTCGAGACGGTGAAGAGGCCGACGCGGCCGGGGGCTTCCAGGAGCCCGGCATGTTTTGGAACGCTTGGTCGAAGGGGTACAAGATCGGCGTCATCGCCAGCTCCGACCACTTCTCCACGCACATCTCCTATGCGATGGTCTACACGCCCGACACGAGCCGGGAAGCCATCCATGACGCCATCCGTGCGCGGCGGACGTACGGAGCGACGGACAACATCGTGCTGGATTTCCGTATCGGCGATGCCTTTATGGGGGAAGCCGCCGTCGTCTCCGGAGCCCAGCCCGCGCGGGTACGGGTGCGCGGCACCGACAACATCGCTGCGATCCACCTGATACGCGACGCCAATTACGTGTACAAGGTCGAGCCCGGACGCCAGGAGGCGGAGTTCGAGTACCTGGACGTGGCTGCCCAGCCGGGCCAGCACTGGTACTACGTACGGATCGAGCAGCAAGACGGCGAATTGGCGTGGTCGAGTCCGATCTGGATCGACCACCGGCCCTAGTCGGCCGCTGGCGCGAATTGGCGATATTATCAAGTCATCCGATCGTGGGCGCCGCCCGCGTGCCTGCCAATGCGCTCGCTATTCGAAGCCCCGCCAGAGAAGACAGGCCTGCTCGGGCGCTTTCGGAAGGCAGTTTCGAAGACGCGCAAGGCTTTCACCGATCAGATCGGCGACATTCTCGAAGGCACCGGGGAGTTCGATCCGGAGCTGCTCGAAGACCTCGAGATGACCCTGATCGGCGCCGATCTGGGGGTCAAGACCACCAACGAGATCCTCGAGGACGTGCGCTCGAGGGCGGCCGGCGGCCAGCTCCAGGACAGCGAGGAGGTCAAGGACCTGATCGCCGGCCACATGCTAGAGATCCTGCGCAAGGCCGACAGCGATGCCCGTCCCCAAGCCGGGAAACCTGCGGTTGAGGTCATTCTTGTGGTAGGCGTGAACGGAGTGGGCAAGACCACTACCGTCGGCAAGCTCGCGCATCGCTTGAGAGGCGAGGGTCGCGAGGTTCTGCTGTGCGCCGCTGACACGTTTCGGGCCGCTGCCGCGGAGCAACTCGTGATCTGGGGCGAGCGGGCCGGCTGTGCGGTGATTCGCCAGCAAGCCGGCGCTGACCCGAGCGCCGTGATTTACGATGCCTTGGAAGCGGCCAAGGCTCGGGGAGTAGACACCGTAATTGCCGACACTGCCGGGCGCCTGCACAATAAGGCGGGCTTGATGGCTGAGTTGGAAAAGATCCGCCGCACCACCGGACGGCTCGTTCCCGGGGCGCCCCACCAGGTGCTGCTGGTTCTGGATGCCGTGACCGGGCAAAACGGACTCGAGCAGGCCCGCCAGTTCGCTGTCACCGCGGGCGTGACCGGCATCGCGCTGACCAAGCTGGACGGCACGGCCAAGGGCGGAATCGTGGTCGGCATCGCCAGAGAGCTTGGCGTGCCCATTCGCTGGGTTGGAGTTGGCGAACGGACTGCGGACTTGGTCGAGTTCGACCCGGAGACGTTCGTGCGCTCGCTATTCGACGGCGGAGGCGAGGGATGACGCCGCAGGACCACCAATGGCTGGAGCGGGCGCTCGATCTGGCCCGCTCGGCGTACGGCCTGGCCAGCCCGAACCCGGCGGTCGGCGCGATCGTGGTCGATACCACCGGCAAGCCTGTGGGCGAGGGTGCCCACGCCTACGAAGGCCGCAAGCATGCCGAAGTCGTCGCGTTGGAACAGGCCGGCGGGGCAGCGCGGGGCGCGACGCTGTACGTCTCGCTAGAGCCCTGCTCGACGCACGGGCGGACTCCGCCGTGCGTGGACGCGGTCTTGGCGGCTGGCATCGCGAGGGTCGTGGCCGCGAGCCGGGACCGCAATCCGGCTGTGGACGGCTCTGGCTTCGCATTGCTCAGGCAGAACGGTGTCGAGGTCGACGAAGCCGCGGGAGAACTGGCCGCGTCGGCGCAGCGCCTGAATGAAGCCTTCTTCTACTACGCGCGCACCGGTCGACCCTTGGTCACGCTCAAGACGGCCCTGACGTTGGACGGCAAGATCGCCGCTCCGGACGACAACACGGGCTGGATTACGAGCGACAAAGCGCGCGCTCACGTGCAGCAGGTGCGCCACCGCCATGACGCGATCATGACCGGCATCGGAACGGTGCATGCGGATGACTGCCTGCTGACCGATCGAACCGGCTTGCCGCGGAGGCGCGCTCTGCTGCGAGTGATCGCCGACTCGCTGTTGCGCATCCCGCTCAACTCGCGCCTGGTCGAGTCAGTCAGCGACGATCTGGTGATCGCGACGACCTCGGCCGCCGGCCTCGAGAAGCGGAAGCCGCTGGCGGAGCGCAACATCGCGGTTCAAGACTTCGATTCCCCGAGCGGTCGCGTAGACCTGCATGCGCTGCTTGGCTGGCTGGGCGAGCGCGAGGTCACTTCGCTGATGATCGAGGGCGGTGCGAAGTTGAACTGGGCCGTGCTCGAAGCTGGGATCGTCAACAAGGTCTTGCTCTACTACGCTCCCAAGATATTGGGCGGGCTGGAGTCGCTGCCGATGGTCGGCGGGGCCGGGCGGCGCTCCCGCTCGGGGGCCATTCGCCTCGAGAACCTGCGCACGATACCCGTCGCCGTTGACGAGTTCGCGGTCGAGGCCGATGTGATCAACGATGCGCCAGCTCCGCCCTCGTGACGCGCGCCGGGAGACCGAGAGATGTTCACCGGAATCGTCGAAGAGACAGGGGCGGTGGTGGAGTTGGTCCGCTCCGCGGCCGGTGCGCGCATGGTCGTGGCCGCGCGAGAGGTGCTCGCTGATCTCTCCACTGGCGGGAGCGTCGCTGTTAACGGCTGCTGCTTGACGGCGGTTGGCTCCGACGAGCGGGGATTTTCCGCCGACCTGTCTCCGGAGACCCTCGCCAGGACGAACCTAGGCGCTCTCGAGGCGGGATCGATTGTCAATCTGGAACGGCCGCTGCTGCCAACGAGCCGCCTCAGCGGGCATTTCGTCCTGGGCCATGTCGACGGCACCGGCGAGGTGCTGGGGCTCGACGCGGTTGGCGACGGGAACTGGTGGCTGTCGGTGCGCGCGCCGGGGGATCTGCTGCAGTTCTTGGTCTACAAGGGCAGCATCGCCATCGACGGGATCAGCCTGACGATCGCTTCACTCGATGCGGACGTTCTCGGGTGCGCGATCATTCCGCATACGTACGAGGTCACCACGCTGCGCGCGGCGCGTGTCGGCGCTTCGGTCAACTTGGAGTGCGACATGCTCGCCAAGCACGTACATCGCCTGCTGGAGGCAGGATTGCCTGGCGCGCCACCCCACCGCCGATAGCCCCGAGCGGAACTCAGCCGGCCTCTTCGGCGGCGATGCAGGCGGGGATGCCCTCCCGGAAGCTGGGGTAGCGCAGGCGCATTCCCAGCAAGCGCAGGATGGCGCTGCCGTCCACGCGCCGGTCCGCTCTTCGCGTCTCGCTCAAACAGTCGTCCGCAACGGCGTCAGGGACCGGCAGGTCCAGCAAGCTGGCGCAATGGCGCGCAACTTCCGCCGAGGTTGCCGGGCACCCGTCCGCGACAGGATAAGCCCCTTCGACACGCTGTTGGAGCGCCCTGGCGACGATCGCAGCCAAGTCGTCGACATGGATCCGCGAAACCAGGCGCGATGGGTCGCGAGGGAGTCGGAAGCGGCCTGCTCGCATGGCTTGGTGGACCCCGCGCCCGGGACCGTATATGGCCGCGGGCCGCAACACGAGAGCGCTGCAGCCGTGAGACTGGACCGCGTCCTCGGCCCTGGCCCGGAGTTTCTGGCGCTCGGTCTGCGGCGACGCCGGCGTCCGCTCGTCGACCTTCCGCGTGGCCCCGTAGACGCCGGTCGTCGAAAGATACGTCAGGTGTCGCGGCTGGCCGTGCAGGGCCGCGACCAAGCTCGGAGTCGGCTCGAGCAGCTGGCCGTCGAGCTTGAGCGTCGGCACGGAGAGCAGCACGCTTGCTCCCTCCGCCGCAGCTTCGATGCGCCGGTCGCGGGCCGCGTCGAAGTGCACCAAGCGAGCCCCCGCGGCTTCGAGCGGGGCCAGATTCTCGGGCGACCGGCTTGTCGCCGTCACGTCCCAGCCGGCTTTCAGCAGCGTCCGCGCAGTGCGTTGCGCCGTGAACCCGCAGCCGATGATGAGGGCGCGGCGGCTCATTGCGTGTCCGGACCCGCGTGGCACCCGATCTCGAGCCAACTCGTGCACTCGCCAGCCGCCCACTCAAAGGCCTGCTCGGAATCCCCGAAGTCGCCCAGCCATCGAATTCCCGGCTGCTTGCCGCGCAGCCATGTCAGCTGGCGCTTGGCGTAGCGCCGGGTGTGCATCGCCGTGGCCGCGATCGCCTCGTCCAGATTGGACTTGCCGCCTAGGTACTGCAGGCACTGTGCGTAGCCAAGGGCCCGAAAGGGCCAGCACTGTTCGGAGACCCCACTCTGCAGCAGTCCCCGGACTTCTTCGACCAAGCCTCCGGCAAACATCGTCCGAGCGCGTTCGCCAATGCGGGCGTAAAGCGCTTCGCGAGGTGGGTTCAGGCCGAGCAGCAGCACGCGGTAGCCTTCCAAGCGCTCGCCGGCCTCCCGCCACAGGTCGCTGATGGGCCGCTTGCCGAGCAGCGAAACTTCGATCGCTCGAACGATCTTTGGCGAGTCATTCGGATGGATGGCCCGTGCCGCCAGCGGGTCCAGCCGTGCCAGCATCCGCCACAGATGCCCTGCGCGGCTCTTGGCGGCCGATTCCTGCAAGCGCCGGCGCAGATCGGCATCCCGCCCTGGGCCGGGAAATAGTCCGTTGAGCGCTGCGTCTAGGTAAAAGCCGGTGCCGCCGACTAGCACGGGGAGTTTCTGCCGCTGCCTGAGCCGCTGCAAGACGGCGCGGGCGTCGCGCGCGAACTCCCCCGCCGAGTAAGGGCGTTGCGGCTCGACATGGTCGATCAGGTGGTGCGGGATCCCGCGCCTGGCGTCCGGCGGTGTCTTGGCGGTGCCGATGTCAAAGCCGCGATAGACTTGAACCGAATCAACATTCACGATTTCGGCGTCGAAGCGCTCGGATATGCGCACTGCCAGCGCGCTCTTGCCCGACGCGGTCGGGCCGACGATGGCGATCGCGGGCGCGAGGCAGGATCCGCTCACGGGCGACGGTCCATTTCTGGGAACCAAATGCGGCGTGCAGTCTCGCCCAGCACGAGCCTGCGGTCCCGTTCCGACAGCGCCATATGGTTGCGGAAGATGTCCAGGTGCTCGCCATAGCTGAGCGGGCGGGCGTATTTCTCGGTGGGGAAGTGCGAGCCCCAAGCGCAGCGCTCGGCGCCGAAGGCTTCGATGACCCGGCGGACAGCGCCGTTGGCGATGAAAGAGAGCTTCGCGTACAAGTGACGGTGCCGCGCGAGGCGCTGCAGTGCCGCTAGCGTTTCGGGAGCGTCGCTACCCGCGCGCAGGCCGAGGCTGTGATCCAGCACCACCGGAAGGCTCGGAAAGGCCTCCAGCATGCGCTCCAGCTGCTCTTCCAAGATCCGCCCGCCGAGCACGTTGACCGGGAGTCCTTCGTCGCAGGCGGCGCGCCACAGCGCCCTGACCCCGGGGTGGTCGAGCTGGTTGCCCCCGACGGGTACGCTGCGCAGCCCGCGCATGCTGCCGTCCCGGGCGAACCGGCGCAACAAGTCGGGGGCGGCCGTGTCGAGTGGGTCGAGCGTGCAGATTCCGGCTGTCCAATGCGGGTTCTGCAGCGCCACCGCCCGGATGTAGCGATTGTCGAAGCCGTAGAATCCGCTGACCTGCACGATGGTCACCGCGCGGACTTCGTGCTGTTCCACCTCTTCGGTGAGCCGCGAGATCGTGCCTGTTCCGGCGGGCGGCCTGGACGGCTCGGGCTTGGGCGGATAGGTGCTCTCGTCCTCGGAGAACAGGTGGGCGTGAGTGTCAATGATCAGCATGGCCGCACGCCGGCCAGCGGCGGGATCAGCGCCGCGGCTCGCCTCCAACCCACACCGGAGAGGAGTATGCCCTTGCTCCGTCGAGCTGGTCCACCCGCACGTAGTAGTAGTCTCCGCGCTGCAGCTCGCCGGTATCGGCGAAATCGATCTCGGCTTCCATGGGCTGGTTGGAACCGATCAGCTCCAGCGTGACCGCGTCGCGGTCCACCGAGTCGGAGAGGTCCCTGCGAGCGAAACCGTCGGAGAGATCGCTCAGGGCGACTTGGAAGCGCTTCGCGGCCAGCTTGCGCGTCGGGCGGACCGGCACGGGCGACTTGCCCCACTCTTGGCCCGCCTCCAGGTCGAACGTGATCGTGGTCGAGGGCGATGCGCCCTCGAGTTCGAGCAGGAGCGTGTCGGCTTGGCCGCGGGTGCCCGTGCTGAACTGTACCGTGTTCGCGTCGCTCGCGGAAATCCGGGCCCATTCCTTGTGCTGGTTGTCAAAGTGCAGTGCGCGCATGCCGACCAGCTTGGCGCCTGCGACCTTGAGAGAACCCGTCCACGGCCGGTAGCCGCGGGGATTGTCGCGGAAGAACGGTTCCGACGACGATGCGAAGCCGACGACGACCTGCGCGTTGCTTGAGAGCGAAACGCTCAACGGCCGGCTGGTGTAGACCGTGGCGCCGTTCTTCACGACCGCCACGCGGCGGATCGGCGACGTGCCGACGACCTTGGCGCGGAGCCTGCGCTTGTCGCGGTATTCCGAGCGGGTGCCCATGCCCGTGCCGTTCACGTCCATTTCCAGAATGATGCGCTGCGCGTCCGTGACGGCATATGCGCTTCGGCGTTTGAGCGAATCGAAGATCGAATCGGCGGTCTTCGCTTCCGCCTGCACGCCGGCCAGGCCGCCGAACTGGCTCAGCGAGGAATTCGGCTGGCGGCTGGACGTCCAACTGTAGCCGGGCCGGGAACGGTGGTCGTCCGACGCGGCAAGGAAGCCCACTTGGTGGCCTTGTCGCAGGTAGTAGTTGCCGAACCACTCGAACGTCCCGTGCATCGACATGATCTCGATCATCGTCTCCATTTCCGGATCGTTCGTCCGCCAGTCCCCCGCTTGGTGGGCGTGCGGGATGATCAACACGTCCTCGGTGGCATACCTGGAGCGCAGGCCCTCGTACAGCCCGGTCAGCGTGGGCGCTATCTGCGCTCCGACGCGCCCTGCGTCTGGCGAACGGAAGAAGACGTTGTGGTGCCCGCCCCACTGTCGCCGCAGCGTCCACTCATAGCCGAGGAACGCTACGAATTCGCCCGGAACCGTGTTGCTCTCGACGGCCTGTCGCATGGTCTGCCATTCGAGGTCGTCCAGCCAGATGTCGTGCTCGGACAGCCCCATGAAGTCCAGGCGGGCGTCCTCGCGGGCGAACCGGTACGAGCGGACGATCGATCCCTGTCCCTCCGCCATGCCGGTATGTGTGTGAGTCTCGCCCCAGTACAGGCGGTAAGGCGGATCCCTGCGCACCCACACGGGGTTGCTCAGCGCCTTGATCCGGCCGTCCGAGCTGGTGACCTCGAAACGGTAGATGCCTTCCTCGTCGAGGCGGACGGCCTCGATCACTTGCAGCGCGTCGCCGCCTGCGTCCAGGGTCCGGAAGCTCCCGCCATTGAGCGTGACCGCTGCGCCCGGCATGGCTGCCGTGGCCCGATTGCCGTTGCTGTCCTCCCAGCGGATCGACAAGTCGAACTCTTCGCCGGGCTCGGCGATCGAGGGCACGACCGCCGTCACCCCTTCGGCGCCCGCGCCCACGATCTCAAAGGACGGCCAGCGCGGCGTCAGGAAATTGCCCGAGCCGTCCAAGTCGATGTAGATCGGCAGCATCGCCTGATCGGTGGCGAATGTTTGCAGGCGCCAGCCCTCCGATCCGGCGCTGCGATCGCCGTACACGATCGTCACGGTGTCTCCGCTCTTGAGCGTGCCCTCCTCCACCTTGAAGGTGGGCATGGGCGCCGGGCTCCGGAAGCCGCCGTGCATCCCCACCCAGGGGAATGATGTATTGCCCAGCCTGACCTCGCGGTTGGAGGTGCTTGCCGAGAGGTAGTGAGGACCGTCGGGGTCAGAGTTCTGCACCAGCCCGCCATCGGCTTGCAACTGCTTCGCGACCATGATCCGGGCGCCCGGTCCGAGCGACGCTTCTCCAACCGTGTAGGTCTGCTTTATCGTTGTCCAAGCGCCTACATGGGCTGGGCCAGCCACTTCCAGGGTGACCGTGCCAAGCGCTCCCGGCTGCTTGTCCTTGATGGTGAACTCGTGGACCAGTCCGTCGATGGCTGCCAGCGCGCCCGCGCTGGGCCGAACCCCGTCCAAGCGAAGGGCTTCGATCGCCCGATAGGCGGTGGCGACCTGAAGCGTTGCGTTGACGGGCATCGGTCCTCCCGTTAGCGCGTATGCGTTGATCCAAGGCCAGAGTGTGTCGAGCCGTTCCTTCAGATTCTCTGCGCTGGTGGGAGCGCTGGAAGCCGACCGCTGGAGTTCCTCGACCTGCGTGCGCAGCTCTGCCGAAAGGTAGTCTCGGCCTTGCGGGCCTTGGGCTCGCACCACGGAGACCCACAGCACCAAGGTAGCTGCGGCGAGAGTTGCGATTGCGACGGAGCGACTGCCTGACATCGCCCGGTATTGTACAAGGCGCCTGCGATCTCGATGTTCCCGGCCACCCGACCCGACCGCGCTGTCTTGGGCGGGCCGCTGCCGTCGCCGTGCCGCCCGGCGTGGCCGAGGATGTCCGCTATCGGTGCCTTGGTTCGGCTGCGCTGTCCTTGGTCGAGCGATCTCTTCCGATGGCGACGCGAAGCGCCGCGTTCGCGAGCCTGCGCCAAGGCAAGGCGGAGATGTTTGCGAACTGGACGAATTCGCCTTTCCTAAAGCTGCTGGCGTGCCAGCGCTGCAAGAGAGACAGATGGTCTTGGCGCTCGTCTGCGCTCGCCTCGAGCCAGTCGAAGTTCGAGAGGGCGGCCCGGATTTGGGCATTCAGGGCGGCAGTGGTCGGCGCTGCTTGGTCATAGTGCAGCTGAAGGGGTGCCTGCAAGGACCCCCGGTACACTGCCGTCATTTGAAGACATGCGGGGATCGCCGACCGCTGCATCACCGCTCCGTGCAGCGAGCCAAGCTCGCTGGACAGCGCAGCCCGCGAGCGCAGGACCTGTTTCGTCCTCCCAATCAGCTCGTGGAACCTAGCGGCCGCCTCGAAGTCGAGGCTCTCGCTGGCGTTGTCCCTCGACAGCTCGGATTCGCACAATAGCGATTCTCCTTCTGTTTCCAGAAACAGTGCCATGCGCTGCGCCTCGCGAGCGTAGGTGTCATCGTCACAGGCCCCTTGGCAGGGGCGCATGCAGCGCCCCATCTCTCCCCAAACACAGCCTGGATGAAATGGGGAGGGATCCAGGTTTTCCGTGCATCGGCGCACGAGGAACAGGTCGAGGAACTCGTTTTGAAACTCCTGGGCGGCGTTACGGTTCGGGAACGGGCCGTAGAATAGCGACTTCCCCCGCGCGAGCTGCCGCGTCACGCAGCTCCGCGGGAAGCGATTCCCAAGCAGGAGCTTGACGTAAAACGCCGGGCGCAGCTTGAGGTAGTTCCGGCTCTCGCCCGGGCGGTACCGCTTCACTGCGCGGTAGAGGGCGACATCAGATTCGAACGCGGAACCCGTGCGACGGTAATGCACACGGGTGGCGATCTCGCGCAGCGTCAGGCGCGTCGATGCGCCATCCGTCGGTCGCAGCAGTCGGCGCAAGCGCTTGCGCAGAGCGGCCGTCCGGCCAAGGTACGGCAGTCCCTCGGGGAACTCGACGACGAATATTCCCCCACAATTGGGCACCGCGTCCAACGCACCGTCGTGCCGCCAGTCTAGGACTTCTTCGAGATCGGTCATCCGAACGCCGTGCCGTGCCTGAAGCTACAGTAACCGACAGTGACATCTATCGGTTAGGCGGTGGCGGCCGGCGCAGCTGGGGCGCTTGTCGGGCGCTGGCTGCGCATGCCTCGCGTCGCCGCCTTCGGACTTGTTGGAAAGGCCGGGCTTGGCGTGTTCTGCGTTTGCGTCGCGATCTTGGCTTTGCCGTTGTCCGAGCATGCCGCTGTCGGCACGCTCGCATGGACCGGCTATGTTCTGGCGGTTGACGCTGCGGTGTTTGCGGCGCGCGGCGGATCGCTGCTGCGGTCGCGCCCGGACGCCTTCCTCTGGTTGGCCGTATTGTCGGTCTTCTTGTGGCTGCCGTTCGAATGGTACAACGAGCGGCTGGCCGGATGGTATCGCTCCGGCCTGCCGCCGGATCTGTCGCGCTATGTGTTGCTGGGATGGTCGTTTGCGTGCATCTGGCCAGCACTGCTCGAAACGGCCGACCTGCTGCTGGCTCTTTGGGTCAAGAGCAGCCACGACGGCAGCGCGGCCCGACGACCCGGCCTGTCTCTCTCGTGCGGTGTCGCCGCTGCCGGTGCGGTCCTGCTGCTGGCCCCGTTGGCCGTGCCTCGCCTCGACTTTGGCGAGCATCTGCTGCCGCTGGTGAGTGCAGGATTCCTCCTGTTGCTCGAGCCGCGGAACGCAGCGGGAGGGCGCGCAAGTCTTTGGGTTGACGCTCGCTCCCGCGAGTACTCGCGACTGCTGGCTCTCGCTGGAGCCGGGGTGCTGTGCGGACTCTGGCTCGATGCACTCAACCACTTCTCGCGCGCCAAGTGGCACAGCCTGTGGAATCTAACCTCGACCGGAACGCTGTTCGAACTGCCTTGGCTGGCCTATGCGGCGCTGCCTGTGCTCGGATGGCAGGCCTTCGCGATGTACGAGTTCGCGGCGGGAGTGTTGCGTCTTCCGCGTTGCGGGCTCGGCGCGTCTGGCAACAACGCGATCCAGCGGCAGATTGCGGAACAGGCCCAGCCGCTGCGGCACCTATAGCACGAACACCGGAGTGGGGCTGCCTTGCGAGGCGACGACAACGCGGGTATCGTCCGCCCGGACCGAGCTGATCGCTCTGCACGCGTCCATTTCCGCAATCGTCGGGTGATTGTTATTCGTGCTCAGGTGTGCGAGCACCACGGTCCGCGCGCGGCGGTCCCAGTGCTGCGAGAGAAACTCGGCCACGGCAGTGTTGGAGAGATGCCCGGCGCGGCTCATGACCCGCTGCTTGAGGTCCCATGGGTACGGCCCCGATTTGAGCATCTCGAGGTCGTGATTCGATTCCAGCACGATAAGGTCCGAGCCCAACAAGTGGTAGCGGACCGAATCGCTCATGTAGCCCAGATCGGTGGCAATCGAGAGTTTGTGGCCGCCGTGGCCGATGCAGAAACCGACCGGGTCGACGGCATCGTGCGACACCGTAAAGGTTTCGATTGCGAGATCCCCGATCTCGAAACCGCGACCGGCCTCGAAGGTCGTCAGCCCTGGCGCCGCCCTCTTCCACGTCAGCTTCTCCGACGTTGGCTGCGAGACAAAGATCTGCACGCCGGTCTTGCAGGCCAGGGTTTCGAGTCCCTGCACGTGGTCTGAATGCTCGTGGGAGACTACGACTGCGTCAAGAGTCTTGTAGTCCACGTCGATCGCGGCCAGCCGCAATTGGATTTGGCGGCAGCTGAAGCCCGCATCGAACAATACGCGTGCCTCGTCCGTGGCAACGAACGTGGCGTTGCCGCTCGAGCCGCTTCCTAGGTTGCAAACGCGCAGGGCTGCCAGCGCTCCGACCCGGACACCGCGCCCTGCCGATGGCGGCAAGTGTCGGCCAGTGCCCGACGCTGCCCCAACGATAGCAAAGCGGACACGCCCTCCCGTGCCGACGGACAGCCCGCGCTCAGGCCGCTCTCGAGATCCGCGCGCACGCCCGCTCCCACGCTTCGGGATTGAGCAGATGCTTCGGCCGCTGTCGTCGCAGCGTCATCCGCAGGTTCTCGATCGCATGCGATAGGATCCGCCGCTTGCCGGCGTGCGAAGCCGAGCCGACGTGCGGAGTGACGATCACGTCGGTGCGGTGCAGCAGGGGGTTGTCCGCCTCTGCGGGCTCGGGGTCGGTGACGTCCAAGCCCGCCCCGCGCACGTGCCCGCTATCGAGCGCCGCCAACAGTGCCGCCTCGTCGACCAAGCCTCCGCGAGACACATTGACCAAGATGGCGCCGGGCTTCATTTGTGCCAGCGCGATCGGGCCGATCAGGTGGCGTGTTGATTCGTTGAGGGGCAGGTGCAGCGACACGATGTCGGATCTGGCCAGCAGGCTGTTCAAGTCCGCGACCCTTTCCACGCCCAGTTCAGCGGCTCGCCGCTCGTCGATGTACGGATCGAATGCTGCCACGCGCGCCCCTGCGGCGGAGAGCAGCCCGGCCACCCGGGAGCCTATGCGCCCGAGGCCGACCAGTCCGACCTGTGCTCCGTAGATCTCGGCGGCGGAGTGTCGGCCGTAGTAGTCGGGCCTGCGGTCGCGCACCAAGCCGTGCGACGCTTTCTTGAGATCCTTGGCGATGGCGAACATCAGTGCCACCGCGTGCTCGGCCGTGGCGAGGGTCGGACCGTCAGGCGTATACGTCACCGCGATTCCGCGCTCGGTTGCGGCGTTGAGGTCGATGTTCTCGAAGCCGATGCCCATTCGCGATATCACCAACAACTCGGGGGCGGCGTCCATCGCGCGGCTGTCGTACTGCATGCCCCCTGCGAGCACGCAATCTGCACTGGGCAGGCAAACCAGCGGGTTGTCCGGAGTAGCAGAGCCGGGTCCGATCGGCTCGGCCACCCCATGCAGCAGCGGGAGACAGTCGGGCAGGATCTGCCGCTCGGACCAAACCTTGAACATCCTACGAGTCTACTTCAGTCACGCCCCGCGCCATCTGCGCCCAAACAGCTGTTGTAGAATTGCAGGCTGAGTCAAAGCATGGCAGTTCGTTACACGCCTGAAGGCTACTCCACCGTCACCCCGTACATGATCGTCAAGGACGGAGCGGCGGCCTTGGATTTCTACGTCAAGACGTTCGGTGCCGTCGAGCTCGAGCGAATGGAGATGCCCGACGGCCGCGTCGGCCACGCCGAGTTCGCGCTGGGCAGTTCGCGCCTGATGCTGGCCAGCGAGTTTCCGGAATTGGATGCCCTGTCCCCCGAGACGGTTGGAGGCACGCCGGTGTCGCTCATGGTCTATGTCGAAGATGTCGACGAGCTGTTTGCCCGGGCGTTGGCCGCCGGCGCGAGCGAGCTGCAAGCGGTGCAGGACAAGTTCTACGGCGACCGCTCGGGCACGCTGCGAGACCCGTTCGGGCACCGCTGGACGATTTCCACGCACGTCGAGGACGTCACGCCCGAGGAGATGGACCGTCGCAGCAAGGAGTGGGCGGAGCAGGCCGCCGATTGAGGCGGCCAGCGATCCGTGACGGGCGGCCGGACGCCTCGGGCCCGGCGCTTTTTTAGGGAGATATTGCGTTTACGCAATGAATGCCCCATACTAAATACGCTGGCAGGTGAATTCGGAGGGGTCGAGGCCGCTCCGGATCCCAGACGTTGGCGCGGACAACCAGGCCTCAAGCGCGAGCAGGCGAGTCACAGACGCATCCGACCGCGAGTTCCAGTTCTGGATTCCTGCCAAGCAACGAAACAACCAATCAACCGATAGCGGCGCAACCTGCACCACGCCTTGGCGTGGCACGGGTGGCTTGGCCGGACTGGTTGCAGCAGAGCGAGGTGCGTTGAGATGGATCAATTCGAGGACTCCATAGGAGTCGCCAAAGAGGGCATGCCTAGCAGTCTCGAGGACGGCGCGGCCAGTTTTCTCGACGCGACCCAGGAAAGCGGCGATGCCGAGGACGACCTAGGCCTGCAGGGCCAAGAAGCCGAAGACGCCGTCTATACCGACGATCCCGTTCGCGTCTACCTGCGCGAAATGGGATCGGTCCCGCTGCTGACCCGGGAAGGGGAGGTTGATCTCGCGCGGCGAATGGAGCGCGGCAAGTTTCGCATGTGGAAGGCGATCTCGCGCGACAGCAACACCATGGAGCGGTTCCTAGACCTCTACGACCGAATTAAGCGGGGCGAGGTCAAGCTGACCGCAGTGGTGGACATCCCCCACCATGACGAGGGGCCCGAAGCCCAGGCTCAGAAGGAGAAAGAGGTTCGCAACCAGTTCGTACAAGTCAAGCGCAAGCACAACGCACTGCTGAAGCTTGAAGCGGAGCGAGCCAAGATCAATCGCAACCTGCGCGGCGGGCGCAAGCGTTACCGCGAGATCAACTGGCGGCGCATGCGGCAGACCATCCGCGTCTCGCAGGCGATTCAGGCGATTCGCCTCAAGCAGGCGAAGTGGGACGAGTGGCACGAGGCGATCCGGGCTGAACACGGAGAGCTGTCGCAGCTCGCGGCGGAGTTGCGAGAGCTGCGTACGCTGCCTGAGCGGCCGCAGAACTTCCATTCGCGAAACCGTTACCTGTGCAGGCGCCTGCGCGACATCGCCGGCGTGCAGACGACCGAGCAGGCCGAGCAGTCTGAACTGAACGCGGCCGCCTGCGTCAAGATGATCGCAGCCGGCGAGGTAGAGGCCGAGAAGGCCAAGAAGGCGCTGGTCGAGGCCAACCTGCGGCTTGTCGTATCAGTGGCGAAAAAGTACGTCAACCGCGGCTTGCACCTCCTGGATCTGGTGCAGGAAGGCAACATCGGCCTCATGCGCGCGGCTGAGAAGTTCGAGTATCGCCGGGGCTTCAAGTTCTCCACCTATGCGACTTGGTGGATTCGGCAAGCGATCACTCGGGCTATCGCGGACCAGTCTCGCACGATCCGGATTCCCGTTCACATGAACGAGTCGATGAACAAGTTCCTGCGTGCTTCGCGCGAACTGGAGAAGGAGCTCGGGCGCATTCCCACCAACGACGAGATTGGCGAGCGCATGGAGATCGGCGCCGAAAAGGTGCAGAAGCTCAAGAGCATCTCGCGCGATCCCGTGTCGCTCGAGACACCGGTCGGCCGGGACGGCGAATCTGCGCTGGGGGATCTGATCGAGGACAAATGGGTCTCATCCCCGGTGGACACGGTCATCGACGGCAGTGTCCGGGAAGAGACAGGCGACGTGCTCAAGACGCTTTCCCCGAAAGAGGAGAAGGTGATCAAGATGCGCTTCGGTATCGACTGCGAGCGCGAGCACACCCTAGAGGAGATCGGGCAGGAGTTCTCTGTGACGCGCGAGCGGATCCGCCAGATCGAGTCCAAGGCGTTGCGCTCTCTGCGCAGCCCGGATCGCATACGCCGCCTGCGCGCGGTCTTGGCTTCCAAGACTGCGGTCAACGTGCACTGACGCGGCTAGCGTCAGCCGCCGATGCGGTACAGGTTCTGCGCGGTCCTGAGTAGCAGGCTGCCTTGCGAGATGGCCGGCGTGGACATGCAGAGCTCGCCGATGGAGTTCTTGCGGACCAGCCGGTAGTCGCGGCCGTGCTCGGCCACGAAGCAGTCTCCGTCTTCGCTCAGGCAGAAGATTCGGTCGTTGTAGGCCCACGGCGAGGCTGTGAACGCGTTCGCCCCGGCTTCGAAGCGCTGCTTGCCATAGACCTCCTCGCCGCTCACCGCGTCGTGACACGTTAGGAAGCCGCGGTCGTACAGCGTGTAGTAAAGATCCTTGTACAGCAGCGGCGACGGGTTATAGGGCGCCGCCTGCGGTTGGTGCCAGGCGATGTAGTCGTTTTCGGTCTGGCCGTCCTCGAGGCTGATATCGCCCGCGGCTCCGGGCCGGATCGCGAATACCGGGCGCTTCTGGTCGCCCACATATCCCGAGGCGACATAGAGCAGGCCGTGGCCGGCGAAGGGCATGGGAATCACGATCGAGGACATTCCGCCCAGCTCCCACAACAGCTTGCCGTCCAGATCATAGGAGCGAACCTTGTCGGTGCCGGTGGTCACGATCTCGGTTCGCAGATCGCTCTGCCAGACGAACGGGGTGGACCAGTTGCTGCCTTCGTCGCGCTCGACTTCCCA
The DNA here is from genome assembly GCA_022824585.1 of Bryobacterales bacterium. GTDB lineage: Bacteria > Acidobacteriota > Terriglobia > Bryobacterales > UBA6623 > VXMF01. The sequence goes on along the minus strand of JAJDZN010000035.1, from coordinate 7,490 downwards.
AATCGTCTTGCCGTTGAGCTTGTCCACGCAGGTCAGCGTGGAGCGCTCGTCGTTGTCGTTGACTAGGTAGAGTCGACCTTCGTGGAGGACTGGCGACGCCGACGTTCCCCAATCGTTGCGAACCTTGTAGGGCTTCCAGTCGCGCTTCCACAAGATCTTGCCATCCAGGTCGAGGCACCAAGTCGCCAGGTAGCCGAAGTGGGCGTAGAGCCGCTCGCCGTCCGTGACGGGCGTCTCGGACCCGTAAGAGTTCTTGAGATGCCTCGGAGTCGGAGGGGCGCCTCGTCGCAGCTCGGTTTCCCACGCGATCTTGCCGGTGTTGAAATCCACTCCTAGCGCGGACCAGCGGTGCGGGTCGGAAGAGATTTCCGGGCGGTTGCCGCCGAAATACAGGCCCTTCTTGACCGCTTCGACCTCTCCCTCGCTAGCCACGTTGGTCAGGAAGGCGCGATCGCCCCAGACCACGGGCGATGCCCAGGCCATCCCGGGCAGCGGCGTCTTCCAGAGAACGTTCTCGGTAGAGCTCCATGATTCAGGCAGGCGCGGGTCGTTGGGGGAGGTTCCCAGCGACTCCGCCCCGCGGAACTGGGGCCAGTGCTGCGGCGATGCCGCGGCTAGCGGGCCTGCGGCCAGCAGCGATAGGAATTGACGTCTGGAATTCACGCCCCCATTGTAGGATGCGGGTTGAACCATGCGGGCCCCGAGGGCGGGTTGCCTAGGAGCGGTACAGCGAGTGCTGCCAGAGGTATTCGCACACTGCCGCTGGCGCCAGATCCGCCAGCGACCCGCCGATCTTGGCGCGATGCCGGACCGTTCGCGACGAGGCTGGATGCGAGCAGCGTACGATTTGCGACGGCCGCATTGCGCTGTCCGCTTGGAATCCCGGCCGCTCCACGACGATGAATTCCACCCCCTTCGCGATTTGGTCGATGTCGCGCCACAGGTTGATCTCTGAGAACGCGTCCGCCCCGAGGACCAGCCGGAGCGCCCCGTCGAACTGCATGGTCGCCCGTATGCGATCGATAGTGTGGACGGAATAGTGCGGCTCGCCGCTGGCCCGTGGCTGCTCCAGCCGGCTTGCTTCCAGCCTCGGGTCGGCGCGGCACGCCAGATCCACCATCCGGTAGCGGTGCGCATAGTCTGCGTGGCAGGCTTCCTGCTTGTGGGGCGGGACTCCGCTGGGAACGACCAAGACGCGGTCCAGCGCGCACGCGTCCGCAGCTTTCAACGCGGCCTCGATATGGCCGCTATGAATCGGATCGAAGGTGCCGCCGAAGAGCGCGAGCCTCATTTCGCAGCCCCTGCGCCCGATGGGGGGGGATCAGCCGCTGGCTGTTGCGGCGCACGGGCGTCGTCCACGGCCTCGCGCAGCTCGCGAACGCGCCCGCCCACGATTCGCAGCAGGCCGTCAATGCCCTCGCCCGTCACCGAAGATATCGCTTGGAACTGCAATCCCGAGGATTCGCAGTAGTCCCGGAGTTCCTGAACTCGTTCGGGCGACTGCATGGCATCCAGCTTCGTTCCCGCGACAATGCATGGTTTTTCTGCAAGCTTGGGGGAAAAGCTCGAGAGCTCGCGCGCGACAACCTCGTAGTCCTGCACGCAGTCGCGCCCGGTCGCGTCGCTGAGATCGACCAAGTGCAGCAGGATCTTGGTGCGCTCGATGTGGCGCAGGAACCGGTCGCCCAGGCCGTGACCGTCGTGGGCACCCTTGATCAGTCCGGGGATGTCAGCCATCACAAAGCTATCGAATTCCCCCATGCTGACGACGCCGAGATTGGGCTGCAAGGTGGTGAAGGGGTAGTCAGCGATCTTGGGCCTGGCTGCGGAAACCTTGGAGATCAAGGTCGACTTGCCGGCGTTGGGAAACCCGACCAAGCCCACATCGGCCAACAGCTTCAGGCGCAGGGTCAGGGTCAGGGCTTGGCCCTCGGTGCCGTCCTCGGCATACCGCGGCGCCCGGTTGGTTGAAGACTTGAAGTGCACGTTGCCCCTGCCGCCGTGTCCTCCGCGCGCAACGACGAACTGCTGGTCGGCGGCGTCGAAGTCGTGCAGCAGTTCGTTCGACTCGGCATCGTAGACCAGCGTGCCGGCCGGGACCTGTAAGACGAGGTCTTTGCCCGTCCTGCCGGTGCACTTGCTGCCCTCGCCTTGACGCCCGTTCTCGGCGCTTTGCTCCGGCTGGAAGCGGAAATGGGTCAGGGTGTTCATGCGGCTGGTGGACTCCAGCACGACACTTCCGCCGTCGCCGCCGTCGCCGCCGGAGGGGCCGCCCTTGGGGACGAACTTCTCGCGGCGGAACGCGACGCAGCCGTTTCCGCCCTTGCCGGCGCGGACCTTGATCTGTGCTTCGTCGACAAACATTGCACTGTTGCTATCTTGCCAGCTTGAGTCTGAACAGGCGCGTCCGCACAGGCTAACATCGAAGCATGAGCCTACGCATCGCTGGCAGAGAGTTCGGTTCGCGTCTCATCGTCGGAACGGGGAAGTATCGCAACTTCGAGGAGATGCGGACGTGCCACGAGATCTCCGGCGCCTCGATGGTCACCGTCGCTGTGCGGCGCGTGAACCTGCACGACAAGTCGAAAGAGTCGCTAATCGACTACATCGACCGCGAAGCGATGTTCATACTGCCCAACACCGCCGGCTGCTACAGCGCCGACGAGGCGGTGCGGACGGCGCGCCTGGCGCGCGAGGTCGGTCTGTCGAACTGGGTCAAGCTGGAGGTCATTGGCGATCAGGACACGCTGTACCCCGACACCGAGGGCCTGCTGGAAGCCACCCGCCAGTTAGTCAAGGAAGATTTCGTGGTGCTGCCGTACACCAGCGACGACCTGATCGTGGCGCGTCGGCTGGTCGACGCTGGCGCTGCGGCCGTAATGCCGCTTGCCGCGCCAATCGGCTCGGGTCTGGGCGTGCAGAACCCCGCGGCGCTGCGGATCCTGCGCGAGAAGATCACAGCGGTGCCGCTGATCGTCGACGCCGGCGTCGGGACCGCCTCGGATGCGGCGCTCGCGATGGAACTGGGTGCCGACGGCGTGTTGATGAACACGGCGATCGCGCTCGCCGACGATGCGGCGAAGATGGCCGAGGCCATGCGGCTTGCCGTCCAGTCCGGACGGCTCGCGTACGAGGCCGGGCGAATGCAGAGAAGGCTGTACGCGTCCGCTAGTTCGCCCTTGGAAGGCTTGGTCGCCTAGCCGCGCGCCCGCGCTCTTCGCGCAATCGCCGGGATCTCCGCCGAGCGCTGCCGCGCTACAGGCTTAGCGCGTCTTGGACGCTTGACGCCACGGCGGTGGCGAGGGGAGGGGGAACAGCGTTCGCAACTTGTCGGTGCTGGTCCAGGTCCCTGACCGTAACGGTTCGTCTTCGGATCGGCCCGACAAACACGTGACGGTCGGGAAATCCGTGGATGCGCGCCGCCTCGCGCGGCGTGAGATAGCGGTTTTCCGTCGGATGATAGGGCACCTCGCCGCACCGCAGAGCGATCGACGCCTGGTTCCGGTGCAGGCGGCGATACTTCGTGGTGTCCTTGCGCGTCAGTCGTCGGACGATCTCCGGCGGTGCGTGGACGTCCGCCCTTGACAGCCACGCGCCCTCTGGCACGTAGGAGATCCTTTGCCGGTCCCGCTCGGGCGTGACGTCAATGTGGTTCGGCACCGCGGGCTCTCCGTCGGGAGGGGTTGCAGCCGGAAGATCGCCTATCGCGTCCCCAACAGTCGCTGTCGACACTAGTTCTGGAACGGGGAAGTCGTAACATTGGCCCCGAGGCACGCAGATAACAAACGCTTGCCCCCGCCGCTGCGGCACGCCGAAGTGAACGGCGTCGAGCACAGTCGTGTACGTGTCGTACCCGATAGCGTCAAATCGTTCGGCCAACACGTCGCGCATGCTCGCGGACGGCGAGAACTGCATGTCGAGGAAGCGCGGAACCTGCCCGATCACGACCACACTGGGACGCAGTGCCGCCGCGAAACGCACCATCTCGAATACGGGCTCGCTTTTCGGGTCGCAGGGGCTGCCTTGCTTGCCGACCGGGCTGAACGGAACGCAGGGCGGGCCGCCGCACAGAAGCGCGACGTGCCCGGGCTGCAGGTCCAGGCTGTCTGTGACACGCAGAGGATCCAATGCACGTATGTCGACGCTCCAGACCTTCTTGCCCCTAGCATTGCGTCGCAATGTCGATGCGCAGTGCGGGTCAAGCTCGACAGCGCAGCAAGTCTTGAAGCCGCAACGGTCCACGCCGATGTCCATGCCGCCGGCTCCAGCAAACAGGCTCAGAGCTGGGTGTTTCATCCCGTCAGATCGCTGTGGTTCGAGGCACGTCTTGTCGCATTCTCGTTGTTCTCGGGCGCAAGAGCGGGGTCGCCGGTCCCTACGCGGGCTCGGTCCAAGGCTGGTCGATACGCCAGCTCTCAAGATTCTCGACCCAAGCCTGGCGGCGCTGTCGCAGGCGAGCCACGGTCTCGGCATGGTCTTGCGAGCTCGCCAGATTGACGGTCTCCTGCGGATCCACCGCCAGGTGGTACACCTCCTCGTGCGGGGGATCCGCTTGGTGGAAGACAAAATACTTCCAGTCGCCGGTATGCACGCCTTCGCTCATCGGGACTCGCGGATTCTCGAAGAGATGCTCGTAAAACCACTCTTGCCGCCACTGCGGAGATTCTCCCCTTGCGAGCGGCATCAGGCTGCGTCCGTTCATGGACTCGGGCCGGTCCAGACCGGCCGCGTCCAAGATGGTCGGACAGGCATCGATATTGAGCGCCATCTCGCTGCGGCGGGTTCCCGCGCGCCCACGCAAGCGCGGATCTCGGATGACCATTGGCGTGCGGATGGATTCCTCGTGCATGTACCACTTGCCGGCCCAGCCACGCTCTCCCAGGAAGAATCCGTTGTCCCCGGTGAAGATCACGACTGTATTGTCCAATTGGCCCAGCTCCTCGAGCCGCGCGAGCATGCGGCCGATCTGGATGTCGACCCCGTGGATCAGGGCGTAGTAGCGCTTGACGGATTCCTCCCATTTCTCCGGCGTGCCGAAGCGCCTCACCCAGCGGATGCGGCTCTCGGTGTTGTCCTTGAGAAACTCGGGAAGCGAGTCATAGTACGAGCCGTCCATGTGGGGGAACGGCTGCAAGCGCAGTCCGTCGTACAGGTCGTCCAAACGCGGGTCGTTGATGAAATATGGGTCGACTCGGTCTTGCACGTGCGGGGCCTTGAAACTCACGGAGAGGTTCCAGGGTTGGCCCGAGTCCGACCCGTCAAGAAACTCCAGGGCTTGGTTTCCAAGGTGCTCGGTCATGTGGGCCCGCCCTGGCACTAGGTACTGGCCCTGTCCCGGCCAGCCTTCGAAGTAGTCGTAGCGGGACGTGGCATCTTCGATATCGTCGGCCCCGCCGACGCCGTATTTCCCGATGAAGCCCGTCCGATAGCCCGCGTTGCGGAGGCGGACCGGATAGCTGAGCTGGTGCTGCTCCTCGCTGAGCCGTGTCCGGAAACCATGAATGCCGTGGCAGCGCGCGTACAGGCCCGTGAAGAATGAAGCTCTAGAGGTGGCGCAGATAGCGGTGGTCACGTAGTTGTTCGTGAACATCACGCCCTCGTCGGCGAGCCGGTCCATGTTCGGCGTCCGAATGATCGGGTTCCCGCCGGCCCCGAACATGTCGTAGCGCTGGTCGTCCGTGAGCAGAAACAGGATATTGGGGGGGCGATCCGCGCCGGGGCGCGGCCCGCAGCCCAGCCCGATGGCGGCCGCGCCGCCTAGCGTCCCGAGAATCTCGCGCCGGGTTCGTCGCATCGCAGGGCAAGCATAGCAGAGCCTGCCGGGAAGCGGATCTCCGGGGTCGCGAGGGCGACAATGGAGGACTGGCAGTGCTCGGACCGCACTTCAACTCGTCCAGAACGCTGGTCATGGGCGTCCTAAATGTGACGCCGGACTCGTTCTCGGACGGCGGGCGCTACGTGGATGTTGTGCCGGCAACCGAGCGCGGCGTCCAAATGGTCGAGGAAGGGGCAGACATGATTGATGTCGGCGGGGAGAGCTCGCGTCCCGGTTCAGGCCGAATCAGCGAGGACGACGAACTTCGACGAGTGCTACCGGTGCTGGAGGCTCTGGCTGCGCGGGTCAGCGTGCCAATCTCGATCGATACGCTCAAGCCGGGTGTCGCGAGGCGCTGTCTGGAGTCGGGCGCGAGCATCGTCAACGACATCCGAGGGCTGCGTGATCCACAGATGCTCTCGGTTGCGGCCGCGGCCCAGGCCAGCGTGGTGATCATGCACATGCGCGGCGAACCCGCCACGATGCAGTTGGACACGGCCTATGGCGATGTCGTCGCCGAAGTCCGCGCGTTTCTGAAGGCGCAGTCCGAACGCGCCAGACAGGCTGGGGTCCGGGAGATCGCTGTGGATCCGGGCCTAGGCTTTGGCAAGTCGGCGGGGCAGAATTTCGAGCTCTTGGCGCGGTTGAGTGAGTTCCGCGCGCTAGGCTACCCCATCTTGGTCGGGCCTTCGCGGAAGTCGTTCTTGGGCAGCCTGCCCAGCCGCCTGCCCGTCGATGAGAGGTTGGAAGGTACTTTGGCGGCTGTTGCGACAGCTGTGATCAACGGGGCTGCGGTCGTGCGCGTGCACGATGTCAAGCAATGTCGGCGCGTGGTAGACGTGGCCGACGCTATCAGGGAGGCGGGAGATGCGGGATAGGATCATGCTGCCCGAGATGCCGGTGCAGGCGCGCGTGGGCTGCGCCGAGCAGGAGCGCGAAGAGTCGCAGATGCTGTTGATCGACATCGAGTTGCGCTGCGATCTGAGCGAGGCCGCAATGGAGGACTCGATTGAGGCCGCGATCAACTATGTGGACGTGCGCGCCGAGGCCCAACGGGTGGCTGGTATCCGGCCGTATGCGCTGATCGAGACGATAGCGGAGGGGGTCGCGGCAGCCCTGCTGGAGCGGTTTGCCGCCGAAGAGGTGCTCGTGCGGGTCCGCAAGCCCACGGCCTTGGCCGAATTCGGTGTCCCGTGGGCTGGCGTCGAGGTGGTCCGGAACCGACGTGGCTAGGGCGTATCTGGGCCTGGGTTCGAATATCGGTGAACGGGAAGCGCACCTGCGCTTTGCGCTGGCCGGGTTGAGCCGAGTTGGCACGGTGCTCGCTCGCGCGTCCCTGATCGAGACCGAGCCGGTCGATTGCCCCGGCGGGATGTTCCTCAACACGTGCGTCTGTCTCGAGTCGGCCTTGGAGCCGTCCGAGTTGCTCTTGGCCGCGATGCGGCTCGAACGACGGCGAGGTCGCAACCGGACTACGCGCAACGAGCCGCGCGTGCTGGACATCGACATACTGCTGTACGGTGACCTCGTGCTTTGCGAGAAAGGCTTGCAGATCCCGCACCCGCGCATGCACGAGAGGGGATTCGTCCTTGAGCCGCTGGCAGAGATCGCTCCGAATCTCGTGCACCCGTCGCTCAACGTCGCGGTCCGCAGACTGCTCGCGGGGCTCAAGTGC
>JAJDZN010000216.1 GCA_022824585.1 Bryobacterales bacterium | reverse complement strand
CGACCGCTCCCGCGCTGAAGGGAGGCAGGGCGTCGGCCCCGGCAGGCGTGAAACGCCCGGCATGCTCCTTCAAGACGGCGAAGACATCGGATTGACGGCGGGTCACGGCGCCGCCTTCACGAATCTCCACCTCGTCGCCGTACGCCGTGACGACCGAGAACGGATCCGTGCCGATGTAGGTGAAGCGTCCGATCCGCTCGCCGCCCTCGACGCTCTCGAGCAAGAAGGCGTACTCTCGGCCCTCGGCCAGCTTCAGGTACGCCGATACCGGCGTCTCCAGATCGGCCGTGATCACTTTCCAAACAGGAACCAGGTTGCCCTGAGCCGCGAGTTCGCGGAAGGATTGAAAATCTGGCTTGACCATGCCCGGCGACCCCGCCCGCTTATCCCACTCTACGTCCTAGGACAGCCGATCGCATGACATCGCGCGGGGCATCCATCCCGGTCCAAATCCGAAACTGCGCGGCGGCCTGCTCGACAAACATCTCGACGCCGCTAATCGCGACCTTGTTGTCGGCGCGGGCACGCTTGAGCAGGGCCGTCTCCACTGGGTTGTAGACAAGGTCGAAGACCACATCGGCTGGAATCCTGCCGGGGAACAGGTTTCCCTCGGAATCGGGCAGCATGCCGACGGAAGTCGCTTGGACCAGCACGTCGAAGTACTCGCCTGCCAGCCCTTCGAATTCCACGGCGTCCGCTCCGAGCTGGCCGGCTAGCTGGCGGACTCGCTCGGGATGGCGCCCGGTCACAGCGACCCTCGCTCCCTCCCTCCTGAGAGCGACGATGGCCGCTCTGGCGGCGCCGCCGTTTCCAACGACCAGAACCTGCGCCCCGTCGAGCTTGACCCGCTGGCTGAGCGGCTCGACGATGCCCCGCGCGTCTGTGTTGGTACCGCACATCCGGCCTTGGTCCCAGTAGATCGTGTTGACAGCGCCAATTTCCAGGGCGGCTTCGTCGACCCGATCCAGATGGGGGATGACGCTCTGTTTGTGGGGGATGGTCACGCTGGCACCGTGTACCGGCAGGTTCCGGGCGGTATGGAAGAAATCGGCGATGTCGTCGGGCTCGACCAGCAGGGGAACATAGAGCCCGTCGTATCCCAGCGCCTGGAACGAACGGTTGTGGATCAGGGGCGACATCGAGTGCCCGACCGGCTTTGCGATCACGGCGAAGACTCGCGTGTCGGCCGAGGCGGACTCGACGCGGTACAAATCTCGGGCAGCGGCAGCCGAGGTTTGCCCGGGCGCCGTGGGCGCGGCAGTCAGTTCAGCGCAACCCTGTCCGCTGGCGGGCGGATGCGCATCCGGAGCGGCATAGGTGAACAGGCTGCGGCGTGCCGGAGAAACCAAGCGGGCGACCGAACCCGTCTCTCCCATCCCTGCAACGACGACGTTGTCGCGATCCTGGCAGAGGGCAAGCAGCCGCAGGTTGTCGCTGGGTCGCTGCACGTGCGTCGCCACCTTGAGGATGTCCGCTCCAGTCGCTGCCAAGCGGCGGATTACCGGCGCGAGCTCGGGCGTCCGCGCGAAGTCGTGGAAGGAAGCCAGCGTCGTACAGATCCCGCGAAACGGAGCCAGCACGTCGGGGCGGTCCGCGAAAGCCTCGATCTCGACGTCCACAATCGCAGCACCCGCGGCGACGGCGTTGAGGAGCATCGAGACCTGCTGATCGAGCGGACCCGCGAACTGGCCCCCGTGGGGCGCGCGACGGCAAGTCGCGACAATCGTGGTCGCGGGGTGGCTGCGAGCGATCCGCTCTACAATCCCGGGGCCCGCGGAAGGATCGTCCAAATGGTCGATCCGAAGCTCCAAGAAACTCTCGCCGCGGTCGCAGCTGGCCACGGCTAGGTCTGCGGCGTGGCGGGCGTCAGCATGCCCGATGCATACGCAAATCTTGGGCAGTTGAAGCGGTACGGGCATCGCGCCAGCGACGTTCTGAGTAGGCTATCACAGGCACCTTAAGGGGCCTTGCCGTGCTCGAATCGGACCGCTAGGGACGGGCCCGGCACGCCGGCGTAGGGTGCATGCAAGCACAGCGGCGGGTCGGGAGACGAACCCTGATACGGTGCTAGTATCATCTTCGGGCAACGCGTTCGTGCTCTGCCCGCTGCGACATGCCCGTCACGACCGCCACAGACACCGAACGTTCCGGGCTGGCCACAGCCGTTGCCGGGGCGTCTCCGGAGCCGGACGAGATCGAATACCCGGAACGGAATTGGATCGCGCAGAGCATCGCGCACGGCGATGCAGTGTTGCAAGCGGCGGCGGCCTTGCGGAACCACTTCCGGGACCGCACGGACGTGCTCGTGGCCATGGAACTGGCGGTGTACTACCGGCGTGACGACAACGATCACTGGCTGCAGCCCGACGTGCAGGTCGTGTTCGGGGTGAGCCCTGAGAATCGCAGGTCGTACCGGACCTGGGAGGAAGGCAAAGCCCCGGATTTCGTGCTAGAGGTGGCGTCGCCGGCGACGGCGGAAAGGGATGCCGACCACAAGATGCGGGAGTACTCCCGGATGGGGGTTCGGGAGTATTGGCGGCTGGACCCGGAGGGAACCTTGATGGGGTCATCCCTAGAGGGCTACGAGGCCAGCGGGGGGATGTATGACCCGGTGCGGCCCGTGGCGAGCAGCGATCGGGATCGGTGGTTCCGGAGCCGGGTGCTGGGGCTGGAACTGCGCAGCCGGAGGCAAGCCCGGGCGACGGTGCTGGTGTTCCGGGACCCGCGCACCGGGGAAGAGACCGACGGTGCACCGGAAGAAGCCGAGCGGCGGAGGCGGATCGCGGAGCGTGATTCGCGGGCAGCCAAGCAGGAGGCAATTGCGGCGAAGCAGCGGGCGAGCGCAGCAGAGGAGCGGGTGCGGGCACTTGAGGAGCAACTCCGCGCCCTCACCGCCAACACCACTCCATCCGAGCGTGACCGCTAGCTGCCAAGCCTAGGCTCTCAGCGATACCACCGTCGGCCACGAAGCTGGAGATTGGCGCCCGTCTGCGCTTCGGCTCGTTCCCTTGAACTCATTGACGGACCCGCGACCACCGCTCTCGTTATCGATGCTGCGTAGGCGCTTCAGCTAGCCTGAATTCCCAAGAGAGCAGTTGCGTGTGACATCTCGAGGTCAAGCGAAGTTGATTTTCAGGGCGCGATCGTGGAGCCAGGGGATGGCGGTCGTGGAGTCAGCGTAGCCGGCCGCGATGAGGTGCGGGTTGTGGGCCCGGCGACCGAGCGTGACCTCAATCTGATGCGGCTGGATGTCGACCGTGGCGCTGGCCTGGACGAACTTGCGGAACAGGCTGGCGGGCTCGGCGCTGCGGAAGCGTTGGCCGAGCCGGTTGGCGAGCAGGCGGTACAGGGCGGAGGCCATCAGGGTGAGTTGCACGTCGAGATCGATGCGCAGCGGCACGGCGGCTGAGAGCGCGTCGAGGTGGAAGAAGTTGACCGCATCGGCGATCGTGTTCTCGATCAGCATGCGGCGGGCGTAGCGGTCGATCAGCTCCGCTGCGGAGGCCTCGAGTTGGTTGGTGAGCAGCAGGGTGGGCTGGTCGTGGCCTAGATCGCGGATGGCGATCTGGCGGACAGGTTTGGGGTAGTCCCGCAGGCGCACGGTCTGGTCGAGGATGCGCGGGTTGCGGAAGCGGCGGCCGACATTGGTGAGACGGATGCTGCGCCAGCTGTGGCGGGGCAGGGCGAGCAATTGCTCGACCATCTTGGCGCTGCGGCGGCGCAGGGTCAAGAAGGCGATGCCGTCGGCCTCGAGCCGGGCCAGGTTGGCGTAGGTGGTCAGGCGGGAGTCGAAGACGAGTTCGGCGGGCGGGCTGCCGGTGCGCTGCTTCCAAGCCTCGACGAAGCGCAGGACTTGGTCATTCTGGGTGCGCTTGCTGGGGCGGGCGCTGGCCCAGGCGAAGCTGCGCGCGTCGGCGTCGCGGGCCAGGAAGCAGAGCACCGCCTGCTGGCTGCGGGAGCGCTTCGAGACGTAGTGCTTCTCCACCAGCGCGTCGTCGCCGTGGTAGGGGATGGCGTGGAAGTCGAGGTCGAAGGAGCGCCCCGCGCCGAGGCCGCTGTGGACAGCCCGCAGGGCGTGGTGCCAGCGCTGGGTGAAGGGCTCGAGCAGGCGCGGGTCGTAGCGGCAGGAGTACTCGGTGAGGCTGGAGCGCTTGGGCATGGCGTTGAGGCCGGCGAACAGCGCGATGCCCTCGTCGAGCACGGCGGGCATGATGCGGGAGGGACGGCCGATGCCCCACAGCTTGAGGGCCAGCAGCGCCAGCAGGGCGCACTCGGCCGGGATCATGCGCGAGCCGGGCAGGCCGGCTGCGAGGCCGGGCAGGCCGAGCCGGGCCAGGTCGGGGGCGAACAGGAACAGGCCGCCGAAGGCGGTGCGCAAGCGGCGCGGGGTCAGGTCGAGGGCGCGGCGGTCGGCGAGCGGGGCGTTGAGCACGGCGGGCAGCTGTTCGGGGGGGCGGCGGGCGAGTTTGGGCAGGCCTTGCTGGCGCAGGACCTTGTGGACAAAGCCGACGCTGTGGGGCAGGCCCTCGCGGCGCAACAGGGCGGAAATGTCGTGGACGGAGAGCTCGTCCTGGCGCAGGGCGAGGATCCGCTCGCGGGCTCTGGCGGCGGAGTCGGAGGCGGGGCTGGCGGCCGCGGCCGCGGGCCGCTCGGGGGGGAACAAGAAATCCGGATCGTCGCTGCGCAGGAACTGCGAGCAGAGATTGCGGAAGCTGCCGGGCGCGTAGCCGAAGCGGTCGGCCGCATCGGCCGTGGAGCAGCCGTCGACGAAGCGGGCGCGGAGGGCCTCGTAGCGGCGTTGGCGGGGGGAGGCTGGCTGGAGGAAGCGGTCGGCCGGATCGGTCATTTTTTTCATGAATCCATGAACACAATGAAACAATATCACAATAGAATGTTTGCGTCAAGCGGGAAATCAAGGCATGGAGGAGAAATTTGGCCAAGGCAGGCCGTTTTTCGGCCAAAACAGGCAGCAAATGGCAGAACCCGCGGGAGTTTCGTCCGAATCGAGGCGGGATCGAGGCGGATCGGAGTTGCTCGGGGGCGGGTGGCGTGCCTCTGGATGGATGAAGGTAGAAGTATGATTATATATTCATGCATTCACATTGTGTCTGACAATCGTACAGCCAGTTTGTCGCAGTCTTCTCGAATTGTATGGCTCAGAACCAGAGGCCTACCCCGGGGCCGTCACATCTCGGACCTCTCTTGGGAATTCAGGCTAGCGCATGCAGAGCCGGCATCTGCTTGGCACAAGGCCCGCGCCGGCGCACCGCTGCAACGGGGCGCCAACCGCCGGGACACGACCGAGCGCCGATTCCCCGGCGCGCTGAGTTCCAAGCGGTCCCGGTCGGTTATCAGAAATCGAGCTGCAGCGTAAAGCGGAAGGTGCGCCCGTCGTTGAGCGTGTTGGTGATGCGCCCGAAGCTGGGCGACGTCATGCTGGTGGTGGGGTCGGCGAATTGAGGGGTGTTGAAGAAGTTGAGCGACTCGGCCCTCAACGTGAGGCGGTTCTCCCCGCTGACGGTCCAGCTGCGCGAGAGGCTGGCGTTGACGTTAGCGATCTTGCCCTTGCGGAATGTGCGCAGTCCCAGATCGCCGGCCAAGTCCCCGACGGATTGGTATGCAAACTTGTCTAGGGAGAGGATCTGCCGCGAAGTGTCGGGATCGCCAACGATTTGGCCCAGCAGCGACTGGTCGAGCAGGTGCGGGCGGTCGCCCATCGCGCCATCGACGTTTCCGAAGCCCGGGCCGTCGGATCCGGTCTGGACCGTGAATGGCGTGCCCGTCTTGAGCAGCGTCACGGTCGATACCTCCCAGTTGCCGAACATGCGGCCGGCCCAGCTCCGGCCGGCCGGGGACTTGTACACGGCGCGCAGTAGAAGGGCGTGCGGCTGGTCGAAGAAACTCAGCGACTTCACGTCTGAATGGATGTTGTTCGCAGTCTGGCTGACCGCCCTGCGGGCGTCGCCGCCGTTCATCGTGTTGGTATAGTCGCTGCCCAGGTCGATCGACTTGCTGAACCAGTACGCGGCGTCGATCGTGAATCCCTTCAGGTTCCGCATCACGAAGGCCGCCCGGGCCGCGTCGAAATATGCCCGCGAGGCGTTGTGCAGTCGCAACACGTCGTTGTAGCGGGAGTCTGGCCGCCGGACGTTGGTGGTGCGCACCGTGACCGGCACTTCCGGCGGGCGTTCCCCGCGATTGAGAAACCAGGCTTGGAACACCTTGTGAGTCCGGCTGCCGACATAGCCCAGCTGCAGGTTCATGGTCCGGGACAGCCCGAACTCCCAGCTCAGGCTGTACTGGTGGCTGTAGGGTTCGACCAAGTTGTCCGCGATGTCGAACAGCGTCGACCGGGATCCCGGCGTCACGTTGGCAAAGGCCGCTCCGCTGATGATGTCCACCAGCTCTGGCCGCAACACCACGAGACGCACGACATTGGGGGCGTTGATGCGGTACTGGCTGTAGGTGACGGGGTAAATCTCGCCGTAGGAGAGGCCGTAAGCTCCGCGCAAGGTGCCCATGCGGTCGCCAAGTCGATAGGCGAAGCCGAAACGCGGCGCGAAGTTGTTGCAGTCGCAGCCGTAGGGCAGGGTCTCGAACTCGTTCACCTCCTGAGGCGTGGTAACGAGTTCGTAGCGCAGGCCGAGGCTTAGGGTCAGGTCGGGCAGGGGCTTCCATGTGTCCGCTACGTAGAACTGGCTGACCCACTGGCGGAAACCGCGATGGAAGCTGCCAACGGTCTTGAGCAAGCGGGTGGGCTTGCCCAGTCGGAAGTTGGTGATCGCGTCGTTGCCGAAGTTGTCCGAGAACTGGGTGTTGCCGCGAATGGCCTGCTGCTCCACGCCGTTGAGCTGGATGCGGCCGAGGTGGAACCCGGCCTTGAGGCTGTGTCTGCCGGTCTCCCGCGCGACCTGCCCGGCGCCCCGGAACGTGTTCAGCGCCCGGTCCACGGGGATCAGCGGCGAAGGGCCCTGCCCGTCGATCGCCCTGCCGACACCCACCGTCGGCCCGAAGTTGTTCGGTTCGGGGATCAGCAGCGAGCCGATTCGATCAAATCCGATCGAAAAGTCTGTCACGGTCCGAGCTGACCAATCCTTCGTCCACGTCACGCGGGGACGATGGTTCTTGATCTCGGTGTCTGGGTTCGCGCCGCGCACGAACTGAAACGCATCCACGCTTTGGGATGTGAAGACATAGCTGAAGCCGAGCTTTCCGTGGTCGGCCAGGCCTTGGTCGAGGCGCAGGTTGGCCGAGTCGGTGTCGACTCGCTGGGGCGCGTTCGTGTTGAGCGCCCGGGGTGCGATGTCGGTCCGGTTGGGCAGTTCGGTCGGGTAGGCCCCTAGCAGCTGTTGGACGATCTCGCGAGTGGCATCGTCGGTGCGTTCCCCGCTGGACGGGTCGATGAGCAGGGGCGTGCGTTCCCTAGGCAGCGGCACGAGGACGTTGCCGTTGACCTGCCCCCGGATCTTTTGCTGGGAACCGTTGATCGTCAGGCGCGCCCCCTTCCATGCCGGGAGGCCGACGCGGAATCCGTAGCGGTTCTCGTTCGCAGGCTGGACATCCCCGACTTGGAAGAACGAGCGGGCCGAAAACGCGCTGTTGCCGTGGGTCCAAAAGACATTGCCGTGGACTGCCTGCCCGCGCGCAGGCGGCAGGTGCAGGCCCGGGCGCGGGCGCCGGCCGTATTCGGCACCGTAGTAATCGCGGCCTGGCTGGAAGTCCGTGACGATCGTGGCGGTCGCGCCCAGGCGGATGTTGAGCTCCTGCAGGGTGTTCGTGTCGACCAAGTTGAACTGAACGTTCTCGTTGCGGCGCGCTTCGCCGGAGCTTGTGTCCTCCTGGCCGAGCAAGTTCAGGTTAGTGCGCTGGGCAGCGGCCCCGCCGTCCGAGGAATCGGCGGCTTCATCTGGGGCCTGCTCCGTGCTGTCTTGCTCTGGCTCGGCAGCCGGATTCGGCGCCTCCTCGGCCGAATTCGCCGGGTCTTGACCTGCGGCCCTCGCCACCGGCCAAGCAGTAATGCATGCAACAGCGAGTGCCGTACCTAAGCAGCGCTTCAATCCAATGCGGGCCATGGAATCGGGATAGCTCCTCGCGCCCGCAGTCGAACTCGCCGGGAGCGCCTTTGATGTCTACTCTTCAATGACGTATCCGAGATCGCGAAGGTATCCGGGCTGCGGGCCCACGCATTGGTATCTCGGGGGGACACATCGTCGCGGTGTCCGCCAACTTTGGCTTCGACCAGCCCGGGACATGCGAGAAACTAAGGGACGAGATGCCCGCAACGTTGCGTCAAACACTCTTACCGCCGCTGACCCTCGCGGCTCTCCTAGCGATCGAGGGCGGAATGGCCACGCTTGGATTCGGCCAGGCTCCGCTTCGCCCGGACACGGCGCGAGAGGCGGGGCTCGGGACCGAACCGCCAACACTGCAGCAGGCGTACCCGGCGGCCCTCACCGGCGGCAACTACATGCACAACTACTACTTGCCACCTGTTGCGAGCACGCCTTGGCGGCCGTGCTTTTCGCCAGACGGCGAGTGGATTGCGTTCTCGATGTCCGGGTCGATCTGGAAGGTCCGTGTCGACGGCGGCGACGCCTACGAGCTCACGGCCAACTCGACCTACGATTCGACTCCCGCATGGTCTCCTGACGGGCACTGGATCGCGTACACCGCAGACGAAGGCTACCGAAGCGTGAACTTGCGCTTGCTGGACACGCGCACGGGGGAGAGTGCGTGGCTCACGCGAGGCGACGACCTCAATCTCGACCCTGTGTGGACCCCGGATGGCTCGGCGTTGCTGTACGTGTCGACCGCGCCGGACGGCTGGTACCACCTCTACTCCATGCCGATCGAGAACGGCGTTCCGGGCCAGCCGCTCAGGCTGACCGAGAACCACGACTACGCCAACGAGCGGCTGTACTTCGGGTCTCATGACCTGCACATCCAACCGACGATTTCCCCGAATGGCAGCGCGATGATCCTCGTGTCCAATCGAGGCATCCCGCTCGGCTCGGGGGCTTTGTGGCGCGCACCGATACAACCCGATGCGATGTCCAGCGCGACGCGCATACTGCGCGAAGAGACCCTTTACCGCACTCGCCCCCAGTGGTCGCCGGACGGCGCGCGCATCCTCTACAGTTCCCACCGCGGCAGCCAATACAGCAATCTCTATGTGCTTCCGGTCAAGGGCGGTGAGCCCTACCAGCTGACGTTCGGTGACTGGGATCGGTTTGATCCTCGCTGGTCGCCGGATGGCGACTGGATCGTCTACGTCTCGAATCGCGCAGGACTCTCAGAGCTGCGGTTGCTGCAGACGTTCGGCGGCGAGGATCGGCCGGTCGAGATCCGCAGGCGGGTGTACCGCCGACCGATGGGCACGCTTCGTGTCCGGGTCAGGGAAGCGGAGTCCGGCCAGTTGACGGAGGCCAGAATCCAATTGCGCGCGTCCGACGGCAAGGCGTATGCGCCCGCCGACGCCTTCCACAGGGTCGCGGCACGCGCTCTGGACTTGGATGCCTTTCACACCACCGGCGAGTTCTCGCTGAAGCTGCCGGTGGGCGAGGTGTCCCTGCTGGCCATGAAGGGTTTCGAGCGCTATCCGGTGCAGCTGACCGCTCAGATCGAATCAGGAGCCGTGGCCTCGGTGATGATCGATCTCGAGCAATTCACGGACTTCGGCGCGCTGGGATGGTACAGCGGCAGCGACCACGTGCACATGAACTACGGCGGCAACCTGCGCAACACTCCGGAGAACCTCCTCTTCATGGCCGCGGCCGAGGATCTGGACGTGGTCGGCGAGAAGATCGCCAACAAGGACAACCGCATCTTCGACCACCACTCCTACCGGGGGCCTTTCGACGAGCTGCGCTCGACGGCTGGACAGATCTTGTCTTGGGGACAAGAGTACCGGCCGCCGTTCTATGGGCACATCAATTTCATCAACCTCACCGAGCACCTGCTCTCCCCCTACACCACCGGCTACGAAGGCACTGCCATCGAGAGCCTGTATCCGAGCAACACCGATATCTTCCGCTTGGCTCGGAACCAGGGTGCGCTGGGCGGCTACGTGCATCCCTTCTCGTCCGATCCCGAATCGAGAGGCTACGCGGCGGCCCGCGGCTTTCCCGTCGATTTGGCCCTTGGCAGCTTTGCATATCTCGAGGTGATGACCAGCGCGCGGCACGCCGAACACACGGCTGCCGTCTGGCACCGGGCCCTGAATTGCGGCTTCAAGGTTACGGCGTCGGGAGGGGAAGACTCGATCACGGACCTCCACCGCACGCCCATCATCGGAGCGGCCCGCATGTACGCCTACCTGGGCGACAGGCTCGAGTGGGGTCGCTGGGTCGCGGCGGTCCGAGCGGGGCGCACCTTCGTGACGAACGGCCCTCTGCTCCAGCTGGCCGTCGACGGGCAGATTCCGGGCGGCGAGATCCTGCTGCCGGCCGAAGGCGGGAGCGTTGAGGTGGTCGCGCGCATGGATTCCGCTTTTCCCGCCGACAGGCTCGAGTTGATCCGCAAAGGCAACGTGGTGGAGCAGATCCCGCTGGATGACGGTGGCCTCTCAGGCAGTCTGCGCAAACGGATCCGAGTCGAGAAAAGCGGGTGGTACACGTTGCGGGCATCGACCTCGGGCCCGGTGCTGCCCGTTGACGACAGCCGTTTGTATGCCGAGACCGGGCCGATCTACGTGTACTGCGGCGATCAGCAGATCCGCTCCCGTAACGATGCAGAGTACTTCGTTCGATGGATCGATGACATAGCGCGGCAGGCCGGCGCCCATCCGGGGTGGCGTTCGGAGCGCGAGCGCGAGCACGTGCTGGCGCAATTTGAGGAAGCTCGGGCGATCTTTGTCCAGAGGGCAGAGGAAGCCGCTCGGTGAACGTAGTCCCGCGGCGCGGACCGCGCAGGTGCGGTCCGCCCACTCTGCTCAGCCGCCTGTGGCGTGCGCTGGTAGCATGGGATTCCGCGGTGTCTTCGTCGAGGCAGAGTTGCCTTTGGGCCGTCGTGGTCGTTGCGACGATCGCCCTCCCACTGCCGGCGGCGGCTGGCGAGCCGGCGGAGCAGGTTCCCGAACCCGCCGCGACCGAGCCGGAGGGCGAGGCAGGCGAGACTGAGCCGCTCACCGGGTCGGACCGCACCGACATGAACCTGCTCGGGGAGACCTCCTCCGAGGCAGGAGAGAGCCGGCGTAACGAGAACGTCCAGTTCAATTTGGTGGATAACAACGCGCTGAAGGAGCTCAACATCCGCCTAGGCACGACCGCCACGATCGTCTCGGAGTTCGCCGTGGATCGCGGGTATTTCGGCTCCGAGTACGGCAAGCCGCCCACCCCTCCGGTGCATGCCGGGCCCGCGCGGGGGTCCGGGTTTCACGGCGATGCGTTCTGGCGCCACAACAACAGCGTCTTCTCGGCCCGCTCGTTCTTCCAAGTCGGCCCGGTCAAGCCAGCCCGCGAGAACTTCTACGGCCTCAATCTAAGCGCCCACGCCGGCCCGCTCGGAGCGCTTACCCTGGGCGCCTCGCAGAACAAGATTCGCGGCAACGTCAACGGCAACGTGCTGGTGCCGCTGCCCGAGGAGCGCACGCCGCTGGCTCGCGACCCTGCCACCCGCGCTGCAGTTGAGCGGATTCTCGGAGCGTATCCCAAAGATGCGCCGAACCGTCCGGACATCGCTGACCGCGCACTGAACACAAACAGCTTGCAGAGCATCAATACGGATGCGGCCCGGATCCAACTCGATCGTGCGGGGCCGCTTGGCGGCAATCTGGCGCTGCGCTACGCGTGGACCGCGCAAAATGTCGATGCCTTCCAGCTTGTGGTTGGACAGAATCCCGATACGGACACCAAGTCGCATGCCGCGCGCATCACTTGGAGCCGCTCCTTCACGCCTTCCACGATCTTGGAGCTTTCGTCGGGGCTGGATCGCCTCGGGTCGCTGCTGCTCCCGGCCGAGGGGGCGCTGGGCCCGATCATGATTGGCCGCGCGCTAACCAATCTCGGGCCGTTCCCGATCATCCCGCTGGATCGTGCCCAGAATCGATTCCGCCAAGCCGCCACTCTGCGGCACACCCGTGGCAAGCACGAGATCACCGCCGGATTCGCGCTGACGCGACTGCAGTACAACGGCGAGGAGCCTGACGGAGCGCGGGGCATCTTGGTATTCCGCCCCAATTTCGGCAATGATGCCATCACCAACGTGCGCTTCGGGCTGCCGAGTCGGTTGATCGCTTCGCTCGGATCCACGTATCGCGGCTTCCGCAACTGGCACAACAGTTTCTTCCTCGGCGACCGCTGGCAGGCCAGCGACCGACTCACGTTCTATCTGGGGCTGCGCTACCAGCCGTTCACGCGCCCGATCGACGTGACCGGTCGGAGCGAGCTGGCCATGGGCTCGGATCTGAACAATCTCGCCGGCACATTCGGATTCGCCTACCGACTGCCGGGCGAGGCAGGCGTGATTCGTGCCGCCTACGGCACGCACTACGGCGACATCTTCCCGGTAACTTATGGGCAGGATCGGCTCAACCCGCCGCACACCGTCACATCGGTGATCCTCCGGCCCGACCTCGCCACGTATCGTTCGCTGCTCGACCACTCCAAGCGGCAGCCGGGCGCCCGCTCGAGCAAGATCGAGCCTGGGCCGGACCTGACTGTGCCGTACTCCCACCAATACAACTTCAGCTGGGAGCGGCGGCTTGGCTCGGACTGGAGGCTGCAGCTGGGCTATGTCGGCAGCCGCGCCCACAAGCTGATCATCACCTACTTCCTCAATCGCGGCCGCGAGGTGCCGGGCATGCTGTCTACCGTCGCCAATCTGAATGATCGGCGCGCTGACCAGAGCATCTACGAGCACCTGTTCATCCACAACGGCTCGCGCGCCTACTTTGATGCGGGCAGGGTCACGCTCACGACCCCGAATTGGCGGGGCTTTACGCTCAACTCCTCGTATTGGCTGAGCAAGTCCCTCGATCTTGGCGGTTCCTACACCAACACTGCTTCCGGGCCGGACGCGCGG
Source organism: Bryobacterales bacterium (assembly GCA_022824585.1). Classification (GTDB taxonomy): domain Bacteria; phylum Acidobacteriota; class Terriglobia; order Bryobacterales; family UBA6623; genus VXMF01. Next base: position 19,598 of record JAJDZN010000216.1, on the reverse strand, counting down.
GTGGCGGTTTCTCAGACCGAGTTCGATTCGCACCGCGATCTCAAGGCCCTCAGTGACTTCGACCAGCCGCACGCCTTCCTCCTGCAGGCTGGTTACACGGTGCCGCGGAAAGCTCTCGGGGGCTGGGCTGGGAAGGTCTTGGGGGGGTGGATGATCTCCACTGTCTCGCTGCTCAAGTCGGGCACGCCCTTTACCATCGAGTCGGGGTCGGACGGCCCCGGCATCGGCAATGTCGACGGGCGCACCGGTGACCGGCCCGTGCTGCTGGATCCGACCGCGCTGGGACGCATCATCGGCTCGCCGGACACTTCTGAAGAACTGCTCCCCGCCAGCGCGTTCCGCTTCGTCGACGCCCCGCTCGAGCAGGCGGGCGACCTCGGCCGCAACACCTTTCGTAAGGGCAAGATTGCCAATGTCAATGCGTCGCTCTCCCGGCGCTTCGCGCTGGGATCGGACAATTCGATGGAATTTCGGGCCGAGTCGATCAATTTCTTCAACACTCCGCAATTCGCGGAGCCGGGCAAGACACTGACCTCTCCCAGCTTTGGGCAGATCAACAACACGCTCAATGACGGAAGGACGTTTCGGTTCCAGCTGAAGCTGTTCTGGTAACCGGGCCCGCAAGCTGGCATCGGCGCGGCGCAGCTGTCACTCCTGCAGGCGCATGGTGAAGCTCTCGGCGTCGAATTGCATGCGAAACAGCAGCGGTGCCCGCGACTCATCGCGGCCGAAATATGCCGACAGCTCATGCTGAGATCCCGGCCCGCGCACGGAGACCCGGATCTCGTCGGCCAGCTGGCGCTGGCCGTCCCATACCAGCCAGCGGGTCTGGGCATGTTCGAGCCGGACCCGATAGCCCGCGCCGAAGAAGACCGTGCTTGGAGGCGGGATGCGCCCGGTCGCGAGCTCGGTCCTCAGGAAGTACAGGAAGGCCAAGGCGTCCCGGGCGCAGTCTTGGACCGGCGTCACGCCGGGGCGCGCTTCCTCGGCCTGCTCTAGGTTGATGCGCTCGACCGCGCTCGGTCGGAAGCGCAGCAGTTCGTTGGCTCGCTTGTTGCCGTGGAGGATGTGCTTCGTGAACTCCTGGCCGCACATCTGCGCGTCGGAGCGCGAGACGGCCCGGTCGTTGATCTCGATCTTGGGCAGGCTGGCCCGGAGGTCGAATTCGAAGCGCCAACCCGGATCGGTGAAGCGCGCCTTGAACAGCGCCGAGCCGAAGCTGAGCCCGCTCGGCCAATGGATGGAATAGCGCAGCTCCTCGCTCGCGGGAATCGGGCCGGGAGGCGCCTGCGCTGCCACGGGCGCCAGATGCAGGCCGGCTGCTGCGAGAGCCGCTGCCGACAGCGCCTGCAGGAACCTAAGCCTCGGTCTGGACCAGGATGTCACCGCCGTTGTCGAGATCCCGAGCCGCCGGAGTCACAATCGTGTTCTTGGAGACGTAGATCTTCGCGCCCGTGTGCATGGCCTTGCGCATGTCTCCCTCGCACACGAAGGCCACCGGGCGGACTTTCGGTGCCGGCGGCGGAGGGTCAGCTGTTGTGGCCGTTGGCGCTGGCGGCGCAACGGCCGGAACCGTAGCCTCCGGGCCGGGCGCCGCAGCCGCTCTTCGTTGTAGGAAACGGTCCACAACGGCCGCGACCGGGGAAGCTGCCGCGGCCGGTGCGCCGGCAGGCGCCTGCTCCCCGCGGCTGGCCAGATACTGGTCTACGCGTGCCGCGACTCCGGATCTGCCGTTCTCGGACGATGCGGCGGAAGCGGAGTCGGTCGGCCCGCCTCCGAAGTCACTGCCGCTGGTGACCGCCGCAAAGTAGCGCTTGGCCTCCTCGCTCACGAACGCTTCTTCGGCCGAGCGCACGTGGCGGGCGATCCGCTTGACGTGGAACAGGTGCGTCGGCCCGATGTTGTCGCCGGTCGAATTGCCGGCGATCGCGCCGCAGCCCAAGGTCATCGAGGGCTCGATGCCGGTGGTGATGCCCGTGGACCCTTGGGGCGCCGGGGTGTTGGCCAGCACGCGGAATGCCGGCGCTCGACGGCCATACTCGCGGATGTGCTCTTCATCCTCGGAGTAGATCACGCAGGTGTGCCCGCGCCCGCCGAAGTTGAGGACGGCGACGCAGGCATTGACCGCTTCCTCGAAACTGTCGACGAAATACACCGACAGCACGGGCGAGAGCTTTTCTGCCGACATGGGATGCTCCCGGCCGACGCCATCGATCTGCAGCGCGAGGATCCGGGCCGACTGCGGCACTTCGAAGCCGCTCATCTGGGCGATCTTCTGCGGCGCCTGTCCCACGCAATCCGGATGGATGCGAAACGACTCCGTGAACAGGCGGGCCGCGAGCAGCTCGGACTGCGCCGCGTCGCAGCGGTGGGCGCCGTTGGCTTCCAGAGCCGCCCAGATCCGATCGCTGTGCTTGCGGTGGGCGACGAGGGTCTGCTCGCTCGAGCACACCGTGCCGAAATCGAACGACTTGCCGTCCACTATGGATGCGACCGCGGCCTCGATATCGGCCGAGTCGTCCACTAGCACGGGCACGTTCCCGGCGCCCACGCCTAGCGCCGGCTTGCCGCTGGAGTAGGCGGCCTTGACAATGCCCGCGCCGCCGGTGGAGAGAATGATGCCGACGCGCCTGTGCTGCATCAACTCGTTGGTGCCGGCGATGGTGGCCTCGTCCACGCATTGGATCAAGCCCTTCGGCGCCCCGGCCGCCTCGGCGGCCTCGGCGAGGATGCGCGCTGACTCGCACGTACAGTTGCGCGCGCGGGGATGCGGGCTGTTGACGATGGCATTGCCCGCCTTGACCGCGATCAAGCACTTGAAGAAGGCCGTCGAAGTTGGGTTGGTGGTGGGCAGCACGGCCGCCACCACGCCCACCGGCACTGCCAATTCGGTAATTCCCAGCTCGGGTTTCTCGCCCAGCACGCCGATCGTCTTCAGCGGGGCGATCTTCTGGTGCAGCAGGTCGGAGTTGAGCAGGTTCTTGGCAATCTTGTCCCGGACGTTGCCATAGCCGGTCTCTTCGACCGCCATGCGTGCCAAGCGTTCGGAGTGCTCCCGCGCCGCTTGCGCCATTGCGGCGACAATGGCGTCCACCTGCTCTTGGCTGAAACTCTCAAAGGCCCGGAAAGCAGCGTGAGCGGCCTCGACCTTGGTGCGTACCTCTTGAATGGAACGCAGATCGCGATCTTCCAGCATCGCGCTTGGCTAGTCGTCGGGCCCCTCGGGCAGCACTAGCGCCACCTCTGAATAGGGCGCTGGGATGACATGGACGCTAATGAGTTCGCCCAGCCTGCGGGCGGCGGCGGCACCGGCGTCGGTGGCGGCCTTGACCGCGCCGACATCGCCGCGACACGTGACCGTAACATGTCCGGCGCCGATCAATCGCTTCCCTTCCAGCGTTACCTCGGCCGCCTTGACCATGGCGTCGGAGGCTTCGACGGCCGACACCATCCCCAGAGTCTCGATCATGCCCAGGGCTTGCATGGGAAACTGGGAGCAGCGAGCCCCTCAGACTCCAACGGTACCACAGCGGCACCGCGCTGCCGGAAGTGATTCGGACGACTTCCCCCGCCTCAATCGGGAACGATCTTCGCCCGGTTCGAGCTACTTCGGTCGGATGATGCCGGAGGCCAAACGGGCAGCGAGTGTGCGAGAGCATCGATCAGGAGATCGGACGGGCAGCCGGCCGTCAGCGACCGCTCTTGTTCCACTGCTCGACGTACAGCTTCTGATGCCTGCAAAGGTCAGCCGACCACCAGCTTGGCCAGCTCTCTCTCGTCGAACTCGAATCCCAGGCCGGGGCTTTCCGGCACCTCCACGTGGCCCGGCTTGTAGGGCAGCGGCACGCTGAGAATGGCATTGCCGAAGGCCCGAACGTAGGATTCTCCACCTTCCAAGATGACGGCGTTGGGTGTCGCGGCGCAGAGGTGGATCGCAGATGCCCGGTACGGTGCCGAGCCCATGGAAGAGTGCGGTGAGAACAGGATATTGTAAGTGTCCGCCATCACGGCGATCCGTTTGGTTTCAGTGATGCCGACGCGCGAAGTGTCGGGGTTGACGATGTCGCAGGCGCGCTTCTCGAATAGATCGCGGAACTGGAATCGATTCGAATACTGCTCCCCCGCACAGATCGGCACGTCCACGCGGTCCGCCAAAATGGCGTAGGCGCCGTAGTCCTCGGGCATGAGCACGTCCTCCCACCAGCCCAGATTCTCGATCTCGTCCAGCTTGCGCCCGACCCGGGTGGCTTCGGCGAGGGTGTAGCCCGCGAGCGAATCGACCAATATCTGTCCCTTGCCCAAGAGCACCTCGCCTGCCGCGAAGACGCGATTGACGTCGCGGGCCTGCTCTCCCCGGCCCTTCGCGAGACTCATTTTCTGATTCGGAAAGCCACGGTCGAGGAGTGCTTGGGAGTTGTCGCGCACTTCCTCCGGCGATCCGCCGCCAACGCCTTGGTAGGTGGGAATACTGTCCCGAAACTTGCCGCCCAGCAATTGGTACACGGGCATGCTTGCCGCCCTGCCGACGATATCCCACAAGGCGATGTCGATGCCTGCCATGGCGCGCGTGTAATAGCCGCTGCCGTAGCCGCGCAAGCGCTGTGTCGAGTACATCTTCTCCCAAAGCGCCTCGATCTGGCGAGCGTCCTGGCCAAGCAGGATCGGCCGGAACATATCCGTGATGACGGTTTGCACGACGCGTGGCGTCATCACCGCATGGGACTCTCCCCAGCCGACAATGCCTTGGTCGGTGGTGACCTTGACCAGCAGCGTCTGCCGATAGCCGCCCTGCCGAACGGTCTCGGCGCGTTCGAGGCGATTCCATAGACCGGGGCCGCCGGTGGTGGCACCGACCGGCGTCATCGAGACGAACTGGTCTTCAGGCTTGCGCTCTGGCGGGTCCCTCAGGATCAGCGTCTCGATATCAGTGATCCGCAGCGGCAGCCCGATCGATGCAGCGGCGGACCGCAGGGGAGCGAAGCCCGTAGTGCCGCCAAGGAGGCTTGTTCCAACCGCGGCACGGAAGAAGGATCGTCGATTTAGCATTGTTTTCATGCCCGCTGCGCTCCCTCGAGCGCCTGCAGTTGCTTGCGGTCTGAGTCGCGCCGGTCGCAAGAGCAAGATTACCGCCCGAGAATCTAAGTAGCAAGCGTCATCGAAGTAGACCGAAGTTCACAGCTAGGGGCGGGAATAGGCCCGCGGCTTAGAATCACCGCTCACAATCATCCGGAACGAAAGGTCCCATAGCCCCGAATTTGCAGCTGGCCGATTTTGCGAGACCGCTCGAAATTCGGCACACGATCCGAGCAGATTGTCGCTAGTCCTTGGGAACGTAGCCCACAGTTCGTCGTGTTCTTCATCGGACAGCAACACGAATCATGGATCTTGAGGCAACTCCTTGTCGGTCAGCGGGTTGATCCACTGCAGGCGCGGGAATCGGGCGAAGTCGTTGTCGAAGGAGAGCAGCGTTGCCCCGTGGGAAAGTGCAAGCGCTGCTAGGTGCGCGTCGCTTGTCAAGTTATCGGCCGCCCCGGTCTCCTCTAGCAAGCCCCGGAGAAGCCGCATGTGTTCTTCCGGCTCTTGGACGATGCGAACGTTGGGACGGGCGAGCCACCGATCCACCCGCTTGCAAGCCTCCCGGCATCAAGTGGTCTGGGGAAGATCGACGGCCGAGTGGTTAGACGCAGGAATCCCAGAATCATGTTCCAGGCAATTCCGACGGGCTCGTCGTTTCCCAACGCCCCTTCCCAACAGGAGCGTGCCTTCTTGTGATGCTTCGCCGAACGGTTAATTCGTAGAGCAAGACAGTGTGGTCTGCGATCTTCACTTGTGCTGTTCGAACTTCCGGATCGTGTGCTCGTCTTCTAAGCTCGCTGCGATCAACAGTGCTCGATCAAGCTCCACCGCTGGAACGCCCAAATCAACCACCTCCTCAACGTAACGAGGAGGGCGCCGCGAGGAATCGTTTGCGGTTGCGAGTCCTGCGCGCAAGACGGTGTTGGCCACCTTCGAAAGAGAAACGCCCTTGGACTGGGCTAGCGCCCTAAGATCTCGGAGTATATCTTCGGACAGGGCGAGTGTTGTTCTCACTAGCGCATCCTAGCATCGTTCAGAAAGGCATCGATACATCAACCCATAGCTCGCTTGGCTGGCCCTCCACGCTCCGGACTTGGAGATGACTGCGCGACATCTTTGGTGGGTCGTTGAGCTTGGCTAGGGAAATTGACATGAACGATACGGACGACCTATCAGCCGACCGCGTGAGACGTTTTGGCGATCTGCCTCGACGATGAGGGCCGCCTTGAGGACGAAGCGGTTCGCGTTCCGATCACCTACTGTTGCCAAGCACTACCTTGCCGACGGTAGTCAACGCGCAATCTGGTGCCGATCTCCGCACGAGAGCAGGATCTTCGACTCCACATAGTCTTTGTGTCCACCGGCGTGTTGTGTGCCCAAGGTTAGTGGCAGTCTGAGTCGAGCCCGTCGCAAGAGCGAGATTCGTGCCCGAGAATCTCGGCGGCAGGCGCCGGCGAACGGGCAGGCCGGTAGCTGAACCTATAATTGCGCGACCTATATGAAAAGCAGACACACCGGTGCGTCAATCGAGAGCTCGACTCCGGTCGGCGTGAGCGCCCCGGTCACTTCGTCGAGAGCGAAGACGACGATGTTGTCGGAGTTCTGGTTGGCAACGAGGACGTAGCGGCCGTCGGGGCTGAATGCGAAGTTGCGCGGCCATTGACCGTCGGTCGCCACCTGTTCCTTGGGCGTTAGCCGATGCGTGGACGGGTCGATGGCGAAGACCGCGATGGAATCGTGGCCGCGGTTGGAGGCATATACGAACTTGCCCGAAGGATGCACGTGGATCTCGGCGGTGTAGTTCTCGCCCTCGAACCCCTCCGGCAGAGTGGAGACTGTTTGTGCGACGCTGAGCGCTCCGGCTTCAGCGTCGTAGTCGTACACCGTCACGGTGGACGCTAGTTCGTTCACCCCGTAGGCACTCCGCCCGCTTGGGTGAATAGCGAAGTGTCTTGGGCCGGACCCCGCCTCGACGCTCACGCTGGGCGGGTCGTGCGGTGCCAGCGTGGCCGCCTCCGGATCGGCTTGGTAGATCTTGACTTGATCCAGGCCGAGATCGGAGAAGAATGCGAAACCGCTGTCTGCCGAGAAGTCGGCCGAGTGGGCGTGGGGCTGGTCTTGCCGCTCGTGCACGCTGCTGCCTTCATGTTGGAAGAACGAGCTTGCCTCGCCGAGGGAGCCGTCCTCGTGAATCGGAAACGAAGCGACGTTACCTCCCTTGTAGTTGGCGACGATCAGCATGCTTCCGCTCGCGTCGACGTTGAGATGGCAAGGCCGGCCTCCGCGGGACGAGACCTCGTTCAACTTGGTCAGTGCCCCGGAGTTCGCGCTGACCCGAAACGACACAACCGACCCGCTTCCTTCTTCGTCGAAATCGTCAGTCTCACTCACCGCATAGAGGTATTGTCCTGTCGGATGTAGGGCGAGAAACGACGGTTCCCGCATTTCCGCTACCAGCCCGATTTCTTCCGCCGTTCCGGATTCGGAGTCGAACTGATAGGCATAGATGCCTGCGCTCGTCTCGCGAGTGTAGGTTCCGACGTACATCAGGTGCTGTGAGTCAATGGTTCTAGAAGGCATGGGCTTGTCGCTGCCGCAGCTTGCCAGCAGTGCCACTAAGAATGTTGCGTTCGCTGCCCGGCGCGTCATCCCTTCTATGCTAGGCACTCATGTAGCCCTTGGGCATCAAGACCGTGCAGGTGGCATCGCTGAGCGTGATACGCGCGGGCAAGTTGCCAACGACCTCGCCATCGACTTGGACTTGCACCGGGTCTGCCGCAGCTGGCTCGAGCACCAAGTCCTCGCGAGATTCCAATCGGACGCCGGGCCACTTCGACATCAGGCGGCACCTCGCGGCTGTCAGGTAACTGCCGTACGCGAGCCGATTAGCGCCAGGATACTGGGCCGTCACAAAGTGGTTGGCCAGGAGATTCGCACCGGGTGTGAGCACGAGTCCGCCGCCGTACAGGCGGCTCTTCGAAACCACGATCAAGCCGCACGAAGGGCTGCCCGTGCTGGTGGTCGCGGCCGAAATCCTCACCCGGGGAAACCGCTGAACGGAGAATTGCGCGCCCGCCAGCCAGTATGCGGCTTGGCCGATGCTGCGCTTCAGTGGCTTGGACACGCGATCCGCAACGGCGGCGTCCAAGCCCGCACCGCACATCAGGAGGAAGTAGCGGCTCGAGCCATCGCCACCGAAGACGGCCCGGCCTAAGCGAACCGGCTTGGCTGTGAGCTGGGGGAGCATGCGGGCGGCCCTGAGCGGATCCGTCGGAAGACCGACCTCGTTGGCCAGCACGTTGGCGGTGCCGCCGGGCAGCACCAACAGGGCAGGAGACTCTCTGCCCGCCAAGGCCTGCACGACTTCGTTGACCGTGCCATCGCCGCTGTAGACCGCGACTAGATCACAGCCTCCGGCGGCGGCCCTCTCGGCCAGCTCGGTCGCGTGGCCGGGCAGTTCAGTACGTGTCAGGCTCACGTCCCGGACGTCTGCCGAGAGGATCTGTCGAATGGCGTCTAGCTTCGACTGTCCGAGACCGCGCCCGGCAGAAGGATTACAGATACACACAGCCCGGCGGTAGGTCATCTGTGACTTTTCGATGATAGCCTCGATAGTGGATAATGGCCCCGATGGCGGACACTCCCGCGCCGGATCTTGTCCCAGAGGCGGCGCGGCAGAGAGTGGCTGAACTTCGGGCCAGGCTCGTGCATCACGAGCGCCTCTACTACGTCGAAAACCGCCCCGAGATATCGGACGGCGAGTTTGACGGCCTGATGCGCGACCTGCAGGCTCTTGAGAGCCAGCACCCTAGCTTGGTCGCCCCCGACTCGCCCACCCAGCGCGTGGGCGGCACTCCACGGCAAGGAGTGGAAAAGGCAAGCCACTCCTCGCAGATGCTCAGCTTGGACAACGCCTTCGACGAAGGCGAGCTGCGGGATTTCGACCGTAGGGCAAGGGAGCGACTGGGAGCGGACTCAATCACATACGTGGGCGAACTGAAGTTCGATGGCGTCTCGCTGGCGTTGCGCTACCACGAGTGCCGACTCGAACTGGCCTTGACGCGGGGGGACGGCAGGCAGGGTGAGGTGGTGACTCCCAACGCCCGCACGATTCGGTCTGTTCCGCTCTCAGTTCCCGCCGATGTGGCCGAGAGCTGTGGCCTGGCGGCCAGTTTCGAAGTGCGCGGAGAAGTTGTCATGCCGAAGGCTTCCTTCCAGAAGCTGAACGCGGATCCGCAGCTTAAGGAAAAGTTCGCCAACCCGCGCAACGCCGCCGCCGGTGCGTTGCGCATGCTCGATGCGTCGGTCACAGCCCAGCGCCGCCTAGACTTCTTTGCGTATATGCTCCTGGTCGATGGTGCCGAGGAGCGCCCGACGCATTCGGAATCGCTTGAGGTCTTGCAGAAGCTTGGGTTCAAGGTGGACCGAGGGCGCGTGCTGCTTGACGGCGCGGATGCGTTGTTGGAATTTTGCCAGAAGCGGTTGGCTGAACGGGAGTCTTTGCCCTACGAGATCGACGGGCTCGTGTTCAAGGTAGACCGGGCGGAGCTGCGGCGACTGCTCGGCGCGACGTCCAAGGCCCCTCGCTGGGCGATCGCTTGCAAACCAGCGGCCCAGCAAGTGGAGACGGTGGTCAGTGACATCGATATCCAGGTGGGTCGCACCGGCGCACTCACTCCGCGGGCACTGCTCGAGCCCGTGCGAGTTGGCGGCGTGACGGTTTCTCGGGCGACCCTGCACAACGAGGATGAAATCGAGCGCTTAGGACTGCAAGTCGGGGACAGAGTGCTGTTGGAGCGCAGCGGGGACGTGATTCCCAAGATTCTCCGAGTCGTGCAACAGGGAGAGGGTCGCCGGCCCTTTCGGATGCCTAGGACGTGCCCAGTGTGCGGGGCGGATGTGGTCAGGCCGGAAGGCGAAGTGGTGGCGCGGTGCATAAATATCAGCTGTAAGGCTCGCTTGCAGCAGTCGATCGAACACTTTTGCTCGCGCTCTGCAATGGACATCGATGGCATAGGGGAGCAGATCGCCCGTCAATTGGTGGAGCGCGGCTACGTTAGTGACATCGCGGATCTCTATCAACTGCAGGAGCAGCAGCTAGCTGGACTGGAGAAGGACTTGGTGATCGCTCCCGTCACTGCTGAAACGGCCCGGATAGTCGTGAATACGATCCAAAAGGCCAAGTCCGAAGCCACTTGGGTTCAGGTCCTCGAGGGCCTCAGGATTCCTAACGTCGGCCCAAAGACGTGCGATGCACTTGCTGCGCGATTTCCGACAGTGGAATATCTCCGGGCGGCAAGCGTCGACGATCTGCTCTCGGTCAAGGCTATCAACAAGCGCGCGGCTTCCTCGATTCTCGACTATTTCGCTGATCCCAATGAAGTGGAACTCTTCGCTGCCCTGCGACAGGTCGAGCTAGAGTGTCTGGCGATTTCGGAAGGCCAAGACGACGAATCCTCCCAGACCGAGAACTCAAGCCCGCCAGAGCGGTCGCAGACGCCGGAGGAACTGTGCCAGCGCATCAAAGACTTCGCGGAAGGGATCGATATTTGGAGCCGGAGGGCGACCAAAGACCGGGACGCAGTGACGGGCCTCACCCACGACGTGATTCGAGACCTTGTAGCCGAGGGCAGCCTCACGGCATTGCCGGGAATCTTCGCCCTAGGTCCCGTCGATTTGGTGGGGCGCGGTGCGGCTCGCCGCACCGTGCTCTTAGGATCCAAGTCCGCATGCAAAGTGCTGGAAGGCTTGACCCGGTCCAAGCAGGCACGCCTGAGCTCGCTGCTGTTCGGCTTGGGGATCCGCTACGTTGGCGAGCGCACCGCAAGTCTGCTTGCCAGTCACTTTGGCAATCTAGATGCCATCGCGCAGGCGAGTGAAGAGGAACTCGTTGAGGTCGAGGAAGTGGGGCCCAACATCGCGAGTGCCATCCACAGCTTCTTCAGCGCGGAGTCCAACAAGGACCTGATCGAGCGCCTTCGCCGTGCAGGTCTGAACTTCGCCGATGACGCGCCCCCCCCCACCTCGTCAGACCAACCGTTCAGCGGCGAAGTCTGGGTCATCACCGGGACGTTGCCCGGAATGTCGAGGGACGAGGCCAAGGCGGTAATTGAAAGCCATGGCGGCAAGGTCACGAGTAGCGTCAGCGCTAGAACGGACTATCTGCTCGCTGGCGAAAAGGCGGGTTCCAAGCTACAGAAGGCGCACCAGCATGACGTAGAGGTAGTAGACCTCGACCAGTTGCGGAAACGGGCCGGTGGGGACTGGCCGGCAGGGGCTAATCCAGGGATTGAAGCATGAGTCCCGTTGTTGAAGTCTTGTTCGTGTGGGTTCCGATTCTGGGTGCGATCGTATTCGTGGGTTGGTTCGCCCGCAAGTGTTCGCGGGAAGGCCTCGGCGTGCTAGAAGTCCTGCTGGACCGGCGATTCATGATGGTGTTTCTCTACACCGGGGCATTGCTTGCGATCTATCTTTCCACGTTTCACTTCTTCTATCAGGGACTGCGCTAGCGACCGGGATGCTGGCTGGTCTGCGGCCTTTGGGCGCTGGGTGTCGCCGGATCCGTTGGCCGGGCAGCAAACCCCAGTGACGCCCGGCCGGGGCAGGGGCCCGGCGGATCGCCTTGAACGTAGTGTCGGCGGTGCGGCTAGTGGTAGCGCCTGTGGACCGCGAGGAGGCGGCCCTGCACTTCCACCTGCGAGGCGGGAACGATGATCGGGTCCATGTCGACGTTGGCCGGTTGCAAGCGCACCATTTCGCCTTCGAGATAGAAGCGCTTGAGCGTAGACTCCGTCCCGTCCACGACCGCGACCACGATCTCGCCGTTGTGCGCATGACGGGTCTTCTCGAGCAGGACGTAGTCCCCGTCGAGGATGTGGTCGTCGATCATTGACTGCCCCGTCACCCGCAACGCGAAGACGTTGTCCACGGTGAGCAGCGGAGCGAACGACAGGGTCTCGCGCTCCGGGTACTGCTGCAGCGGCGCGCCCGCCGTGATCGTGCCCACGAGCGGGGCGGTCAGCTCATCCCGCCCCTTGTGGAACGAGTAGAGCTTCTGCCGGTTGGCACGCATCTCGTCGTAGTACTTCGGCGAGATCTCCAGCGCGCGGCTGCGATTGAAGCTACGTTCGAGGTAGCCCTTCTCCTGCAGCACCTGCAAGTGCTTGTGGACTGTCGCGACGGACGACAGGTTCATGTTCTGAGCGATTTCTTCGAAGCTCGGGCTGTAGTGATTCTCGGCGATGAACTCCGCCAAGAAGTCCAGCACTTGCTTCTGCCTTTTGGTTAGAGCCACGATGCCCTCCCTTTCTTTGCCATTTATTCTAGAACACTAGCGATGATTGCGCAACCCCATTGTGAAATTTCTTATTTCTGTTCGAATTTTGAAGCTACAATCGGGATTTATGCAGGTTTCCGAGATCCAGGCTCAGCTGTCCGCCCAAGGGCTTGACGGCTGGCTGCTGTTCGACCACCACGTGCGCGACCCCATCGCCTATCGCGTGCTGGGGCTAGATTCCGGCGGGCATGTCTCGCGTCGCTGGTACTACTGGATCCCCGCGACCGGAGAGCCGGCCAAACTCGTGCACGCGATCGAAGATGCCCGGCTCGACAGCTTGCCCGGTTCCAAGCTCGTCTACTCCAGTTGGCAGTCGCATCATGAGCACCTCGGAGCGATCTTGGCGGGCAAGGCCAGCGTCGCCATGCAATTTTCGCCGCAGTGCATGATTCCGGTCGTCTCGCTGGTGGATGCGGGCACCGTCGACTTGGTGCGCTCCTTCGGCGCCGAGGTCGTGTCGTCAGCTGCGCTCGTGCAGTATTTCGAGGCGCGCTGGAGCGAGGCCCAGAGAGACTCCCACTTCGAGGCCGGCCGTCGCGTCGACTCGATCCTCAAGGAGGCGTTTCAGCAGATCCGCCACGACATCGACGCGGACGGAGCCAGCGGCGAGTACCGCATCGCACAGTTCATCGTTCGGCGCTTCCGGGAATCTGGCATGGTGACGGTTGACGGCCCCATCGTCGCTGTCAACTCCAACAGCGGCGATCCGCACTACGGACCGGATCCGGAACGCTCGCGGCCCATTCGGACCGGGGACTTTGTCCTCATCGACCTGTGGGCCAAGCTGGATGCCCCCGGAGCCGTGTATTACGACATCACGTGGACAGGCTTCTGCGGCGAACGCCCCTCCGAGCACATGCAAAGGGTCTTCGAGGTCGTCACCGGCGCTCGCGATCTGGCCCTGCGCACCGCTGATGCGGCGATGCGCGAGGGAAAGGCGATCCGGGGCTGGGAGATTGACAAGGTCGCTCGGGACCATATCGCCGCCAGCGGCTACGGCGACGCCTTCGTCCACCGCCTCGGCCATTCCATCGGTGAAGAGGTCCATGGCAACGGTGCCAACATGGACAACCTGGAGATGCGCGACGAGCGCCCAGTGATCCCGGACACGTGCTTTTCGATCGAGCCGGGGGTGTACCTGCCCGAGTTCGGCGTCCGCAGCGAGATCGACTGCTTCGTTCAGGCGGATAGCGCGGTGGCCACCGGCGCGGTCCAGGCCGAAATCGTGCGGATCTGAGCGACGGGGAGGGCTATCCGGAGCTACTCTGCTCCGGTCTCAACCCATTCTCGAGTGCGGCCGGACTCGATCACTGCGTCGCACACCCTTTGCGTCTGGAGCGCGCACTTGAAATCGGGCTGGGTGTGGTTGCCGGACTCGACGCCTGCGACGAAGTCCGCAAGAGCATTGAGGAAGGTGTGTTCGTATCCGATCGTTGTCCCGGGCACCCAGTACTTGTCCATGTAGGGGTGCTCCGAATTCGTCACGTGGATCTTGCGCCAGCCCGTGAGGTGATCCTCGACCTTTTTCCCCGACTGCTTTTGCTGGTACTCGAAGAAGTGCAGGTATTCTGGGTCCTCCAAGTCGAAGAACACCGACCCGTCCGCCCCGTTGAGCTCGAGCGTGTTGTAGTTCTTGCGGCCGCGGGCATAGCGCGTGGATTCGAACGTGCCCATCGACCCGTTTGCGAACTCGGCTAGGAACATGCAGGCGTCGTCGATACCGACGGGCTGCACATCGCCAGTATCGGCATGCATGCGCTCGGTGACAAACGTGCGCGTGCTGGCGACGACCCGGGCGATGGGACCGTTTAGCCACATCGCCGAGTCGATGGAGTGGGCGAGCAGGTCGCCGGTGACGCCGGAGCCGGCCACGTCCACATCTAGGCGCCACGTTCCAGCGCCCCCTTGGGGGACGTCCTCGGAAATGGTCCAGTCCTGCAAGTACGTGGCGCGGTAGTGAAACGGCTTGCCGATGCGACCCTCGTCAACGATCTGCTTGGCCAGCGAAATCGAGGGCACGCGCCGGTAGTTGTACCAGACCATGTTGGGCACGCCGTGCTTCTCGACGGCTTCGACCATCTGCTCGGCTTCGGCGACGGACATCGCCAACGGCTTCTCGCAGCAGATCATCTTGCCCGCTTCGGCGGCTGCGAGGACGATGTCCAGGTGCAGGTGATTGGGGGCACAGACGTCCACCAAGTCCACGTCATCGGCGGTGGCCACCTTGCGCCAGTCGGTCTCGATCCGCTGGTAGCCCCAGTTGTCGGCGAATGATTGCGCGTTATCCCGATTGCGGGCTGCGACTGCCTGCAGCACCGGTCGGTGCTCGACTGGGAAGAAGTCGTTGAGACGCTTGTAGGCGTTCGAGTGGGCGCGGCCCATGAAGCCGTAGCCGATCATTCCGATGCGCAGTTCTTTTGCCATGAGTGGATTTCCTCTGATTCCGTAATGCTAGCCATGCCCAGCCGAGAGCGTCAAGCCACGGGGCTGCTAGCCGTTGTTGGAGCGGCCTGGGCGTGTGTGCGAGAGGTCTCGTCCGACGCGAATCCCGCACCCCGCAGGCCGCTGGCAGTGTAGCAAACCGCTGCGTTGGTACTTGGCCGCCGCGGGCGTGCATCTGTCGGCGGGGCGGAGGCGGCCGATTCGAGCCGTGGGTCCAGCCTGCCCGTGGCACGCCAACGGGGTGTCCCAGATGCAGCGAGGCCGAGGGGAGCCGACTTGCAGTACCTCCAACCGGGATTTGCCACACTGGAGCTTGGCTTGCACACCCCTTGAGATCCTCGACCCGGCGTCGAGCGCGGCCGGTGCCAGGGTCGGGCTCTTCGACTTCGACGGGACGCTATCCCTGATCCGCGCGGGATGGTTCGACGTCATGGTGCCGATGATGGTCGAGACGCTGCTCGATCTGCGCACTGGCGAGTCGGAGCAGGAGCTTACGGAGCTGGTCGAGGGGTATGTCGGCCACCTGACCGGGCGGCAGACGATTTACCAGATGATCGAGTTCGCCGAGCAGATTGCCAAGCGGGGCGGGACGCCCAAGGATCCGCTGGAATACAAGCACGTCTACTTGGACCTGTTGATGGACAAGATCCGCCATCGTCGCGAGGACTTGCGGTCTGGGCGCGTCGATCCTGACGAATTGATGGTGCCCGGTGCGCGCCGCCTGCTGGATGCCATGCTGGAGCGCGGGTTGAGGCTGTACTTGGCAAGCGGTACTGACCAGCCGTACATGCAGGAAGAGGCGCGCCTGTTGCGCATCGACTCGTACTTTGCCGGCGGAATGCACGGAGCGTTGGACGACTACAAGAACTTCTCGAAGAAGATCTTGGTGGAGCGCATCATCAGCGAAAGCGATTACGAGGGATCCGAGTTCCTGGGCTTCGGCGATGGCTTCGTGGAGATCGAGGTCGTCAAGACAGTTGGTGGCAGCGCGGTGGGTGTCGCCACCGATGAGCCCGACTGCGTGGCCGTGGACAAGGTCAAGCGCGACCGGCTTGCTGCTGTCGGCGCTGATTGGATCGTGCCCAACTTCAATGCGCACAATGAACTTATGGCGGCCATGTTCGGCGCTTCCTGACCGGACTGCCCGAAGTTCCGCCTCCGTGGCTCTTCAACATGCAATCGAAATTCCCGGCCTTTGACCGTTCGCGTCTGAACATCCGCCCGCTGGCCGAGCGCGCGCACGACATGGATCTCGGTTATCTGCTGGAGCTTGACCAGCAAGTTGAGGAGGCTGACCAGCGGTTGCGGGAATCCCTCGAAGTCGTTGCGCCAAGGCTCGTTGCCGGCGACCGCAGTGCGCGGATCTTGATGATGGGCGCGCACGTGATCAAGTCCGGCGTCTCGCGACAGGTGATCGACCTGCTGCGGCGCGGAGCGTTCACGCACGTGGCCATGAATGGCGCCGGTGCCATTCATGATTTTGAGCTGGCGCGCATCGGCGCCACCACCGAGAGCGTCGCGCGCTACATCCGCACCGGGGAGTTCGGGCTCTGGGACGAGACCTCGATCCTGAACGATTGGGCGGTGGACGCGGCTCGGCTGGGCTTGGGCTTGGGAGAGAACTTCGGGCGCCGCATTGTGGCCGAGGAACTCCCGCATCGCGACGTAAGCATCCTCGCCAACGCCTACGAATTGGACATCCCGGTCACCGTCCACGTGGGCGTCGGCTACGACATCACCCACGAGCATCCCAACTGCGACGGCGCGGCCTACGGGCAGGCCAGCTACCGGGACTTTCTCGTATACACCAAGGCGGTTGAGAGCCTGGAAGGCGGCATCATGGTTAGCCTCGGGTCGGCGATCATGGGCCCCGAGGTCTATCTCAAGGCGCTGGCGATGGCCCGCAACGTGGCACACCAAGAAGGCCGCCGAATCGCCAACTTCATGACCGCGGTCTTCGACTTGGTGCCGATCCAGGGCGACGTCCACACGGAGCTGCCCAAGTCCGACCCCGGCTACTACTTCCGCCCGCACAAGACGATTCTCGTGCGGACGGTCGCAGATGGCGGCCAAAGCCTCTACGTTTGCGGAGACCATCGCGTCACGGTTCCGGCGCTTCGCAAGGCAGTCTTGGCGGCGGCCGACAGCCGCACGGAATGACTTGTTCCGAAATCCTGGCACGTGCGTCGAGCGTCCGAGCGCTGGTGATCGGCGATATCTGCCTCGATCGATGGTGCAAGTACGACCCAGAGTTGGGGGAGCCCTCGCGCGAGACCGGAATCCCGCGGTGCGCGGTCCGGGAGACCACGTCGACGCCAGGGGCAGGAGGCACGGTGGCCGGCAACTTGGCAGCCTTGGGCGCCGGCCGGGTCAGCGTCCTCGGAGCCGTCGGAGCGGATGGCGCCGGGCTGGACTTGCGCCGTGCGCTGGCGAGGGCCTCAATCGAGCATGAGCTACTGGTCGAGTCCGCAGACCTGCAAACCTTTACCTACACCAAGCTGATCAACTGCGAGACAGGCATCGAGGATCTTCCCCGGGTCGATTTCGTCAACACAGCGCCGCTGTGCCCTCATGCCGAGCAGGCAATCGTTGCGAGGATGGAGGAGTGCTTGGACGATTTCAACGCTGTGATCGTGGCCGATCAAGCGGAGACCGATCACGGCGGGACTGTCACGCGTGCGATCCGGGAGGCCGTTTGTCGGAGTGCGTCCGTGGCCGGCCGTGCCGTCTTCGTAGCCGATTCTCGCCGGCGCGTAGAGCACTTTCGCGACGTCGTTGTCACGCCGAACGAGTCGGAGGCTGCGGCCGCCTGCCAGAGGCAATTCGGAGTGGTCGACTTCGAGCGGCTGCGCCGGACGATCGGAGGGCCGGCGCTTGTGGTCACGGCGGCCGAGCGGGGAGCGTGGCTCTTCGACAGGGACGGGAAGCGTTTGCTCCCGGTGCCGGAAGCTGCAAAGGCAGTGGATCCGTGCGGAGCGGGGGACAGTCTTTCCGCAGGGTTCGCGCTCGCGTTAGCGGCGGGTGCGGAGACTGAAGCGGCACTGCGGTTTGGGATAATCGTAGCCGGCGTTACGGTCGGCAAACTAGGCACGGGCAGGGCGACTCCCGACGAGGTGCTCGCCTTGGCCGCGACCGCGGGGCAGGGCATGTGAGCGATGGCCTTCGCTAGGGACTACAAGCAGCGGTTGTTGGCCGCTCTAGAGACAGTCGATCTGGATCGCGTCGAGGCTCTGATCGATGTGTTCCGCAGGGCGCGCGACGAGGATCGGCAGATCTTTGTGTTCGGCAATGGCGGCAGCGCTGCGACCGCCAACCACTTCGCCTGCGACATCGTGAAGGGCGCGAGCTACGGCCAGCAGAAGCGCTTCAAGATCATGTCGCTGGCGGAACAGGTCCCGACCTTGACCGCCTACTCGAACGATGTGGGCTACGAGAGCGTATTCGTGGAGCCCCTGAAGAACTTCGCCCGGCCCGGTGATATCGCCATGGCCATTAGCGGGAGCGGAAACTCGGAGAACGTGGTGCAGGCGATCAACTACGCAAACTCGATCGGCTGCTACACCGTGGGCCTGAGCGGCCTCAGTGGCGGGCGTCTGCGCCCCAGCGTCGATCTCAGCGTCCACATCTCAGACGACCACATGGGCCGCGTGGAAGACGCGCACTTCGTCGTGTGCCACATGGTCTGCTATCACTTCATGGACGGACAAGTGGTCGGATGATCAAGCTGGTGTGCTGGAACATCGGCAGGCGGCTGGAGCCGTGGCGCGAACTGGTGCAGATGGCTCGTGACGGTGACGCGGATTTGGCGCTGTTGCAGGAAGCGGGAAGCCCGCCGGGAGAGTTGGTGGATCAGATCGGTCACATGGACGGGGTGTTCTGGAACCGGCAGCTGTACGACCGTTGGCCGCTGGTCGTGAAGCTGACTGACCGAGTCACCGTCGAGCCGTACCGACAAGTGCCTCCGACCGGCGAACTCGGTGAGGACTTGATCGGAGTCAGTGGAATCGGTACCATCGCCGCCGCGAGAGTGCTCCCGCACGGCAACGAGGAAGAGTCATTTGTGGCAGTCTCGATGTACGCAAGCTGGCTGACGGTTCATCCGTCTACCAACAGCAGTTGGATCTACTCGGACGCCTCCGCACATCGAATCATTTCGGACTTGTCCACGTTCATTGGTCACACCGACCCTGCGAAGCACAGGATCTTGGCTGCGGGCGATCTGAACATGTTCTACGGGTCGACCGGTTGGAGGTTGTCGCTGCCGGATCGCGAGCGCACGGTGTGGGATAGGATGCAGGCGCTTGGGCTGGAGTTTCTGGGGCCGCAGTTGCCGCACGGTCGTGAAGCGGAATCCGATCCAGACGATGTACCGCCGGACACGAAGAACGTACCGACGTACTATCACCGGGGCGGGCCGGAAGCTGCGGTGAATCAGTTGGACTACGCGTTCGCGTCGCGTGGATTTCACGAGAAGGTATCGGTGCGCGCGATGAATGAGATCGACCAGTGGGGATCGAGCGATCACTGCCGCCTGCTGATCGAGGTGAAGGGCAACGGCGAGAGTTGACAGCCGCTGATCGGACCGCCGCGTCAGCGACGTTAACCTGAGTTCGTCATTTTAAGTTTTCGCGGACACATAAGTCGTGACACACCAATGACATAACATTTTGCACACATCCAGTATGTCACTACATCTTGTTTCAACAGGCGGCGATTTCACTCAATCGGCGTGCGGGTCCGGACG